>JAFULL010000042.1 GCA_017473345.1 Clostridia bacterium | reverse complement strand
GGCTCGAAGTTTTCCAGTTCCTCAGCGGTGGGGTTGATGAACATGTTCTTCACGAAATGAGCCTGCCAGGCCACTTCCATAATGAAGCGGATGGCCATACGGCTATCCTTGTTGGTGCCGCAGAAAACGTCCATCACGTACAGCTTCTTGTTGGACAGCTGCTCCTGAGCCAGACGCTTGCACTCAGCCCAGGCTTCCTGAGAAGCAGGCTTGTTGTCGTTCTTGAACTCGTCAGAGGTCCACCACACGGTGTCCTTGGAGTTCTCGTCCATCACGATGAACTTGTCCTTGGGGGAACGGCCGGTATAAATGCCGGTCATAACGTTGACAGCGCCCAGCTCAGTGACCTGGCCCTTTTCGAAGCCTTCCAGCTCGGGCTTGGTCTCTTCGATGAACAGTTCTTCAAAAGAAGGATTGTGTACGATTTCCGTAGTACCGGTGATGCCGTACTTAGTCAGGTCGATCTTGGCCATGGTGCATACAACCTCTTTCTTAAAATGGTGGGATGGATTTTTCATTGGGGAAAAATTTGCTTCAAGCAACCCTTATTCCCTCAGAATACATAATACACTAAAAAAACAATAAAAGCAAGACGCTTTCTAAAAAATTCACAATCCATCCATATCCTTATCAAAAAAGGGAAAGCAACGTGCTTTCCCTGATGGTCAGTAATTGTATTCAACAACCTGCTGATAGGTTTTGTAGGTACTGGTATGCATCACTTCGCGGCTGGTCTCTACCCCATCTTTGTACCAGATCTTGTAGGTATCCACCACATAGCCGGTTCGTGCCTTCACAGTGGTTTCGCTGGCGCCGTAAGCAAGTTCCGGGTTGTACACATACTTGACGTCCATAGGCGGTTCCATCGTACGAGTAATGACCGATTCAAGGTCAATGGTAACGCCCTTGCCCAATGACAGGCCCCAGATTTCAGCACTCATCTGCCTGTCCTTGTAATAGGTGATCACAAAGACCGGGCTATTGGTGTTGTTTTTGAATTTAAAATCCAGATTGGGCCAGTTGACAGTAGCATCCTCGCCGATATTGACGTAGGTACTGGGCCATGCGTGCGGGCTGCGGGAAACGATTTCAAGGTTGGCGCGCGCCACCGCGTTAAACAGCGTGGACGATACCTGGCAGATCCCGCCGCCAACTTCTTCAATGCTCTGCCCCGCAGCGATGGCGCCTGCGGACTTGTAACCCTTGGCCGTTGTGCGCTGACCGGTGGTTTCGTTAAAGCTGAAGGTCTCGCCCGGCATGAGCGCTGTTCCATTGATGGCCTGACAGGCCAGATCAATATTGGTATTGCGGTTGCTGTCGCGGGTCGTTTCAGTCGTATAGGCGGAAATGAGGGTAAAGTTGTTCATCATTTCCTGCGTAGTCACATCAGGCTGTATAACAACCGGATCCACCGTGACCGTAACGCCCTTTTCCCAGCGATCCAGCGCAGCTGTCAGCTTTTGATACAACAGCTCCTGATCCAGCGTTACCCCCGGCTGGGATTCCGTAAAACCAAAGGTACGCGTGTTATAGTCGAAGGACATGATCTCCGCGTTGATCGGCTCGCGCGTCACATACGCAGCAATCTCCGCCACCACAGCGCGCACAGCATCATGATCGTAACTGGCTGTTGTGGTCAGGTTGACACCTTCCGTTCGCAGAGCCACCGCTTCGTTGGTGCGCTGACGGAAGGGCGTCTGCATCGTGGTTTGGATCGCCGTGGTGTTTGTGCGGCCAATGGCATAAGCTTTTTCCAGCACATTACCCAAATCACGTGCGGCAGGCACATTGGTTGGGTCGACCTTCCAGGTCTTGTTGCCGATTGCCACAGTCACCGAAAACGCATTGGGAATGTCTGTTCCTGCAGCACTGAGGATTTCACGTGCCTCATCGACCGTCAGATCGCCCACATGGATGCCATCGATAAAAACACCCGGGTAGATCACGTCACGATCCATGTAGGAACGATACTGCTTATAAGCTGCGACCGTCGCCGCATCATACTGCAGCAGTTCGCCGTTAACAAATGCAAAGTTGGGAAAATCGCGCCAGAAAAAACCAGCCAGCTGCGGCATCATCAAAACGCCCAGCACCAGAATGCCTGCCAGGCTGAACGCGATCACCAACGCATACCAATAGGCCTTCCATCCACCGCGTTTGCGCCGCTTTTTCATCGGCGGACGTGTTGAAGGATGATGCGTTTGAGTTGGTTTGGGCACAGGCTTTTCTTCTTCCAGCTGCTGATTCCACGTCAGCTCATCATCAAACAAAAAAGGTTCATCTACTATACGGGCAGATTCATCCTGCCTGTCGAGCATGCTTTCGTAGGCCGTTGCGCTCAGGCTGACGGGCGCGGCAAACTCGCCCTTTTCATTCGTGATCCGCCTGTCATCATAACGTCCTGACGGCATTGATTCGTGTCCTCCTCGTTAGGGCTGGCTGTGCTTCATGCGGAAGCTGAGTACCTCAAGCCCCTCATCCAGATGAACGTTGACCACAGCTGCATCCTTGGGCAGTTTCAGATCCAGAGGGGCAAAATTCCAAAAGCCGCGGATACCATAGTCGTACACTTCATGCGCCAGTTGCTGCGCACAGGATACAGGCAGAGCCAGTACAGCAATATCCACAGCATTTTCCTCTACATAACGTTTCAGCTCAGCAATATCCTGCACAGCCATTGCATCCACCTGCATGCCGATCTTGTGAGGATCGCTGTCAAAAATCGCAGCTGTCACAAAGCCATTCTGTGGAAAAGAATCAGCAAGCGCAACGGCACGGCCAATATTGCCGGCGCCGAGAATGATCATGCGGTGACGTTCATCCACGCCCATAATATGACCAATATGTTCGCGCAGTTCCGACACGCTGTAGCCATATCCCTGCCGTCCGAAGCCGCCAAAGCAATTGATATCCTGCCTCACCTGAGAAGCCGTAAAATCCATGCGCTCCCCCAGTCCCTTTGAAGAGATCTGTGTGACGCCCTCAGCCTCCAGTTCCTTCAGATGACGATAGTACGCAGGCAGCCTTTTAATAACAGCTTCAGAAATATATCCTGCCACTTTCTTTTCCCCCTATTTCCGTAATGCCTGTCGGCCGGAATATCCATTTTTGTGCAATATGTATTATACCACACACATTTCACAGCGACAAGAAAAAATCGACTGCGAAGCATGTGCTTCACAGTCGATAAAAACACTTTTTTAGCCCTGCTGCTTGAGAGTGATGACCACATGGCGGTTGGGCTCTTCGCCTTCGCTGTGAGTGGTCACGGCGTCGTTCTGCTGCAGCGCGCTGTGCAGGATGCGGCGCTCATAGGGATTCATGGGCTCCATGACGACCTTGCGGCCGGTCTTGACAGCGCGATTGGCCATGCGGTTGGCCAGACGGCGCAGCGCCTCTTCACGCTTTGCACGATAATTCTCGGTATCGAGCGTTACGCGGGTGTAACCTTCCTGACCACGGTTGACATGCAGGCTGGTCAGATACTGCAAAGCGTCCAGCGTTTCGCCGCGGCGACCGATCAGGATGCCCAGCGTATCGCCGTACATATCGACGCGCACATTGCCTTCTTCATCGCGGCGGGCGTTCACGGTGACGTTCACGCCCATCAAACGGGTAACGTCCAGCAAGAAGGACTGCGCCTTGCCTTCAGCCGTTTCAGGATCCAGCAGCACCATTTCGCTCTGTTCGGGCTCCTCGATCTGCTTTTCTTCCACAGGCTTTTCAACCTTGGCAGGCTTTTCGGCTTTTGCGGGCTTTTCAGCCTTGGCAGGCTTTTCGGCCTTTTCGCTCTTCTCGGCATTGGGCTTCTCAGAGCGCTTGCGGGCGGGCTTCTTTTCAGCCTTGGCGTTTTCTTCAATAGAAAGCGCGCTGAGCATATCATCAGAAGCTTCTTCTTCGTTTACAGTCAGACGTACAACAGCAGGCTTGCTGCCCAGGATGCCCAGAAAGCCCTTGGTGCCTTCCTCGATGATGTCAATCTTGACATCAGCCAGAGACACGCCCAGTTCTTCCAAGCCCAGGCTGATGGCTTCTTCCATCGTTTTGGCGCTGGATTCAACGGACCTCATTTTACGGTACCCTCCTTCGCGGTTGCCTTCTCCGCCTTGTCCATCTTTTCGAACATCTTGTTCATCACGATGCTCTGGATCCAGGCAAAGATGTTGCTGACCACCCAGTACAGGGAGAACAGCGCGTTATAGCTGGAGCAGATCCAAAGGGAGAACAGCGGGAAGAAATACTTCATAAAGGTGTTGGTGCTGTTCTGCTGACCATTGGCAGCGGGTTGCTGGGGCTGGGACTGCGTCATGAGGAACTGGGTCACAGCAGACAGAACAGGCAGAATGAACCAGCCGTTGTTGCTGGCGTAAATGCTGAGGTTGGCGAGGATCAGGTTCAGGCGGGGCATGAAGGACCACAGCTGAGTCTGCTCGGCATAAACGGGCAGGGTCTGCAGGGCTGCCAGCACGCTCTCGCTGCCAAAGTTGGTGGCATCGATGCCCAACGCAGCCAGTTTGGCCACTTCTTCAGCACCCAGCGCAGCAAAAGCGGTCGCCCACTTTTCGGCGGTAATCATGGCAAGACTGCTCTGGTTGGCGATGGTGGGAGCGAAGGGACTGTCGGGCATCCAGATGTTCTTGATCCACAGGAAACCTTCGTATTCCGCACTGCCGTTGACCAGCAGGCTGACGCACTGGTTAATCAGTTCGGTATCGGCAACGGTACGCATGGCGCCCCACATCACCCACAGGATGACCATGGAGATCAGCATCGGCAGGCAGCCGCTGGTGGGGCTTACGCCTTCGCGGCGGTAGAGCTCTGCAACCTTGCGGTTGAGCTTTTCCTTGTCGTTTTCATACTTCTTCTGCAGGCGCATCATTTCCGGCTGGATGGCGCTCATGCGGCGCATACCCTTGCGGCTCTTGTAATCCAGCGGCATGATGAGCAGCTTGACGACCAGCGTAAAGATGATCATGGACCATCCGTAGCTGTGAATCACGGAGTTAATGCCATACAAAATTTTGGCCAGCAGTTCGCTCATTGGGAATTACTCTCTCCTTAACGTCGTGTCTAAATCTTCAGGCACCGGGTCGTAGCCGCCCTTGCAAAAAGGATTGCAGCGCAAAATACGCTTCAGAGCCAGCCATCCGCCCTTCAGAGCGCCAAAACGCTCAATGGCCGTGAATGCATACTGAGAACAGGTGGGTCGAAAACGGCATGCCGGCGGGGTATGTACGCTGATATGCCGCTGATAGAAGCGGATCAGCAACAGAAAGATCCGTTTCATGCGTGTGGTTTTTCCTCCGGGTTCTTTTCGAGCGCCTCCACTTTGCGCAGCAGTCGTTTCACCTGCGCCAGAAGCTCATCATAGCTGCATTCCGCTGCAGCCGGACGCGCCACGAAAACATAAAGTCCGCCCTTCATCTGCGGCAGAAGCGGGCGTACACATTCGCGCAGTCGACGCTTGGTACGGTTGCGCACGACAGCCACGCCGACCTTCTTGCTGACCGAAAAGCCGACGCGTTTTTGGCTGTTTTTGACATACAGCAGGCTCATTTCCTTGCAGCTGGCCCTTTTGCCACGGCGGTACACGTAGTTGAACTGCCTTGAGGGGCCCAATCGGTTCTGCTTTTGCAAAGCCTGCCATCGTCCTTTCCAGAAGCTGAGAGGTTTTTGCGCGTATCGGAAAAGCCCGTACCCACTTCACCCGATACAGAAATGGGGCGGGCTTTACCGATCACGCTATGAGCATTCGTCTTTACGCTTAGGCGCTGAGCACCTTGCGGCCACGACGGCGGCGGGCGGCCAGCACGCGGCGGCCGTTCTTGGTGGACATGCGGGCACGGAAGCCGTGCACCTTGCTGCGCTGACGCTTCTTGGGCTGATAGGTACGGAACATCTGTGAACACTCCTTGCAGTTTCAATGTATGGCGTTGCGCGTGGCCTTTCGCACAACACGCAGGATACCACAAAACAACTATTCTATTATAGCCGACCCGTTTACCAATGTCAAGCCAACTGAAAAGTTTTCCCGTGAAAAATGCATTACTTCTCGCTGTCACGGGTCACTTTTTTGACCCAGCGGTAACTGTTGACCTGCCATACGGCGACGATGCACTTGCTCAGCTGGTCTGACTTCAGGCAGAAGAACACAGCCACAGGGCTCAGCTTCCACACAAATGCCGCAAGCATGCTCAGCGGAAGCACAATGATCCACTGAAACACCAGATCGTTGTAAAATACGAATTTGGTATTGCCGCCGCCGCGTACAATGCCGGTAAGACACGACACCTGATAGGCGCTGCCAACCACTGTGATGGACAGCACATTCATGAAGCTGCGCGCCAGCTGCATCGCCTCAGGCGTAACGGCATAAAAGCCCAGCACCACGTCTTTGAGTGAAAATAGCACCAGTCCTGTTGCCGCACCCACGCCAAGGAACATCAGCTGCAGGGAATTGACATAGCCTTTCAGCCTGTCCAGATCATCGCTGCCGACCGCCTTGCCAATCATCACGCTGGACGCATTGCCCAAACCAAATGCCAGGACCGATACCACCTGAAACAGTGAATTGGCAATGGAATTGGCTGCGATCGCCGACGATCCCATATGGCCCAGAATGCTGGTCTGTATTCCCTGCGCAATACCCCAGTTGGCACCTGACAGCATGACCGGAACCGCAATGCGCACAAAGTCCTTCAGCATGTCACGGCTGATTTTGACAAAGTCACGAAGCGCAACCGCCAGCTTTTTGTCAATGCGATAGGTATAGACGGCTGACACGCCAAATTCCACAATGCGTGCAATCAACGTTGCAAGCGCCGCGCCCGCTGCGCCCATACGCGGCAGACCCAAGTGGCCAAAGATCAGCATCCAGTTGAGCGCAATATTCACCACCAGGCCAAACAGCGACGCCACCATGCCCACGCGCACATTTTCAATGCTGCGCTGGGCAGAGTTGAGCACCATGCCTGCCCCGAAGAATACATAGCTGAAACTGACGATGCGCATGTATGTTACGCCCTCGCCGATCGCACCTGCGTCAGTGGTAAGCAGTCCCAGCACCTGTGCCGGAAAGAACTGGGCAACAGCCAGGAAGATCAGACCAAGCAAAACAGCTGCATCCAGCGCAATGGCAAGCACCCGGCGAATGGGCTGTGTGCGGCGTGTGCCCCAGTACTGGGCAGCGATGACCGCCATGCCCTCCCCTACACCGTTCATGATCATCTGCAGCAGAAACTGCACCTGATTGGCCAGCGCCACACCAGACAGCGCATCCTGCGAATAGGCGCCGATCATGATATTGTCCACAAGGCCCACAAAGCAGACGATCACGTTCTGCAGTGCAATAAAGCCCGCCAGTCTTGCAGCGGTCTGATAAAACTTTTTGTCCTTGCAAAGGATCATACGGT
This sequence comes from Clostridia bacterium, assembly GCA_017473345.1. GTDB lineage: Bacteria > Bacillota > Clostridia > Christensenellales > Aristaeellaceae > Limiplasma. Next base: position 60,583 of record JAFULL010000042.1, on the reverse strand, counting down.
TCCCCTCTTCCATTCCCGCACCCAGGCAGGGAAATTCCTTTTGTTTGTCGAATGAAATGCTAATCCCATTATGAGTAGGATGTGTGCAATGAAACCTGCTGTACTCGCCCAGCGGCTTTCTCCGCTGATGCCCATGCTGCGCTGCCCGCGCTGTGCCTCTGCGTTCAGGCTAACGGATCAAAGCCTTGTATGCGAACAGAACCACTGCTATGATCTGAGCAAGCGCGGCTATGTAAACCTCGCGCCTAATCACGATCAGGAAGCCGAGAAATACGGAACCGACCTTTTTGAGAGCCGCCGCATCGCATTTGAGGGAGGTTTTTATCAGCCTGTGCTCGGGCAGATCGCAGCTCTTTTGTCTGGCGAACCGCTCACCGTGCTGGATGTCGGCTGCGGCGAAGGCTGGTATGCGCGTATGTTATCGCAGTCTTTTCCCCAAGCGCAGTTTCTGGGGCTGGACATCAGCCGCGATGCCATCACAGCAGCTGCGCGTGCCCAGAGCGGCGCCAACTGGCTGGTGGCCGATTTAAAGCATCTGCCGGTTGCCGACCACAGCGTGGATGTGCTGCTGGATGTGCTTACGCCTGCTGATTATGCAGAATTTGCTCGTGTTCTCAAGCCGGGCGGAAAGCTGATCAAAGTGATCCCTGGCACGGATTATCTGTGCGAGGTACGTCAGGCGGTCGCGCCGTGGCTTCGCAACGGCGGCAGCTATGACAATGCTCAGGTGATGGACCACCTGAAGCAGCACGCAAAAATCATTTCGGCAAATGAAATCCGCACGACCACGCCGCTGACCAATGAGCAGTCGCACGCCTTCCTGCGCATGACGCCCATGACCTTCTCCGTTCCTGAAGAAGTGCTTGCTTCGCTTGCGCTGGAAACCATCACCATCCACATGCACGTTCTGTGCTGTACATTTGAATGATGCTCCAAAAAGAGCCGCCCGGCGGGCGGCTCTTTTTAATGGCGGCTGCTTACAGCGTTTCAGCCTCCAGCAGAGCCTTGTACTTGTTGATCATCTTCAGGAAGCCATCCTTGTACTCGGTCACGCTGGCACGCAGGGTATCCAGCTCGCTGGACAGGCTTTCCTTTTCAGTACGGGCTTCATCCACGATCAGGTCGGCTTTTTCCTTGGCTTCCTTCACGATGGTCTCAGCCTTGTTTTTGGCATTCTCAACGGCTTCATCCGCCAGACGCTGGGCGCTGAGCAGAATGCCTTCGAGGGTCTCGCTGGTGCGGGACACCACGGGTTCGCTCTTCACGACCACGGGCGCGGCCTTCTGAGCGGCAGCCTTGGCAGCTTCCGTCTCCATCTGAGCCTGCTGAAGAGCCTTTTCAAGTTTTTCAATGTGGTCCTGCATGTTGGTCATTTCATCGCAGATCTCATCCAAAAACTGATCCACGTCGTTCCGGTCGTATCCGCCGCCTTTAAGCGCAAACTCTTTGTCGTAGATATCGTCGATCGTCAGTGCCATGGTCATGCTCCTTTCAAGTATCCATTTCTATATGCCTATCGGTTCACACCGTATCGCATCAATGTTACGGGCAAGCGCCCTTTTTTGGTGGGATTGCCCACCTGTTCCACCGTCAGTCTGCCATAGCCGCGCACGGAAACGGCGTCTCCCTCCTGCACGCGGGCGTCCGGGCGTTCTGTAGGCAGATGCCTCAGCTTGACATGCCCGGCAGCAATCAGCTCTGCCGCATCGGTGCGCGACAGATGAAATCCGCTGGCGACCACCGCATCCAGCCGCAGACTGGCGACTGTGTCGTGCATTTCCGTCCCCTTGGGCGGTTCCAAAGCAGGCGGTTCGTCAAGCAATTTGATCTGCAGACGGATCCGCCCCGCGCTTGTTAGCGTCTGGCTGATATGCTCCGCCATCTGCTCATCCGCAAACACATAACCACGATCCTGCAGGATCACGATGTCGCCGATCAGCGCACGTTTGAGCCCCAGTCCCATCAGGCTGCCCAGCATATCGCGATGCCCGGGCGCGCTTTGATGCGGCCACGTTACCTCCAGCGTCTGAAAGGGAAAAGCATACGGCTCTTCAGCATCCCAAAAGCAGGCCATGCGGCGCTCGGCGTCCTCATATCCGCCTTCGAATGTCACATTTACGCGCTGCCTGCGCGAAGAAGCAAAGGCCCACTCCGCTTCAGCAGGCGATAAAAACCCTGTATAGCAGGGTCTTCCCGTACGGGAAGCTCTGGCTGCCAGTTCATCCAACCGGTGCTGGAGCTGAACGGCATCCTCCTCGCCGCGCATCAGAAAATGCCCCTGAGCACGTTCAGAATCCCATTGGCGATGTCAATCAGCAGCCACACAGCCAGCGGAGACAGATCCACCGGCAGGTTGCGCAGCGACGGGAACCAGCTGTACAGCTGACGGCGCACAGGGTAGAGAATCGGCTCAATGTAGGAAGCCAGCTTGCGGTAGATATCGTGCTGCGGCATGAGGAAGCTCATCACACAATAGACAAGCATGCCCATGCTTACCACACGCAAAGCCAGGCTGACAAGACCAAGAAGCAAATTGATCATGCTAACTCCTTACTGCTGTACAGCAGCAAAACGGCTGGTGGCCGCCACGGGCTGGTACATGCCGGTCGCGTTGCCGGCCATCACGCTGCCAAAGCTGGAGGGCATGCGCTGAGCGCCCTGCGCCTGGAAGCGGGTGGTATAGGCGCCTGCGGCAACGGGTTCGGCAGGCTGGGCGGCTTCAGGCTGCTGATAGCCATAACCGGCCTGCTGATGGCCTTCCTCATAACGCTGACGGGCAAAGCCCTGCGCCTCGGGCGCAGCGGTGAACTTCTGCATGGCAGGATCCAGCACAACGCGCACAGAGGGAGAGGAAATCAGGTAGATGCCGCGCGGAGAAATTTTGTTAAGCGCACAGCCCAGTGTATAGGCAGCGCCGCTGAGCATATCCACGCAGCGCTGACGTTCACTGTCAGGTGCGATGAATTCCATGTTGAGGAATACAGAGGCATTGGACTTGATGTAGGCGATCACGTCCTTGCACTCGTTGCGGCTGCGCAGAAGCACCACATATTCCACGTGGGCATAGACGGATCCATCAGGGCTGGCCTGCATGCCCGGGAAGTTGACCACATTGGACTGGGGCTGATAGCCCTGCTGATACTGCGGCTGCTGGGCCTGAACAGGCTGCTGCTGATTCATCTGTACGTTCTGAGGCATCTGCTGCTGAACCTGCTGTGCCTGTTGCTGAGCCTGCTGCAGCTGCTGCTGGGCCTGCTGCTGTGCTTCGCGCTCCAGGTCTGCACGGCTGCGGTAGGGTGTGCGTCCGCCGTACTCGCCTTCGCCGCGGCCAAAGGGATCAAGAGGCTGACGGACAGATTGTTCGCCTTCCGCCTTTTCCTCTTCGTAGCCCATTTCCATAGCCTCGTCCGCTTCGCCGCGAATGAAGCGGTTGCTCTTATCAGTCAGCCAATCCCCGAACTTACGAAAAATACCCAATTTGAGTTACCCCCTATGGCAAATCGGTCAATCCCGGCGATACAGCGCGGTACCGATCCGCACCATCGTAGCGCCTTCACGCGCTGCTATTGCATAGTCGTTGGACATACCCATGGAAAGCTCGCGCATTTCCACGTGCTCCATCGCTTCCTCACGCACCTGCTCAAACAGGCTGCGCATGCCCCTGAACAGCTGCGTCAGTTCATCCTCCGACGCATGCAGCGGCATAATGGCCATCAGGCCTTCAACATGCAGATGGTGGAAGTCTTTCATCTGCCGAAGAAACGGCAGCAGCTCGTCGGGCGCAAGCCCGCCCTTCTGCTCCTCGCCGGCAATGTTTACCTGCACCAGCGCAGGCAACACACGCCCGCGTTCTCCCGCGCGGCGGTCCACTTCCTGTGCAAGCTCCATGCGGTCTAACGCATGCAGCATACACACATCATCTATTATACCTTTGACTTTGTTGGTTTGCAACCGTCCAATCCAGTGTAAACGAAATTCCGGTGCGATCAGCGGCAATTTGGGCAGGGCCACCTGTGCACGGTTTTCGCCGATGTCCAAAATTCCCAGCGGTCTGAGCAGGTTGATCACCTCAGGCGCGACCGTTTTGGTCACGGCGATTAGCTTCGCGGGCTGCGCATCCTGATAACGGTTCTGATTAAGAACATCCAGAATTCGGGCAACATTCCGCTCAAGCACCTCTTGCGGCACGTCCGTCAAAAGGGGCGGATATCCATTTGCTTGCGGCATTTTCTCTACCTCGTTACTTGAACAGTCGTACGGTATGACCGATGGAGAGCGTGCCGGTCTGCACAGGCGAAATATAGGCCTCTCCGCCTTCCTGACGAAGCACCTTCACCGGCACAAACACCTGATTTTCCTCCGTCACAAGCACAACGCCCTGCGTTTCGTTCTTGACATACAGCGCGCTGGCAGGCACCTTGAGGCAGTCTACATACTCGCCCAGCTGTGCCGAGCAGGTGCGCATGTACAGCACGTCCGATACATCGCCGATAACGGCCAGTCGCAGCAGCAGTTCGCCGCCGGAGCGCGTGAAGGAAATGACCTGTGCGTCGACCACGGTGTTGGAAAACTGCTCCAGCACCAGCTTGTAGGTGGTGCCTTCCACAGGGTTCCAGTTGCTGTCCTTCACAAGCATGAGCACGGCATAGTTGTTCTGCCTGACCAGACGGTACAGGTCGGTACGGCCGCGCGCAGCGGTGGATGTCTCAGGCTTCTGACCATTGATCATGTCGCGCACCTGAGAAGGGGTGTACTTTTCATATTCAGCAGGGGTAAGCGCATACTCATAGCCGTCAGTATAGAAGCTGACGATGCTTTCCTGCGTGGCCACCTTCTGCTTGATCCAGCTGTCAATGCGCTGCTGCTGCGTGCTTTCGTCGTCGTACAGACGGTTGAGGCGCATATCGCTGGAATACTTGCTGCGGAAATAGCTCTGACGCTGCGTGATGGCCGTTTTCAGAATAGCTTCCTGATTGCTCAGATTGCCGCGCGCGCCCTGCACAAGGCTGCGCACTTCCAGTCCGCGCTGCAGTGCTTCGCTTTCCAGGCGGGTCATCTTCTGGTCGTAGGCTGTTTCGCTCTTGAGAAGCGTCTGCTGATAGTTTTTGATCTGATCGCGGTAATCCTGCAAAGTGGTCATTTCCTTGGTGCTGTAACCGGTGGAATACACATAGCAGATTACGTCGCCGCGATACACCACGCTGCCCTCCTGGGCAACGTATTCAATGTTCTGAACGCCTTCATCATCGAAGGCGGTTTCGTTCCTGACGATCAGGGCGTCGCCGGCATGCGTTTCGCCCAGCGTGCCCATTTCAACAGTTGCGGTATTCAGCTGTGGCGCACCGATCATATCCTTGAGGAAAAACCATGCCACGCCAGCGATCACTGCCAGCGCCAGCGCAGTCTTCCACCATACGGGGCCGCTGCCACCGGGATTGCTCTTTTGGGGTTTGCGCCTGCGTTTGGTATCCTGCTGCACAGGCTGCTGCATGGTAGGCATCTGCGGCGACTGCTGCATATAGGCCTCATACTGCATCTGCTGGATCTGCTCCGGCGTCAGCTGCTGATAAGGCTGCTGCATGTATGGCTGCTGCTGATAGGGCTGCTGCCACTGCATCGGGTCCGGCTGCCACTGGGGCTGGCCCTGCTGCGGCCACGGCTGCTGCATTGGCTGCTGAACCGGCTGCTGTTGCTGCCACTCAGGCGGATAAAAAGGGCCCTGAGGCTGATTGGGATCCGACTGCACGCGCATTCACTTCCTTTCAGGTTGCCGCTGTCAGGCCTGCTGTTCCATGGCGCGCAGACGGCTCAAAACGCGCCTTTCCAGACGGGAAATCTGCATCTGCGACACACCCATGCGTTTGGCCGTGTCGCGCTGACCCAATCCATCCCGATAGCGCAAAAGCAGGAGCTCACGCTCCGTATCATTTACCTTGGACAATATCCATTGCATCCATTCACTGCGTTCCATGCGTTCGTACCCGTTCTCCGACGAGCCGATCATGTCCTGCAGCACGGTGTCGCCCTCTTCCCCCACCGGCGTATCCAGCGACACATAGCCGCTTTGGCTTCGAAGGGTAAGCAGGGTGAGCAGTTCTTCCGGGGTGATCTGCATGCGCGCTGCCAGCTCCTCGGCATTGGGCGCACGCAGATGTTCACGTTCAAAGGCTTCCTGTTCACGCGAAAGCTGATACAGGCGCTGGCGCGAATCGCGGGGCATGCGCATCAGGCCGCCCTTGTCGCGCAGATAATTGCGCAGATCACCGGTGATCGTGGGCACAGCATAGGTTACAAAGCGATAGCCGCGGTCCGGTTCAAAGCGTTCAAGCGCTTTGAGAAGCGCCATGGCGGCCACCTGCTCCAGATCTTCCAGTTCCACGCCGCGGCCCGCAAACTTGCGTGCCACAGCCCGTGAAAGCGGCAGATACTGCTCCAGCAGCTGATCGCGCAGCGCTGTATCCCGGCTGCGCGCATAGCTTTCCAGCATTGGGATCAACACTTCATCGTTCATGGCGGCCCTCACACAGGCATGGAGCATTCAATGCCATGCACACCATCAGCATCGGTGATGAGTTCAACACAGGGCATCAGCGTTTCCAGCACGCCCCGGGTGATCTCCAGCCCCAGCGGATCATCCTCCTGAATGCGGCTGCGTTCCTTTGCATCAAACCGCACGCGCAGACGGCCGCTGGCAACACCGGCAACCATATCGATCGATTCGGGTTTTCCGGCCTGATGCATCAGACAGTCCATGCACTCGCACACAATCGTGCGCAGATCGCCCAGCAGATCCACATCCAGCCCCGCTGTCATGCCAAGGCCGCTCAAAGCAAGCGTCGCCACAGGCGTATAGGCCTTGTCGGCCGGAATGGTCAGACGAATGTCCTTCATCGCATCCGTACGATCCATCTGCAAGCACCTCCAAAAAACATCTGGTCAGACCCATTTTTTATTGTAACATATCCGTAATCATTTTGACAAGAAGTAATGTCAAAACAAATAACATCATTCCGCGAATAAATTTAGAACCCTTGCGGATGGTCATGCGGCTGCCGATCGCTGCGCCGGTCATGGCGCAGATTCCGGCAGGCAGGCCCAGCATCCACAGCACGTCGCCGGAAATGAGCAGGCTGGTAAGTGCGGCGATGTTGCTGCTGAGATTGGTTACCTTGGACGTGCCGCTGGCCATCACATCCTCCAGACCGAAGACATTCACAAAGAACAGAATGAGGAACGTGCCTGTGCCGGGGCCGACAAGGCCGTCGTAGAAACCGATCAGCAGACCGATCAGCAGCGCCAGCACCGCTTCACGCGCAGTCTCCATCACTTTGCGTTCCACCTTACCGTGACCGCGAAGGGTGAAAATGGCGGCAACCGGCAGGCAGCACATCACCAGCACGCGCACCGCTTCGTCGGACAGCTGCTTCATGATCAGCACGCCGATCACGCTGGCGACAAAAGAACCGACCGCGCTCCACAGGCCGATGCGCTTTTCAATGCAGCCCGCTCTGGCATAACTGCCGGTAGCAAGCACCGTGCCCATGCATGCAGAGAGCTTGTTGGTACCAGCCGCCACTGTCGCAGGCAGACCGGCCAGGTAGTAAGCCGGCAGGGAGATCAGTCCGCCGCCGCCGGCAATGGAATCCACAAAGCCCGCCAGAAGCGCCAGCGGACAAACCGTCAAAAGCATCTGAAGTGTTACCTGCATACGTCATGTTCCTCTCTTGGTACAAAGAGCATCGCCAGCATCATGGGCAATGCGATTGTCATTGAAAACTGGAAAAAACGGGCGTCGTTGCTGGCCAGCAGCATCATCGTGCCCAGATCATACAGCAGCGTGGGAAGCGTCAGAACAAGTACCTTTACACCATGTCGGCGCAGCGCCCACAGCGTGACCAGCAACAGCAGCAGCTGCTGTACGCCTACGTTCTGCGTCAACCATGCAAGCGGCGGGATTGAAGTAAAACTGTCAAACAGCTTTACAATCCTTCCGCCCAGTCCGTTAAGCGTTGCATTGCCGACCGCTTCTTCGGGAATATCACCAGAATTGCGCACGCTGATTGTGCTTTCATTCTGGCCGGTAATATCCCACACCAGATCCGTCAGGCCGTTAAAGGCTTCAAAAGCAATACGCGGAGCTGCCATCGCTGTACGGGCCGTCATGGAAAGGATGTCTGCCAGCGGCTTGCGCGCAACATATTCACGGTCAAAGGTGAATTTGATGCTGTTGTAATTGTGCAGCCGATACGTGGTCTGCCATTCTTCATCAGTGGCCAGCGTCGCGAGGAAGGCATTGGTCTCCCCGTCCAGCTTTTCAGGCTGCTGTACTTTGGTATCCGCCAGAATGGTCATGGGGATACCCATGCTCTCATCCACGAAATTATCGGGATACACCACATTCAGACAGCCGAACAGAGGGCCCTGAATCAGCACAAGCAGGATGACCATCATAGCAGCCGCCAGCACAGCGGCCTTTCTGCAAGCCTTGAAGCAGAAGAAAATGCATACAATCAGCACATACGTCCACATCATGGCGTTATGGCGCAAAAGGGTCGTCAGCGCCAGCGCAACGCCAAGCAGGATAATATGAAACGGCTTTTTCAGCCATTCCCCGTTCGAAAACAGCATCTCCACCGTCCACGCGCTGAGCAGCAGCACGCCGATGGTCATTGCGCTGTCCTTGCCGGCATACATCAGTGTGCCGCGCACAGGAGACGAAAGCGCCACCAGGCACTCGGCCGTCAGCGCCAGCCATGCAGGCACGCCCCGCTTGTGCAGCACAGCCGTCAGATACGCAAATGCTGCAGAAAACAGCACGATCTGCACCAGCAGCACGAACGGATAACGGTCGATAACCTGCGTAAGTGCCCACAGGATCAGCGTATGCATCAGCGGATGCCAGTTGTTGAACTCACCGCTGTGCGCCTGCCGCCACTGGTTGGAAATGTCATAATTGACGCCACCCGGATAGCACGCCGCAAATGCACAGCCAAAGATGACCAGTGCAATCGCAAACGCTGCTGCAAGCACGCGCAGGTCGATCCTGGCATGCTGTTTGCCACTCAGTCCACAGCTGCACAGCCATGCCGTCGCCCTGTCCAGCAGCAGATATACGCCTGCGCTCAGCAGAAGGAAGCATACGATGGCCAGAGCGGTCTTTCCCGGGCTGACAAACGCGCTGCTGTGCGCAAAGTATGTGATGTAGGCAATATACACAGAAAGGCAGACCATGCACAGGCGGAACCACACGCAATGCGCGCGGCTCCGCCAGCTGGTCTGCACTTGTTTCAGGCCGAAAAACTTCATTGGTTCTTCTCTCCCGACAATCAGGTCAGTCCTTCACGAACTCATGGTAGATGGCACGGATGGCAGGCTGGAAATCCGCGCTGTCAACACCGACCAGAATGCTCAGCTCGCTGCTGCCCTGGTCGATCATGCGAACGTTGACGTGAGCGCTGCTCAGCGCCATAAACAGACGCGCAGCCGTACCGGGATTGTGCACCATGCCGCGGCCGACGGTGGCAATGATGCCCATGTCGTCGTGAATGGTGAGCGTGTCGGGATTGGTGAGCTCCACGATGCGGTTGATGACCGACTGGCGCACAGGCTCCAGATCAGCGGTCGCAACGACTACACACAGCGTGTCGATGCCGGTAGGCATATGCTCAAAGGACAGGTTGTTTTCCTCGATCGCCTGCAGCACGCGGCGGCCAAAGCCGTGCTCCACGTTCATCATGGCCTTTTCCACCGAGATGACGCTGAAGCCCAGTTTGCCGGCCACGCCTGTGATAACGTCGGGATTTTCGTCGTCGGGCATGGTGTGGGAAATGTAGGTGCCCGGATCATCCGGCGCGTTGGTGTTGCGGATGTTGGTGGGGATGCCGGCACGATGCACAGGGAACACGCTGTCTTCATGCAGCACGCTCGCGCCCATGTAGGACAGCTCGCGCAGTTCGCGGTACGTCACGTTGGAAATGCCCTTTGCGCCCGGCACCACACGGGGGTCCGCCATCAGGAAGCCGCTGACGTCGGTCCAGTTTTCATACATTTCCGCCTTGGCAGCGCGGGCAACGATAGCGCCGCTGATGTCGCTGCCGCCGCGGGAGAAAGTATGGATCTCCTCGTCAAGGCTGCCATAGAAGCCGGGAATAACGGCCTTCTGGCAGTACTTCAAAAGAGCGGTCAGCGCATCATTGGTGCGCTCGCTGTTGAAAGTGCCGTTCTTGTTGAAGAAGATAAAGTCCTTGGGATCAAGGAACATAAAGCCCAGATAGTCGGCCAGCAGCAGACCGTTGAGATACTCGCCGCGGCTGGCGCAGTAGTCGGCGCTGGCGCCGGAAGCGATATCCTTTTCGACCTCGTCCAGGTATTCGCTGATGTCGATTTCAAGGCCCAGTTCCTGCTTGATGCCCACGAAACGCTCGCGGATCTTTTCAAAAACAGGCTTGAAGTCCTTGCCGTCCTGCACCAGATGATAGCTCTGGTACAGCAGGTCGGTGATCTTGTCGTCACCGTCAAAGCGCCGGCCGGGGGCGCTGGGCACTACATAGCAGCGCCGCTTATCCATATCAAGAATCGATTTGACCTTCTGAAACTGGCTTGCATCCGACAGGGAGCTGCCTCCAAACTTGGTCACGATCTTTCCCATACTGAATTCCCTCCACTCATGCGGGCTTTTCGCACCGCAGGGCTCTATTCTATCCGATTGAAGGCAATAAAGTCAATCCCCGACAGTTTTCGCTGCAGAATAAAGAAGAAAACCATCCCAAAAAGCATTTTTCGGGATGGTTCACATTATGCCTTGAAAAGGGCGTTGGTGTCAGCTGCGCGCCTCATATTCGTCCCGAAGGATGCTCATCATGCCAATATCGCAGAAATGTCCGTCGGTAAAGAAAGCATGGCGTTTGACGCCCTCCAGCGTAAAACCGGCGCGGCGGTAGCAGGCCAGTGCGGCAGCATTGTCCATATGCACTTCCAGCTCCAGCCGTTCCAGCCCGAGCGTGCGAAAGGCAAAGCGCTGCAAAAGTCCGAGCGCTTCCTGACCAATGCCCTGCCCGCGATCCTCGCGGCGGGCGATCACCATGCCCAGTTCCCCCAGGCGCAGCCGCCAGTCCAGCCGGAACAGATCCAGCTGACCGATGTAGTTGCCTTCCAGATCCGCGATCACAAAGTTGTATGCATTGTGGCTGCTTTGCAGCATGCGGGAAAGGAATTCCTGGCTGTCGACCTCGGTCTGCGGCGGCCAGAACCGCGTAGACAGATAACGCGTGGTCTGCGCGTCGTTGACCCAGCTGCGAATGGCGTGGATATCCTCCGAGCGGTACTCGCGCAGCATGATGCGCTGGCCGATCAACTGCGGCATTCCTTACTCCTCGTCCTCGCCGTCGAGCACTTCCAGCTCCAGCGCGGCCGCTTCGTCTTCCTCTTCCATGATCTCCATCACGCGGTCAAACACAGCGTTGAACTCCGCCTCGTCCTCGATGGTGGCGTACACGTCTTCGCCGCTTTCGTCGTCGCGGATGATCTTAAGGATGATGGCTTCGCCTTCCTTGCAGTCGTCGGCGTCTTCGGTGGCCTCGAGCACAACATAGTAGCTGCCTTCGTACTCGACGGTCATCAGATGTTCAAAGTTGATCTCGTTGCCGTTTTCATCCTGAAGCTGGATCAGATTGTTGTTCTCTTCCATGGTTTTTCCTCTTTCTGCTAGCTTTGCGAAGCCAGCCATTGTTCCAGAATCACCGCTGCCGCCAGCTTGTCCACGTAGCGTTTGCGGTCCTCGCGGCGCACGCTTCCGCTGATAAGCACCTGCTCGGCTGTGACGGTGGTCATGCGTTCATCCTGATAGAATACCTTGAGCCCCATGTCGGCCAGCACCTGACCAAAAGCCTGCGCCTTCTGCGCCTGCGGGCCAAGCGAGCCGTCCATGTTCAGCGGCAGGCCAAGCAGCACGTCCTGCGTGCCGTATTTTTCGCAAAGCGCCTTGACGTAGCGGCTGTCAGGGCCATAACCCACGCGCTTGTACACTTCCAGCGGCTGGGCGATGGTACCCGTGGGGTCGCTGACGGCTACGCCGATGCGCACGTCGCCCACGTCCAGCGCAATCACACGGCCGGCCATATCAGCCGTCCAGCCCCTGCAGGTAAACCCGCACGAGCTCCTCCATGATCTCGTCGCGCTCCAGACGGCAGATCATGCTGCGCGCCTGACCATAGCTGGTGATATAGGTGGGATCGCCGGAGATCAGATAACCGACCAGCTGGGTTACAGGGTCATAGCCCTTGGCCTGCAGGGCGCGGTACACATGATTCAAAATCGTGCTTGCATCGCTGCCGCCTTCCACGACTGGCGAGAATTTCGTGGTGCCGTTCATATCCGTCATGGCGGATTCCTCCCCTCACATGGGTAATACAGAATTCATTATACACCAATTTTACTGCTTTGAAAAGCCTTTTTCATATTCGCTGACGCTCGACGCGCAAAAGACTGACCACCCGGAAAACAGCCCGTACACAAAGCGCCAGAGGCACCGAAAACAGCACGCCCATGACCCCGGCGGCAGCGCCGCCGATCATCACGCAAAGCACCACCGTCAACGGATGTAGCCGCGTTGCACCGCTCACCAGCCGGGGCGAAAGCAGGCTGCCCTCCAGCTGCTGCACAAGCAGTACCACAGCCAAAGCCCAGAGTGTGCGCTCTGCGCCGTATGGCAGTGCAAACAGCGCCACTGCTGTGCTTCCGGCAACTGGCCCCAGATAAGGGATCATTTCCAGCACGCCCATCAATGCCCCGAGCGCCAGCCATGAAGGGATACCGCACAGCAGCAAGCCCACAGCGGTCGCCGCTCCCACGGCTGCCGATACCAGCAGCTGCCCACGCAGATAACCTGCCGTTTCCCGTCTGACTTCGCGCACAACCCATACGGCCGGTTCACGGTATGCAAGCGGCAGCAGGCTTTTAAGCCACTGGCCGATCTGCAGGCGGTCGCGCAGAAAATAAAAGGCAAGCACCGGCGTCAAAAACCATTTGCTCAGGTTTCCAGCCGCATTTCCCAGTCGCAGAGCCAAACTGGAAGCTGCCGTCGTCAGCACTTCCTGACTTTTGAGTAAAACGGCGTTTTGCATGCCCGGGTTGAGGCGCAGGTTGTGTCCTTCCATCCAGTTATGTGCATATTGCAGCGCTGTTTCTGTTTTTGCGCGCAATGCCGGAAGAAGAGCGGATAGTTCTTTGGCCTGTGTTATCAATGGCGGAACCAGCAGCATCATCAGGGCTGCCGCCCCCGCTGCCAGTGCAAACAGCGAAAGAGCTGCCGCTGCCCCAGCAGGCATGCGCTTTTCCAGCCACCTGGCTGCTGGCAGCGCTGCCACGGCAGTGAGCATTCCCCATAAAAGCTGACCCGCTGCCTGCCCGATCCATCCGCGCATCCAGAAAAGCAATACGCCGATAAGCACGAGCGATGCAATCATCCATCTTTTTTTCAGCATGCAGCCGCTCCTTTCCGGAAAAAATCATTGCAGACGATTTACATAAAGAAACCTGCAGCCCGTTCACAGGGCCGCAGGAAAGCCGCTTACCAGCTGCGGGTCATCTTCACCAGTTTATCCACCTGCTTCTGCGCCTGACGTTTCAGCTTCTGTCCGCCCGGCATCAGCATCGTGCCTGCGCCCATTGCAAAGGCGATCGCTCCTACGGCGGCTGTCTTGACCATATTCATGTGGGGTCCTCCTCTCTGATCTGGCTTTTGAGCTGCTCCCACGACAGAAGGCCGTCGATCACCACACTGCCCTCCGTATCCAGCCGATACTCGCTGGCGTAGGCGCAGTAGCCAAACAGCCTGTGAATGGGCCCCGGGCTGATCTGAATGGCCTTGATCTGCAGCGTTTCCGGATGGAGCAGCCCGTCCGTGACCTGCCCAGCGTACTGACCATTCGCCAGGAAAGCCTGTTTCATGGCGGAAGGGCGTCTTTCAGGCATGGTTACAGGTTTTTGGGAGATGAGCACACAGGCATTTCCCACCAGTGTGATATCCTCCGCCGCACACCAGCGCGCACTGCGCAGGCCCTTGCGAATGATCAGCCCGCACAGTCTGTGTGCTTCGGCATCAGCCACTGCCTGTTCCACAAGCCCCACCTGTTCGTCCTTCCACACCACAGGCATGCCTGTGATCCTTTCCAGGCTCGTCAGCATCGTCGTCCTCCTTCCATGGATGCGCAGCTAGTTTGTCCGGCAAATGCGACAAGCCTGCAAGCAAAGCATGCCATTCATGCAAAGGACAGGTATTTTTTCCCATTGAAAAAACAACATTTTTCAAAGCCATACTGTATTTAACGGTTTACGTGCTGGTGAAGTCTGACATTTTTCACCCGTTTGTTTCCATTAACGTCAAAAACAGTCAGCCTCAAGTGGCATGGAAAAACAAAAAGCGTTCGTAGGATGGACGAATGGCACGGAACAAACCTCCCTGCCAAAACACAAAGGAGGTATCCCCCTTATGCAAAAGCCCCATCTTTACAAAAGATGCCTCCGTGCAGGCGCGTTTGCGCTGGCACTGGCCATGCCGCTTTCTTCCCTCGCCGAGACCCACAAGGTTGTTCAGGGCGGACTGCTGAACCTGCGTCAGGAACCCTCGCTGGACGCAAAGGTCATCAGGCAGTACCCCACCGGCACATGGATGACCGTTTTGAGCGAAGAAGGCGAATGGAGCAAGGTGGAGGTTGCTGGCAGCACCGGTTATGTGATGACGAAGTATCTGGCCGATTCCACCGCTGAAAAGACCCTGTATGTGCGCACCAATACCGGCCGAGGCCTGAACCTGCGCGATGAGCCTTCCCTCGAGGGCAACATCATCACCAGCTTCAAGCCCGGCACGGCCGTCAAGGTGCTCACCTATGGCAAGACCTGGCACAAGGTAAGCGTGGATGGTCTCACCGGCTACATGTCCGGCCAGTATCTGACCACCGGCAGCGGCAGCACTTCCAACACCGCGAAGGCCGGTACCGTCAGCAACCCCGGTGCCAATCAGGTGCTGCTGCTGCGTGAAAAGGCCAGCACCGACGCCCGTGTGCTGGGTCACTTCCGCAATGGTACGCAGGTGACCATCACCGGCGAAAGCGGCGATTTCTACAAAGTCACCGTCAGCGGAAAGAATGGCTACATGATGAAGAAGTTCATCAAGCTCAGCAGTTCCTCTTCCACTACGCTGCCTGAAGCGCCCTTCACGGCCACCCTCACCAACCCCAACGGCAACAGCATCGTCAACTTCCGCAAGGCGCCCGGTCTGAACGCCTCCATCATCAAGGCGCATCCCGTGGGCACCGAAATCAAGGTGCTGGAAACCGGCGACGTATGGTGCAAGGCCGAGATCGACGGTGTGACCGGTTACGTGAGCCGCTATTTCTTCAAGGTCAACAAGTAAATACTACAAAAGAACTGCCGCATCGTTTGGATACGGCAGTTCTTTTTCTAACGCCAGTTGGCAAACAGTCTCACAAAGGCCGCAAGCAGCCCCGGCATATCCACATCACATGAAGCCACTGCTGGCAATCTTGCGATGATGCTGTCGCCCAGTTTCACACGCACCACACCCAGCGCATCGCCTTCGGCTACAGGCGCGTTCACTTCTTCGGGCAATTCCACTTCAATGGAAAGCTGCTTTTCCTGCCCCGGTTTGAGCAGCATGCTGAGCCCTCTTCCGGCAGCGACTTCCACCTCATCCTGCAGTCCCATTTTCACCGGCACGCTTTTGCCCAAACGGTCGCCCTTCTGCAGCACTGTCACACGCTTATATCCTGCGAAGCCATAATCCAGCATGGCCCGCGCCTCGTTAAAGCGCGTCTGACTGTTTGGCGTACCCAGCACGATGGCGATTAACCTCAGCCCATTCTTTTGCGCCGTTGCGCTCAGGCAGTATCTGGATGCATCTGCGCTGCCGGTTTTAAGACCATCGCATCCATTGTAAAACCGCACCAGCCTATTTGTGTTGGTCAGGTCGGTGGTGCGTCCGCTGGGATGAGTAAGCGTATCCATCCATACAGATGCATGCGTAAAGTAGTCAGGGTGACGACATACCTCACACGAGAGCTTTGCCACGTCTCGCGCCGTAGTGTACTGCCGGTCGTCCGGCAGGCCGGTGGAATTCACATAATACGTGTCTTTCATATCCAGTTCAGCAGCACGTGCATTCATGCGATCCGCAAACGCCGTTTCCGTACCGGCCATATGCTCAGCCAGCGCGCAGGCTGCATCGTTGGCGCTGGCGATGATGGTCGCATGCAGCAGTGTTTCCAGCTTGTAGGCAGCTCCGGCGTCCAGCAGTGCCTGACTGCCGATCTGCCCGGCCGCCTCGGTGGAGATGGTCACATCGTCCTCCAGGTGGATCTCCCCCGCTTCCAATGCTTCAAAGCATAAAAGCAGCGTCATCAGTTTGGTCACACTGGCGACCTGCCGTTTTTCATCGGCATTCTTTTCAAAGATCACCGTGCCGGTCTCAGCCTCCACCAGCATGGCGCTGGGTGAAGTCAGTTCCACCGGCACGCCTGTTTCAAGCGGCGCCGCCATTGCCGTACTTACGCAAAGCAACATTGCCAGCGCCGCGCTCAGTCTTTTCCTCATACAAAAAACTCCTTCCATGGCAGCTGTTTTCAGCATACGCACGGAAGGAGTCAATTATCATCGCAGTTTACGCGGTGAAGGTGGTATTGTTCATATGCAGGCCGCGGATGTTCACAAGCTTCATGGGATGAGAACCGTCAGCGGAAGAATGAACGGGACCGTGAACCTCGATGTTCTCGAATTCAGAACCGTCGGTCTGCTCGAAGGAGCAGTTGTTGAGGTAGATATTTTCGATGGGGCAGTCCTCGCGTCCCTCAAAGCAGGGGAACTCGGGGCCGCGGGAATGAACGTTGGTGAAGTAGAGGTTGCGGATGGCCGCCACCTTCACATGAGGCGCAGGATTGAGCTGAATGTGGATGGGATAGCCGCACTGCTTGTCCATGATGACATTGGAGAAGGAGATGTTTTCCACCAGCGTCGCCTCGCGGCCTACGTCGGAACCGGCAGAGTTGCTATGGTCCATCTCAGCCTTACGCACGGACGGCACCAGATGCAGACCGATGCCGGTGGAGCAGTCGATCATGACCAGGTTGGAGAGCGTGCAGTTGCGGATAACGCCGTCGTTGGTCCAGCCAATGCGCACACCGGAGGAATAGCTGGTGAGGTTGCAGTTGGTGATGGTCACAAACTCGCACACCTTGTTTTCCTTCAGGGATACGCTGTTGGCACGCAGGATGATGCAGTCGTCGCCGCAGGTGATGTTGCAGTCGGACACCGTCACATGGCGGCTGCAGTTGATGTGGATGCCGTCGTTGTTGGGATACTGCACGTCGGCCAGAATATCCAGACGGGTCATGTGCACATAGTCGCAGTCGTGGATCCAGTAGGACCAGCCGGAGGGCTGATTGATCATGGTCACGTCCTCAACGCGCACATGAGAGCAGCCGGTGAAGAACACAGCGCGGGGAGGCGTGGGCTCGCTCTTGCGGGTGTAGGCCCAGCCGTAGAAGGTGCCTTCACGCTTGGTAACGAAGTGCTTGCCGTTGCAGTCGATGGTGCCGCTGCCAGTGATGGCGATGCGCTCAGCCTCGTCAGCAAAAATCAGGCAGGAGCTGCGCCAGCGGGGCAGCATGGGCACGTTGACGTGCTTTGCATCTACATACTCCTGATAATCCTCGCACTTTTCAGAGCCCAGCAAAATGCCGTCGACCGCAATATGCAGTTCAACAAAGCTCTTGAGCTGGATGCCGCCGGTTTTGAACGTGCCGGCAGATACGATGACCTTGCCGCCGCCGGCCTTGTTGGCCTCGTCGATTGCCTTCTGAATGGCTTCCGTGTTCAAAGTTACGCCGTCGCCCACGGCGCCGAAATCCTGAATTTTGTATTCAACCATAATGAGGACACTCCCTCCTGTGTGATACTTCTATTATACCGTATCGCCGCGATAGCGCAAGGGAAAAATGAAACCTGCATTCGCACAATATGAAACTTGACGGGTTTACGTTTATGCCGGATGGATGTATAATGAGCCGGGTGATCAAATGTATAAAATCAGCTTTCATGACCTGATGACGCTTGAAATGGCCGGTCGTGTTTCCGAAGCACCCGGCTGGAATCATACCGGCCGCACGCTGGACCGCAGCATTCTGTGCTATGTGGAGGAAGGCAGCTGCTCGTTTCTCATCGGCAACAACCGCATAGAATTAAACCCGGGGAATGCCGTCATCATTCCACAGGATGTTTTTTATGCGCCCTATACGCAAAATGGCTGTCTTTATCAGTACTTTCATTTTCATGCGCAGATTGAAGAAACAGACGAGCCTCCTGCCATGAGCCGCAGCTATCGCTATACCGAGCAGATGGAGCATGCTCCCGCAGTCTTTTATCTGCCTGCATCCTTTCCTGTTGACAGCAGTATCCGTTTCTGTCTGGAAGGTATCCTGAGTGAAATGACGCGCATTGATCCCTGCAGCAATATCAAAATGAACCTCTCGTTCTTTGAAGCTCTCACCCACGCTGCCGAACGCTCTGTCAACCCGTCCGACAGAACGCTGGCCTGTGAAATTGAAAACTACATTCTGGAAAACCTCACACATCAGCCCACGCTTTCCATGCTGGCGGATCACTTCGGGTACACCAAGCAATACCTCATCCGCGTTTTTAAAAAGCAGTTTCTGACTACCCCCGCAGCCTATATCAACGACGCAAAGCTGTCGCGTGCTGTGCGTTACCTGACAGAGTCCGATATGCATATCGACGATATTGCGCGCCGCTGCGGATTTGAAGACGGCAATTACTTCTCACGCCAGTTCAAAAAGAAATACCAGCTCACGCCCAGTGATTACCGCAGGCAGTCCAAGGGCATATGAAAAAAGCTCCCCGTTTGGGGAGCTTTTTGACTGTTACATCGCTTCGATCACGCCATCAACCAGCTTGCGGAAGGTATCCTTCACACGGTTGCCGGTTTCCATAACTTCCTCATGGTTGAGGGGCTGATCCAGAATGCCGGCAGCCATGTTGGTGATGCAGCTCAGGCCCAGCACATCGATACCGCAGTGACGGGCAACGATGGTTTCAGGCACAGTGGACATACCCACGGCGTCAGCGCCGATGACGCGTGCCATGCGGATCTCAGCAGGCGTCTCGAAGCAGGGGCCGTTGAACCAGCAGTACACGCCTTCCTGCAGCTTAATACCAAGCTTGGCGGCAGTATCGCGGGCCATCTGCTGCAGCTGACGGTCATAGGCGCGGCTCATATCGGGGAAGCGCGGGCCAAACTCGTCCAGATTGGGGCCGGTGAGCGGATTCTTGCCGGAGAAGTTGATGAAGTCGGTAATCAGCATCAGATCG
Organism: Clostridia bacterium; assembly: GCA_017473345.1. Taxonomy (GTDB): domain Bacteria; phylum Bacillota; class Clostridia; order Christensenellales; family Aristaeellaceae; genus Limiplasma. Next base: position 41,185 of record JAFULL010000042.1, on the reverse strand, counting down.
CCGGGGGCAAAAGAAGTATTCACGCCGCCGGAAGCGTTGGTAACGATGAGGGTCTTCACGCCCAGCTTGCTCATTACGCGGATGGGCAGGGTGACGGTCTGCTGGTCGTAGCCTTCATAGGAATGGAAGCGGCCCTGCATCATGTACACGCGCTTGCCGTGCAGGGTGCCCACCCACCAGCAACCGGCATGGCCGGGAACGGTGGATACGGGGAAACCGGGGATGTCGGCATAGGACACGCACTTGGCATCCTGTAGGGCGTCCACATAGCCGCCCAGGCCGCTGCCGAGGATCACGGCGACTTCCGCCTTGCCGCAGACAGTCTCAATGGCGCTGGCAGCATTTTCGATGATTTCAAGATAAGCTTTGGTTTCCATGATTGTTTTCCTCCATGTTCGATCAGAGCAAGTGTGCAAAGGATTCAGCGCCAAAGCGCTCTTCCAGTCCAAACAGTTCAGCGATGGTTGCAGCAATATCCGCATAGGTTTTGCGGGTACCCAGTTCCGTCAGGCCGGTCATGCCGCGGCTCCACGCCAGAAGGGGCACATATTCGCGGGTATGATCCGTACCGGTATGGGCCGGGTCGCAGCCGTGATCAGCCGTCAGGATGAGCAGGTCGTCCTCGCGCATCGCGGCCTTGATTTCATCCAGTCGCTTATCAAAATATACCAGTGCATCGGCATAGCCCTGCACATCACGGCGATGGCCGTAGAGCGAGTCAAAATCGACCAGGTTGACGAAAACGAGGCCGTTGAAGTCCTTCTGCATCACCTTGAGCATGGCATCCACACAGGCGGGGTTGCCTGCGGCATGGTCGCTTTCCTGCAGACCGCTCATGCAGAAGATGTCCTCGATCTTGCCGATGCCCATGGTATACACACCGGCATCCTGCAGAGCGTTGAGCACCGTCCTGCCCGTTGGCTGCAGCGAAAAATCACGGCGGCGGGGCGTACGGACGAAAGCGCCCTTTTCCTTGCCTACGAAGGGGCGGGCGATCACACGGCCCACGGCGTGCTCGCCTTGAAGCAGTTTGCGGGCGATCTCGCACAGTTCGTAAAGCTTTTCAGGGCTGTAGATCTCCTCATGGCAGGCAATCTGGAACACGCTGTCGGCGGAGGTGTACACGATGGGGTAACCCGTGCGCAGATGTTCCTCGCCCAGTTCGTCCAGAATGGCCGTGCCGCTGGCAGGATAGTTGCCCAGCGTTTTGGTGCCGATGGCCTTTTCATACGCCTCGATCACCTCAGCCGGGAAACCATTGGGATAGGTCGGGAATGGCTTCTCCAGCTTCAGACCGGTGATCTCCCAGTGGCCGGTGGTGGTGTCCTTGCCGGCGGATACTTCCGCAGCGCGGCCATATGCACCCGCGCCGCACACAGGCAGATTGCCGCCCACGTTGGGGATGAGCCCAAGGCCCATATTTTCCATATTGGGCAGGGAAGGCTTCTTTTGTTCAATGATATGTCCGAGCGTATTGGCGCCCAGATCGCCATACTGCTGCGCATCAGGAAGCGCGCCGGCGCCTACGCTGTCCAGTACGACCAGAAAAACACGCTTGCTCATGTGCATTCCTCCTGGCAGGTCACAGTTTGATGCAGGCAGGGCCTACGGGACGGATGTCCAAAATGTTGCAGCTGTGAGCACCGAAGACGGCCTCCATGCTCTGCACAAAGGTGTTCAGGTGCTTCTGCGGCACAAAGTTGAGCGTGGTGCCGGCAAAGCCGCCGCCATGCACGCGCCATGCACCGTCGCCCGCCAGCTGCTGTTCGCCCAGCATCAGCGCGAGGGACAGTTCCTGACAGTCTGCATTGGGGAAGATGTTCTGCAGGTAACAGAAGCTGCTGCGGCCGCTTTCGATGACCAGACGGAAGAACTCCTGAATGTCATCCTTCTTCAGGGCAGCCACCTCGTCGGTCGCACGACGGTTTTCAGCAAAGTAATGTGCAGCGCGCAGAATGGCACGGTCAGCATGCTGATCCTTCAGTTCCTCGCGCAGACGCGGAATGGCCTGAACGAACTTTTCGGGCAGCACACCGCGCAGGTAGCTTTCGCCAAAGCAGGCGGCAACAGCGCGCATTTCCGCAGGAATGGCGGCGTATTCAGGCGTAAGGTCGTCATGGCTTCCGCCGGAGTTGACCACGACCAGCGCATATCCCTTGGAAGCAAAGTCGTAGGACACAGCCTCCACCTCAGGATCATCCTCTTTGAAGTCGATATAGGCCAGGCCGCCCACACTGGAGGCCATCTGATCCATCAGGCCGCTGGGCTTGCCGAAATACACATTTTCAGCGTATTGTGAAATCTGCGCACGGTGCTTGGCGGTGAGCTTGTTGCCGTTGTACAGCTCGTCAAAGATAGCGCAAATCAGCACTTCGACCGCAGCAGAACTGCTCAGTCCGCTGCCGCTGCGTACGGTGGATGTCATCACGGCGTCAAAACCGCCAATCTTCAGGCCATCCGCCTGCATGCCCGCAGCCACACCGCGCACCAGCGCAGCAGTGGTGCCCTGTTCATCCTCACGCACACTCAGGTCTTCCAGAGAAAGGTGCAGGGGCGCATATCCTTCGCTGTAAATGCTGACGTTTCCGTCCCCGCGGGGCGTGACGGCAGCCACGGTATCCAGATTGACGGCAGCGGCCAGCACCTTGCCGCGGTTATGGTCGGTATGATTGCCGCCGATTTCGGTACGGCCGGGGGCGCTGATCATGCACAGGCCTTCGGAATTGCCCACCAGTTCCTCGTGGCGCTTGATGAGCTGGCTGTAACGAATGCTTTGCGAAACGAGCATGCCATCGCGCTGACCATAGAGATAGTTGAACTGCTTCATCACCTCGGGAGTCTTGAGCTGACTGATCATCTGCGCATACTTGTTCATCGTTGTTCCCATCCTTTTGGCTGTATTTTGAGTTACGGGCGGCTGCGATCGGCAATCTTCTGCCAGAAAGCGGTCATTTCTTCTGCGCCGCGCTCCATGAGGCCCTCACGGAAAGCGGCAGCGGTTTCTTCATTGACTTCCCACTCGCCGGTGACGAAACGTGCGAGGGATTCATCCACATACCGGCCCAACTCGCGCTGCAGCGCAACGACCTGCGCGCTCTCCTCCTCCGTCAGGGTGTAGACGGGGAAGGGGCTGACGGCGAATTCGGACTGTTTTTCCATTTCGGCGTTCAGGGTGCGGACGAGCTTGTCGGTATAGCGGCCATAGAATTCGTTGGGGAACAGCCAGGGCATTTCCCCCGTGTCATAAACACTCAGGTTGCTCATAGCGGTCATGTCCATGGTATCCAGACCGCCCTTCCAGTCCCAGTTGCCATTGGCATCCACAATGTAGTTTTCGCCTTCGATGCCAACCATGGCTTCGATAGCGCCTTCCACGGTGTAGAGGTTGTCCACCCAGCGCAGCAGCGCAGCGGGATCCTCACATGCGGAGGTAATGGCGAATGCGCCGCGCGTGATGGGGCCGAAAAGATCGCGGTAGATCTGCTTGCCTTCATAGACAAAGGCAGGCATTACCACAAAATTCTTGCTCATTTCAAAGGTGACCAGGTTCAGCGGCGTGGGCGAGAACATGGCGCCGTAGAAAAGATCGCTCTTGTCATCGCTGATCATGCGCATGGAGTCTGCCGTGGTAAAGCCGTTGGGATCCAGCAGGCCTTCAGCAAACAGTTCATGCAGCTCGGCAGCCATTTCGGTGAAACGCTCATCCAGAGGCCAGAACTGAACCTTGCCGTTTTCATCCAGATAGATGTTGTAGTCGTTGGCCACAACACCCCATGCATGAGAGAAGAACTTCAGCTCCCACGGGCCCAGAAATGCCATGGGGATCTCGTCCTTCTTGCCGTTGCCGTTGGGGTCTCCGTCGCGGAAGGTCATGAGCACATTGCGCAGGCTGGCCATATCGGTGGGCATGTCCAGCTTGAGCTTGTTCAGCCACTCCTGGTTGATCCACATGCCGTTTTGCGGGCCGGGTGTCTGAATGGAAGGCAGCGCGCCAATCTTGCCGCTGGGCAGCGTGATGGCAGCCAGCCAGTCCGGATTTTCCTCAAGCAGCACCCAAAGGTTGGGGGCATTTTCAGCAAGCAGGGGCTTAAGGTCGATCAGCTGACCGCTTTCCGTATAGCGGATCAGCTCGGGAGTGGTGAGCGCAGCCTTGAAAAACACATCGGGCAGCTGGCCGTTTTCGGCAAACATGGCCGTCTTGGCGGCAGCCCATGTCTCCGCCTTGTTGAACTGCTGGAACGTAAACGAAATACCCGTGCGCGCCTTCATACGTTCAAAGAACAGATTGCTGTTCCAGTCGCGGGTGCTGTCTTCGCCGTCAAAGCCAGCCATCGTAAAAGTAGCTTCCGCCACAGACACGGCGGGAAGCGCTGCCAGCAGCACACAGCACAGGCAGCAAAGGAATTTTTTCAACATTCTGCATCCTCCATAAAGAAAATCGCGTGCCAAAAAAACGCACAGCATGTCTGTTTATTATACCTGATTGCGTAATGTTTGCAAACCATTTCCCAAAATTTTTGAGAAGGAAAAAGTCCCCGGGTGGGCTGGGGGACTTTTTTCGCGTTACGGAGCCACCTTCACAGGCTCGCTGTATTCGCTGTACACGCGTTTTCCGTTGGCATTTTTGTAAGCGCGCACCTTGTAATAATACGTGCGGGTAATATCTTCATGCTCCAGCTTGAGGGTCCACTTCTGGGTGGTGGCTTTCTCTTCAACCTTGGTGTAAGTACCGGTTTTGCTGGTTGCACGGTAGAGCACGTAACCGGAAGCGCCCTTGAGGTACACTGACAGATTGGTGTGCTTGCTGTATTCCTCCGCCTTTAGTTCCGGCTTTGCATCGCCGATGGTGTCCGCTGTTACGGTGCCGCTGGCTGCCGTGGTGCCGATGGTCACAGTGCAAGTGGCGTCCTCCAGACCGGAAGAACGCACGGTAAGGGTACCGGTGCCGTTCTTCTTTTTCTTCACCGTACCATCTGCATTGACGGTAAACACAGCCGTGTTGCTGCTCTTGAAGGTCAAGTCCTCCAGTTCGCACTTGCCGATTTTCACGTCGTTGCGGTCATAGAGATAAACAGTTGGCTGTGCAGAGGTCTTGGTTTTCAGGTTCAGGTCGCTTACACGCAATTCAAAGCGCTTGTGGCTGTTGTCAGCACGCTCGTACATGCCTTTGGCAATTTCTACCTTCATGTTTTTGGCAGTGCCGGCCTTGGCGGTGCTTTCGGCCTTTTTGGCGCTGGTGTCTTCGGGCATCTGCATCAGGTACAGCGCCCAGTAATATTCGTTGGCGCTGTCCTCCATGAACACACAGGCAAGACCCGCATGCGTGAAATCGCCGTCCAGCAGGCTGTCTTCCGCTGAATCCTGCCAGTCGTCAAACACTTCCTCCGCCTTGGGATAGCCTGCGGCAATGCATTCCGACACCGCCTGGCAGTCCTTCAGGCTTTTGTATTCAGTATAAGCCGTATCAAACCCCTTCAGATCAGGACGGTCATGATCAAAAAACACAAACAGCTCTGCCGCGCGCTGGATAGCCACTTTTTCAAGATCCGCCAGCATGGTCAGTTCTCCCACGCCGTTTGCCTTACGAAGGGTGTTGATCTGTTTGAGCAGCGTTCTTGCACGGTTCTGGTAGGTGGTTACCTGAAAAGAAACCGTAAGCGTTTTGGCAGCGGCTGCCTGCGCCTGCGGCAGGATGGACATGCACAGCACCAGCGCGCACAAAAGCGAAACAACACGTCGAAGCATCTCAAGCGCCTCCCTGATGATTTCATCTGTTTGTATCATACCATATTTAGGAAAGACACGCCAGTACCTGTTTACAGTACACGTGCCATTTCAATCAGTTCAATCGGTTCGCCGCCATACATTTCGGTTTGGCTTCGCCCGGTGTGTGCAAATCCCAGATGGCGATAAAATTCCGCCGCATATTCATTGGCCCGGAACACCCACAGACACGCCTGCTCACAGCCTTCAGCGCGCAGAGCGTCCATGGCAGCTTCCGTCAGCAATCGCCCATGACCAAACCCTATTGCTTCAGGCAGCAGATACAGGCTGACGATCTCGCCCCATCCTTCCTGTCCTTTTTCGCGGCAAAAGTCCGTCATAACCGTTCCAAGCATTTTGCCATCTTCGAAAAGGCAGATAGACCGTTCCGGCCTTGCACGCAGGGTGGCCAGCCAGCGTTCGTCCGTCAGCCTGTCCAGGAAAAGCTGAGGCAGCATTCCGCGATAACTGTGCTGCCAGCTCCGCACATAAATCTGCGCAACCGCATGAAAAGCATCCTCTGCGTTCAGCGTACGAATCTCCCTCAATCTTCTTCTCCCCTTTCATGCAGCAACGGCAAACGGGCGCGTTTCCGCGCCCGAAATGGTTTATGCCTTTTGTACGGCCTGTTTGAGAGCCTCGCTCACACGGCTGATGTCCTCATCCGTCAGGTAAGGATGCATGGGCAGCGCCAGCACACGGCTGCAGGCTGCCAGCGTCCCCTGATACCATTCATCCGGGAAATGCCTGTGCGCATAGGCCGTCTGCTGGTGGATGCCGCGCGGATAATACACCATCGTCGGGATTCCCTGCGCTTTCAGTTCCTGCTGCACACGGTCGCGCTGCTGACGATCCTCAAGCAGCACGCTGTACTGCGCCCAGCTGCTCACATAACCAGAAAGCACTGTGGGCGTCTGAACAACGCCGGAAAGCGCCTGCGTATACTTGTCCGCCGATGCGTTGAGCGCGGCGATCTCATATTCGCGCAGCGCACGCAGCTTGGGCAGCAAAATGGCTGCCTGCAGCGTATCCAGGCGGGAATTCATGCCGATGCGCTGATTGTCATACTTGTCCTCCACGCCGCGCCCATTAGCGCGCAGAGAGCGCAGCAGCGCATCCTCATCAGCGTGATCCACGAAGATCGCACCGCCGTCGCCGTAGCAGCCCAGAGGCTTTGCCGGGAAGAACGACGTCGTCGCCGCATCGCCGAATGCGCAGGCATTCTTTGTGCCGATCTGTCCGCCGTAGCCCTGTGCGCCATCCTCCAGCACCAGCATGCCGTGCTTCTTTGCGATCGCCTCAATGCGTTCATATTCCGCAGGCTGACCGAACAGATCTACCGGGATCACAACGCGGGGACGGTATTTGCCTTCCTTTTCCACCTGTTCGATCATCGCTTCCAGCGCGTCGGGGCAGATGTTGAAGGTATCGGTGCGGATATCGACGGGAATCACCTCCGCACCCACGGTGCTTGCACAGCCGGCCGTGGCAAAGTAGGTGAAATCCGGTACGAAAACCGCATCACCCGGGCCAACGCCCCAGAGCATCAGCGTCAAAACCAATGCATCGGTGCCATTGGCACAGGACACGCAATATTTGCGGCCCACATCCTGCGCCAGCTTTTCCTCCAACTCGGCCACCTGCGGCCCAAGGATAAACTGTCCCTTTGCCAGAACTTCCGCCATACCGGAGTCGATTTCCGCCTTCAGCGCCTGATACTGCGCAGCCAGATCATGAAACTGCATATGTACCTCCCCAAACAGCAGAAGCCGGCTTCACACGCTGCCGACTTCCCGCAGTCCTTCGCCGTCCTGTTCAAACTGACGGCCGCATTTTGAGCAAATCATCTTACCATGCAGCAGTTCGCCGCAGGTGCATACATGGCCGCGCACCTCTGCCGGCACGCCCAGCATCAGCGCATGCGCAGGCACGTCTCTGGTCACCACCGCGCCCGCGCCGATCATGGCACAGCGGCCGATGCGGTGTCCGCACACGATGGTCGCGTTTGCGCCGATGGACGCTTCATCCTCCACAACAGTGGGCACGAAGTTTTCATGTCCCTTGGGATACAGTGCACGCGGCGTCAGGTCGTTGGTGAATACGCAGCTGGGGCCGCAGAAAACGCCATTGCCCAGCGTAACGCCCTCATAGATGCTTACATTGTTCTGCAGCTTGCAGCGGTCGCCGATAATCGTACGGCTGCCCACATAGGAGTTCTGGCCAATGGAACAGCCCTCGCCGATCTGCGCCGTGCCCTCCACATGGGTGAAATGCCATACCTTGGTGCCTTCGCCCAGCTGCGCGCCCTCGTCCACCACGGCGGTGGGATGAATGTATACACTCATCGGTCAAACCGTCCTTCAAAATCGGTCGTGGCGCAGTCTGCCAGCGGCAGCTGCACCGGACGATGTTCTGCTGCGGATTTGTAAATGGCCAGCACCAGTTCCAGCGCGCGCATACCGGCATAGCCGTCCACATAGGGCTGCCGGTCATTGCGAATAGCGTCGATCACGTCGGCATACAGCGGCGTATGTCCATAGCCGTATACATTGGGCGGATTTTCGCCATAGTGCTGTTTGACCACAGCGGGATCGTCGCAATCGTCGCCAAACGACCACTCTTCAATGATGTTGACGCTCTTGCCGCCAGCCTTCACCGTGCCGCGCTCACCGAACAGATACAGCGTTTCTTCCAGATTGTGCGGATAGATGTTCGTGGTGCCTTCGATGATACCGTAGGCGCCGTTTGCAAAGCGCACCAGCGCCATGCCCAGATCCTCCGCCTGAATGTAATCATGCTGCAGATTGTCGGTGTAGGCCATGACCTCGGTCACTTCGTCGCCCATCATCCAGCGCAGCAGGTCGATGTTGTGAATGCACTGGTTCATCAGCGCACCGCCGTCCTGCGCCCAGGTGCCGCGCCAGCGAGCCTGTTCGTAGTAGCCGGGGCCACGGTTCCAGCGGATGTGCGCCGCGCCGTGCAGCATGCGTCCAAAGCGCTGCTCTTCCACCGCAGAACGAATCTTCCGGATGGACTTGTTGAAGCGGTTCTGGTGGCAGGCGCAGAGCTTTACGTTGTGCTGCTTTGCCGCTTCGATCAGCGCGCGCGCATCCGTAAGGGACAGCGCGATGGGCTTTTCGATGATGACATGGCTACCGGAGGCGATCACATCCAGCGCGATGGCTGCATGCTTGCCGCTTTCAGTGGCAACAGCGCAAAGCTGGGGCTGCTCTTTGGCAAGCAGCTCGCGGTAATCCGTATAGCGACGCACGCTTTCGCGCTGCTCCTGCGGCAAAGCAGCCAGCACGATCTCCATGCGCTCGATATCAGGATCGCACACGGCGCACAGCTGCAGTGAATCCGCATTATTCATAAATGCAGCAATATGGTTGGGGGCAATGCGGCCGCAGCCGATGAGGGCATAGCGCAGCTTATCACTCATGCAGGTGAAACCTCTTTCTTACAGCACGCGGATATTTTCGCGTTTGGTTACGTTCTTCATGGCATTCTTGGTATCGAAGATCAGCCCGGCATGCTCGGCCACAAAGTCATAATCCACCGTGGTATGAGCGGTGGTCACCATGACCAGATCAGCCTGTTTGAGAACCTCTTCCGTCAGTGCCTCAAGACCCTTTTCCACAACACCGTTTTCGCGGTATTCTGCCACGAAGGGATCATAGAAGCTGACTTCCGCACCGCGCTTTTTGAGCGCTTCGATCACGCGGATGGCGGGCGACTCGCGGTAATCGTCGATATCCTGCTTGTAAGCCACGCCCAGCACCAGGATCTTTGCGCCGTTCATGGCCTTTTTGTTTTCGTTGAGGGCTTCCATGGCGCGGTCGCAGCAGTATTCCGGCATGCGGTCGTTGACCATCATGCTGCTTTCGATCATCGAGGTATGGAAACCATATTCGCGGGCCTTCCAGCTCAGGTAATAGGGATCCAGCGGGATGCAGTGACCACCCAGACCGGGGCCGGGATAGAAGGCCTGGAAGCCGTAAGGCTTCGATTTGGCTGCCTCGATGACCTCCCAGATGTTGATGCCCATGCGGTTGCACAGAATGGCCAGTTCATTGACCAGACCGATGTTTACGTTGCGGTAGGTGTTTTCGAGGATCTTTTCCATCTCGGCAACAGCGGGGCTGCTGACGCGGTGCACCGGCGCCTCCAGCACCGCCTCGTACAGGGTAGCGGCGATATCGGTGCACTCAGGCGTACAGCCGCCGACGACCTTGGGGGTGTTTTTGGTCTTGTAGATCAGGTTGCCGGGATCGACGCGTTCGGGCGAGAACGCCAGATAAAAGTCCACGCCGCACTTAAGCCCACTCTTTTCCAGGATGGGCTTGAGCAGTTCCTCGGTCGTGCCGGGATAGGTGGTGGACTCCAGCACAATGAGCATATCCTTGTGCATATGGGGCATAATACTTTCAGTAGAGGAACGAACATAGCTGATGTCCGGCTGCTGATGCGCATCCAGCGGCGTAGGCACGGCGATGCACACACAGTCGCAGCTGGCCACGGAGGCAAAGTCCGTGGTCGCACGCAGGTAGCCTTCGCGCACGATCTTTTCCAGATCGCTGTCTACCACGTCGCCAATATAGTTATGACCCTGATTGACCATATCCACCTTCTGGCTCTGCACGTCAAAGCCAATGACCTTAAAACCGGCCTTTGCCTTTTCCACAGCCAGCGGCAGGCCCACATAACCCAGGCCCACAACGCCGAGCGTAACGGTGCGATCAAGGATCTTCTGTTTAAGCTGAGACATGTTCGTCATTCCCCCTGTACATATGTTGGGTATAACAGGAAGGTGTAAAACAACACTCCCCCAACTTCATATAATACTTCAGAATGCGTTGAAAGTCAATGTATGCCGCCCTGTGCATGATTCATAGATTCTTCACATATGCGAAGGAGGAATCCACCCTCGCTGCGTCGAATATTGCAAACACAAAGAGTGAAGAGTGAAAAGAATCAAACAGCCTTGGGCGGGAATGCCCAAAATACCAACAGAAGGGAGCGTGGTTCCAATGATACCCGCACACTTTTTTGCAATCCCTTTCAAGAGGCTGAAATAGACAAAAAAGGAGCAAACGTATGAAGACGACCCTTACTGCGAAAAATATGGTTATCACTCCCGGCATCAACGACCGCGTTATGAAGAAAATCTCCAAGATGGGCCGCTACCTCAACCCCAATGCCGAGGTCTTTATCAGGCTCACCAAGGAAAAGAATAACCGCCGCACCTGCGAAATCACCGTTCCCGTCGGCGGCGTCACCCTGCGTGCTGAAGCCAGCAACGACGACAACCTCTACGTCAGCATCGACCAGGCGCTGGCCAAGCTGGAACGCCAGATCCACAAGCATCGCACCAAGCTGGACAAGCGTCTGCGTGAGGACGCCTTCAATCCTGCCGAGCTTGAGTATGATGCCGAGGCCGCCGCTGAGCTGGAAAAGGAAGAAAGCGCCCGCAAGATCGTGCGCAACAAGACCTTCCCCGTGCGCCCCATGAGCGTGGAGGACGCCATTTTGCAGATGGAACTGCTCGGCCACAGCTTCTTCGTATTCGTCAACGTCGAGACCGATCAGACCAATGTGCTGTATCTGCGCAAGGATGGCAACCTGGGCCTGATGGAGCCGGAAGCCTGATTCGCCGGGTCGTACCATAACAGTATAGTTTAAACACGGAGCGGCCCACCCGGGCCGCTCCTCACATGTTACAAAGGAGTTCCGCAACATGCCTTTTCTCAGCAACTGCCACACCCATTCCACCTACTGTGACGGCAAAAATCCCCTGCGCGAAATGATCCACGCTGCTGAAAACCTGGGCTTTGTCAGCCTTGGTTTTTCCGGTCACGGCATGATGCATTTTGAAACCGGCTATTCCATGTCCCCTGCTGCCCAGTCCGCCTATTTTCATGAACTTCGTTCCATTCAGCAGGAGCAGGGCAGGCTTCGCATTTGGGCAGGTCTGGAGCTGGACGCGCTGGCAGGTGAAGAGCAGCTGAAACAGTCCATCGCCAGTGCCGACTATGTGCTTGGCTCCACCCACTATGTGCTGCCAACGCCGGAAGGTGAGTATGTGGCGGTCGACGGTCCCGCACAATTGCTGAAGGAGCATATGGAAAAGCACTTTGCCGGTGATGGACTGGCCATGGCGAAGGAATACTATCAGGTGGAAACCGATTTCCTTCTGCACTACCGTCCGGACGTCATCGGCCATTTTGACCTGATCCGCAAAAACGCAGCGATCGCCGGCCTGTTTGACGAGAACGATCCTGCCTATCGCAAAATCGCACTGGATGCGCTGGAACGTGCCTTTCCCTGCGGAAGCATTCTGGAGGTCAACACCGGCGGCATGGGGCGCGGATACCTTTCGACCCCCTACCCCACCTTTGAACTGCTGTGCGCATGGCGCGAGATGGGCGGCGAAGTGACTCTCAGCTCCGACTGCCACGATTTCAATCTGCTCACCTATGCCTTTGACGAGACGCTTGCGCTGATCCGCAAGGCAGGTTTTGACCACGTGATGCGCCTTGGCAGCGGCGAAAAACTGTGGGAAGCCTGCGTCCCGGCTTGACAGAACACCTGAGAAGCCCTATCATCATACTATCCAGCTGGGTTTCAGCACGAAAGGAAAACGATACGAATGTTTTGGAAACATACTCTCAGCGGCGTAATGGCAGGGCTCCTCATCACCCTTGGCTGCAGCGTTTATCTAGCCTGTGAAAATGTGTATGTTGGCGCAGTACTCTTTTCGGTTGCGCTGCTGTGCATCTGCTACAAGGGCTTTTCACTGTTTACCGGCAAGGTGGGTTACCTTGCTGAAAGCGCCAAAAAAGCTGACTGGACGGTCGTACTGACTGCGCTTCTGGGCAACTTGATCGCCATGTGGCTGTTTGGTACGCTGGTGCGGCTGGGGCTGCCCAACCTGAGCCAGCGCGCTGTGACCATCTGCACAGCCAAGCTGCAGCAGCCGTTTGGTCAGGCGCTCATCCGCGGTTTCTTCTGCGGCATCCTGATGTATCTGGCTGTGAGCGTTTACCGTGAAAAGCAGTCCATCGCCGGTATTTTCCTGTGTGTTCCGGCATTCATTCTGAGCGGTTTTGAGCATTCCATTGCGGATATGGGTTACTTTGCCGTGTCCGGCATTGTGGATATTCGCGCATTTTTCTTCATCTGGGTGGTTATCATTGGCAATGCACTGGGCGGGATGATCCTGCCTTTCCTCAACCGACTGAGCAAAAAGGAGGACTGACATGCATTTCATCAAGCTTCGTTTTGGAGACTCCTCTGCAACCATCTGCCCGGATATGGGCGGCAACTGCATCTCTCTCATCATCGACGGCTGCGATATTCTCCGCACACCTGAATCCCCCGAGGTGCTTCACAAGGCGGCGAATGTATATGGCGTCCCGTTCCTGTTCCCGCCAAACCGCATCAACGGCGGCGTGTATACCTTTGACGGCCGCACCTACCGTTTCCCTATCAACGAGCCCGCACGCGGGCATCACATCCACGGCATTCTGAGTGAAACGAAGTTTGACGTTGTGGAAGAAACCGAATCCTCCGTCACGCTCCGCTATCAGGCAAATGCGGACAAGCCCTATCTGGACTTCCCCCATGCTTTTACCGTGCTGAGTAAATGGGACCTTTCCCAGAAGGGACTGCACCACACCCTGACTGTGAGCAATGACGGCGAAGGCCGCATGCCCACAGGCGTTGGCTTCCACACGGCTTTTAACGCCTACTTTGTGCACGGCGATCAGGATCCGACCCATTACCGGCTGAAGCTGTCCGCCGTCGAGGAAATCACCTATCATCCGGAAACCATCATCCCCACCGGCGAGCGCCTGCAGAACACGCCCCTGCTGAAGCAGCTGGGCGGCGAAGGCTTCCAGCTGCAGGGCGAAGCTGTTTCGCGCCATATGGTGCGCGGCAATGGCGGCGCGCAGCTCATTCATCTGCCCAGCGGACGTACCGTGCAGTATGACGTTTCTGACGGTCTGCGCTACTGGATGCTCTGGAATGCCGGCGGCGACAAGGGCTTCATCTGTCCCGAGCCTCAAAGCTGGATCGTGGACGCGCCCAACCAGTCGTACAAGACCGAAGAAAGCGGCTTCCGCGCGCTGGACTGCGGCGAAAGCTTCACCGTGGAAACCAACATCAGCCTGCATTGAAAGGCATATGAAAAGGACCGTCTCGTTTGAGACGGTCCTTTTTTGGCTTGGATTACTGAGCGACAGCCACAGAGGTGATGTGGGTGTTGACGCCCTCGTACCAGTACAGGAAGCCTTCGACGTCGATCTTGTCGCCGACCTTCAGTTCGCCCACGGCCTTGTACACTTCGGTGTCAGGGCCGGTCAGGTAGCGCTCCACGCAGAAGCTGTAGTTCTGGCCGTTGTAGGAAACGGTGACATAGATGTCGTCGCCGGGTTCGCCGTTCTTGTACTCAACAGCTTCCAGGGTCAGGCCCTTGAAAGCAACCAGCTGGTTCTGAGACTTGATCAGCTCGTCGGTGCCCAGCAGTTCGGTCACGTCCTTGGCTTCAGCAATGAAGGTGTCAGCGCCCTCAACAAAGGTGAAGGTAGCGTCCATCACTTCGATTTCGCCGGCCCACTGGCCCTTGTAGCCGGTCACCTTGATCTTGGTGCCGGGAACCAGCTTGGCAGCGTCCTCTTCGGAGCAGGCCATCTCATACAGGAAGTAAGCGCCGTCCTGATCCTGGGCGTAAACGGTGATCTTGTTGTCCCACCAGGACTGGGTAGCCTGCACGTAGGCTTCGATCACGACTTCAGCGTCCATCTCAGCAGCGTCGTATTCGGCGTAGGTCATCACCTTGGCTTCTTCGGCCACGGTGCAGCCAGCAATGCTCAGAACCATCATCAGGGTCATCATGAGAGCCAGAAACTTTTTCATGTTGATTCGCCTCCATAATCATTGTTCCAGAGTTCAAGGAATATTATACATCAATTTTCGCAGAAATCAATATCACTTTGCCTGATGGCGGGCTTTCAGCGCTTCTTTGATCACATAGAGGATGATCAGCGCCCACGCGGCAGCCAGCGCGCCCAGCAGCGCCTTCGCCGTGCCCGGAAGCGGCCCCAGATCAGCATTTGAGCCGCCCGACAGCGCGTTCGTGGCATCCAGATGATACAGTGACGTCATGTTTTCAAAGAGCTTGGTGAAGTATTCGTCGTTGATTTCTTTCTTGCGGCGGGTGGATTTTGTTACATCTTCGATCATGGCGCCCGCAGCGTCACGCAGGGAGGCTGAGCCGTTGAATACCGGCGTGACGAAAGTATTGTGCGTATTGTCCAGCAGCAGCTGCGAAGCCTTGATCTTGATGTCGTAATACATGTCGTTGTCTTCGCCGCAGCGGCTGAGATAATCCTGATACGCTGCACTCTGCTGCGCCTTGGACGTGACTGGCACATAGCCCTCTGTGCAGGCATAGGCGATCTGCACGTCGTTGGTGAGCATGTACTGCATGAACAGCCACGACGCCAGCACTTCCTGCGGATCGTCCTTGTTGAACACGCACATACTGGGACCCTGCGAGATCATCTGCGGATTGGCAGGATCATACTGCGGAATGGGCTTGATGACCGTTTCAAAATGCACCAGCTTGTCTTCGGCGATGTCGATCAGCGGTGCATCCGAACCCATCCAGGTCGCACCGGCGCTGGAATCGAGCGCAAAGATGCACTGACCGGCATTGAGGAAGTTGGCCGGATAGCTGGAGATTTTGAAGGTGGAAAATGCGCCGGTTTTGGCGTGGGTGGAGATCTGTCCAAGCAACTCTTTCGTGGTGTCATTGAAAATGAGCACCTGTCCATCTTCAGTGGAGTAGCCTGCGCCCTTCTGCCTGAGCAGCTGGATCATCATGTTGTCGGTAGACTTGTAGATGAACGGGATCATTACCTTCTGACCGTTGACCAGATAATTGCCGTCGGCGTCTTTAGCCGTGGCCGCCTCCGCCACTTCCCACACAAAATCCCAGGTGAGCGTTTCAGGAATGGTGTAACCCAGCTTTTCCACAAAGGTTTTGTTGATGTAGCAGGCCTCAGTAGAGCGCATATAAGGCACGGCGTAGTGATGACCGTCGAAAGCGCATTCCTCCAGGAACTTGGGAATGATTTCATCCTTCGACGGTGCGTCAAAGCGTACCTCGCTGCCGCCCAGACCATACTTTTCATCATCAAACAGGCCGTCCAGCGGAACCACGCAGTTGTCGCCCGTCAGATAGGTAGCGATGTGGTCGGGGTAGGTAATGCAAACATTGGGCGTGGTACCGGTAGAGATATTGGTAATTACGTCATTATAGATGCGTCCGTAGTCGGTATACAGGCGCAGATTCACCTTCACATTGGGATAAAGCGCCTCAAACCCGGCGATGGCGTTTTCGTAGATGGCCACCTGCGTGAGGTTGGTGTCGTTCTTGGCCCAGAAGGTGATCTCGTAATCGCGCGATATATCAAAATGGTCCGGCATTTCAAATGCGCTCTGATCACGCGAGCCATGGCAGCCGGTCAAAAGCAGCATGGCAGACAGCAGGCATACAATAAGCAGCAGCTTTTTCTTCATCCCTTGGTGCCTCCCCTCGCAACGCCTTCCATGATCTTTTTGTGGAAGATCAGGAACAGCACCACCAGCGGCACGGAAATGACCACGACCGCAGCCATCATGGCCGGGATGTTTTCACGGCCAAAGCCGTTTTCGCGGATCTCCTGAATGCCGTTGGACACCAGAAAGTAGTTGGCGTCGTCAGTGATCAGGCGCGGCCACACGTAGGAGTTCCAGCACTCGATCACCTTGAGGATCGTGATGGTCACCAGCGTCGGGCGACAGATGGGGATCATGACCTTCCACAGGTACTTGAAGTCGGATGTTGCGTCTACCTTAGCGGCGTAATACAGTTCATCCGGGATCTGCGCAAAGTTCTCCTTCAGCAGGTAGATGTAGAATACCGACGTGACCGACGGCAGAATCAGGCCCATGAAGGTGTTGCGCAGATCCATGTTGGTGATGGTCACAAAGTTGGTGATGACCACCAGCTCGTTGGGGATCATCATCAGGCTGAGGAAGATGACAAACGCCGCATTCTTGCCCCGGAAGTTGAGCCGTGCAAAAGCAAAGGCAGCCAGCACCGTCACCACCATCATGATAGCCGTGGTCACAACCGTGAAGATAATGGTGTTGGTAAAGTAACGGCCCAGCGGCACCGTGGTGAAGGCGTCGGCATAGTTTTGCAGCGTGGGCGACAGCGTATACAGCTGCGGTACAAACTCGGAGTTGTACGCGCCATAGCCCTTGACGCTGGTGAGGATCATCCAGTAGAACGGGAACAGCACCATGATGGCCCATACCGTCAGCAGCGAGTAAATCACAGCGTTTCTCGTCTTCTGACGGCGCAGAGCAGACTGTTCAACCATTTCATAATCATAAGGCTTTTTCATCGGCGGCACCTCACGAATAATGCACGTGCTTGCGGCTGACGAGCAGGTTGATGCACGTGATGGTCAGTACGATTGCAAACAGGATGATGGCCGCAGCCGACGCATAGCTGGGATAACCGCCGCTGCTGCCGTAGAGCATGTCGTACACATAGCCAACGATGGTGTTCATACCGGCGGCATTGAGGTTGGTGCCAAACAGCGCCACAGCATCGCTGTACGCCTTGAACGCGCCGATAAAGCCCGTGATGATCAGGTAAAACACCGTGGGCGAAATCATAGGCAGGGTGATGCGGGCAAACGTACGCCAGCGGGAGGTGCCATCCACCTTGGCGGCCTTGTAGTAGTCCTGATTGACAGAGGCCAGAGCGCTGGTAAAGATGAGGATCTTAAACGGCATGACGACCCAGATGGTGTAGAAGCACAGCACGAACATCTTGGCCCAGTAGGGGCCGTCGATAAAGTCAACAGGCTGCACGCCAAACCAGCTGATGATCAGGTTGGCAAGGCCGTCCGTATATGGTGTCTTTTTGAACAGGATCATAAACACCAGGCCCACCGCCAGCGTGTTGGTCACGTAGGGCAGGAAATAGATGGTCTGATACAGGTTCTTCAGCGCCTTGATGGAGTTAAGACCCACCGAGATCAGCAGCGCGATGCCCGTGGAGATGGGCACAGTGAAAATGACCAGTACGAATGTGTTCTTGACCGCCTGCAGGAAATAGGGATCATGCAGCACATAGGAATAGTTGTACGATCCCACGCCCTGATAGGTCTGCGAAGCGAAGTTATAGCTTTCCTCAAACGAGTAGATCAGCACGTCGATGAGGGGGTATACCATAAAGATACCCAGAAACAGGATGGCAGGCAACAGGTACAGCCATCCCTTCCAATTACGGTTGTCCATTTTGCGCCTCCCGGATCACTGCACGCAGATGCGTTCTTCGGTCTGAGGATCGAACAGGAACACCTTTTCAGGCACGAGGGTGAAACGCACGCTCTGCGCACCGACAGCCACTTTATTGCGCGAGCTGATGATAGCGCGCACCGTCACGTTTTCGCACTGCGGATGCGTGGCGACCACGCTGATATCGCGGCCCATGACCTCCACGCCGGTGAGCGCGCAGCTGAAGGGGCCGTTTTCATCCAGTTCAAAGCCTTCGGGACGGATGGTGGCCCATACTTCCTGATCAGCAACGCCTTTGGCGTCCAGCACAGCTTCGTCGCCGATGAACAGCTTTTCACCCTTCACATAGCCCTTAAATACATTGATGGGCGGCGTACCAAGGAACTTGGCCACAAACAAATTGTCCGGCTCGTCGTAAACCTCCTGCGGCTGTCCGATCTGCTGGATCACGCCGTCCCTCATCACAACGATCATGTCGGAAATGCTCATGGCTTCTTCCTGATCGTGGGTGACAAAGATGGTGGTCACGCCAGTCTCACGCTGGATGCGGCGAATCTCCTCGCGGGTCTGCAGGCGCAGACGCGCGTCGAGGTTGGAAAGCGGCTCGTCAAGCAGCAGCACGCGTGGCGTTTTGACCAACGCGCGGGCGATGGCCACACGCTGCTGCTGACCGCCGGAAAGCTCGCTGGGCTTGCGCTCCATCAGCCCTTCCAGCTGCACAAGCTTAGACGCCTCTTCAGCGCGGGCATTCATTTCCTGCTTGCTCAGCTTCTGATCGCCCTTGAGGTTTTCCAGCGGGAAACGGATGTTCTGCCGCACCGACAGGTGGGGATACAGCGCATAGTTCTGGAATACAAAGCCAACGCCGCGGCGCTCGGCGGGCACTTTGGTCACGTCGTCATCGCCAAAGAAAATGCTGCCGCTGGTGGGCTTTTCAAGGCCGCAGAGCAGATTGAGCGTGGTGGATTTGCCGCAGCCGGAGGGGCCCAGCAAGCCGATGAGCTTGCCATCAGGAATTTCAAAGGTAAAGTCATTCACCGCAACGACCTCTTTGGGGCCGGTTTTGCTGCGGTTGGGAAACTTTTTCGTCAGATTCTGCAGTACGATCTTCATGATGATCCCTTTCCTTGTTCCAGATACGGCACACGCCGTGCATTTTGATTATAGCCCAACAGCCCTGACAAATCAATGCAAAATACAGCCCTGACTGCCGATTCACAGCTTCCATGCAGCCGCATTTGTGCTATAATATCTGCAGGAGGAATGCCCTATGAACGTGACCATTCAAAAGATATCCGTTTTTCTGACTGCGCCAGACGGCCAGAACCTCGTAATTGTGCGTATGGACACCAACCAGCCCGGTCTGTATGGTCTGGGCTGCGCCAGCTTTGCCTACCGTGCGAAGGCGGTAAAGCAAGTGATCGAGGAGGAATTTGCCCCCTTCCTCATCGGACGCGATGCATCCCGCATTGAGGACATCTGGAAGCTGCTCACTGTCAACGCCTACTGGCGAAACGGGCCTGTGCTCAACAGCGCTGTTTCCGGCATCGACATGGCGCTGTGGGATATCAAGGGAAAAATGGCAAATATGCCGCTGTATGATCTTTTGGGCGGCAAGTGCCGTGAGCGGGTCGACCTGTACTGCCACTGCAACGCCGCCACGCAGGAAGCCATTTTTGAAAAGACGGACAAGGCCGTCGCCGAGGGCTTCAAATACCTGCGCGTGGCCTATTCCGACTATGACGGCCCAAGTGGTGATGAAAGCTACCTGTGCCTGCGAAACGAATGCAAGCACTATGATCCCAAGCGACATATGCGTTCGATTGTCAGCCTGCTGGAAGCGCTGCGCGAGCGCTACGGCGATGAAAAAGAGCTGATCACCGACACGCATGAGCGGCTGGATCCTGCCGACGCCATCGTGCTGGCCAAAGAGCTGGAGCCGCTTCATCTGTATTTTATGGAGGATCCCCTTTCGCCTGAAAATCTTTCGTGGCTGGGCCGTCTGCGTGAAAGCTGCGTTACGCCCATCGCCATCGGCGAGGTGTTCTCCCATCCCTTCGAATGGCAGCAGGTGATCCAGAATCGCTGGGCGGATTTCATCCGCTGTCATCTCAGCGCCGTTGGCGGTTTGACCCCTGCGCGCAAGATCGCCATGCTGGCTGAACAGTACGGCGTGCGTACCGCATGGCATGCGCCGCTGGACACCAGTCCCATCTCCCTCGCCGTGCAGACGCATCTGGACTATGCCTCCCCCGCCTTTGGCATTCAGGAATACAGCGGTCTGTCGGACGCCTCTGCCGAGGTCTTCCCGGGTCTGCCCATCTGTCGCGACGGTGCGCTGTGGCTGAGCGAGGCTGCCGGTCACGGCGTGGAATTCAATGAAAAAGCCGCTGCCAGCTATCCCCCGAAGGAAGGTCCCACCCGCTGGACGGAAATGCGCCTGCCGGACGGCACGCTGCATACTCCATAAAAACGCATTGAAAAGGACAGGAACACGCTTCCTGTCCTTTTTGATTATGCTTTTTTCTTTCTCCAGCCCACCCACAGCAGTGCCGCCGCAATCACCAGTGCTACGATCGCATACCACGGCGACTGATGGGTGGTGTAATACACATTGGTTTGACCAGGTTTGGTCAGCGGAACCGGATCGAACGGCAGCCCGTTATCCTCCGCCAGTCCGCGCACATTGAGCATATGCACCACCGGCACATTGCGGGCGGCGTACTCATAGGTCAACCCTCTGTCCAGATCCTGCGGAATGACAGGCGGATCCATCACCAGCCCGTTGGGAAAATTCAGCGTATAAGGGCTGGAGCCAACGTTCACGCTTGCACCACCCACGTTGACGAAGCAGTCCACATCATCGCCGAACAGTTCCAGACGTCGCTGCACTGCCCCGGGTATATTGCCTTCATCAATGAAGATATATCCGTCTTTTGCTGCCAGCCCCTCAATGATCTCTCGCGTTTCCGGGAACAGAATGCCCTCTCCCCTGTCGTCATCGCCGCCGGGTGAGACTGCCAGCATTTCGTAGTTGATTACACCAGCCGCACGGGCAATGTTGAGAATGTCGACGATGGTCATGTCGATACGCGTTGCGCCGTACATGGAAGAACCATAGGATGCAATGACCTTAATATTCAGATCCATTGCATTGGCTGCACAAACAGCTGCCAGATTCAGCCCCGGGAAGGAGCCGCTCATGCCGCAGCAGACGGTGTCGCCACTTTGCAGTCCCGCCTGCTGATAATACTTCACCATCAGCGCAGCAAAGTCCGGCTGAAGCGAGGTGCGCTTAGCCTCCGTCATGCCCAATGAAGTGGTCAGCTCCGTCCACTCCGGGCCGATAAGCCCCGTATGGTTCAGGTCGTCCTTTTCAATGGCGATGCCATGCTGCGTTACATAATCCAGCAGCACCGCTTCGGCATCTGCCATGCGCTGCGCCGCCGCCAGCTGTACGTCGGCATAAGGCAGGCGCACGCGCGTTTCGTTTTTCAGCGTCAGCGTGACGCCGCACAGGCACACCAGCGCCGCCAGCAGCATGCACGCAAAGCTTTTACGTCCAAATTTCGGCATGTTCATAGCACGCTCACCGCCATGATCAGCAGTCTTACCAGCCCTGCACTGAGCACCACGCCCATCAGCGTGCGCGGTACGCCCTGCTTGTACATGTCATTGGCAATCAGGCCGGGAACGACGTGGCCGATAATGCGGATGTCCTGCGGAATGACGGCAATGCCCAGCAGGAACTGCTCGATCACCCAGCCAAAAATCAGGCTGAGGACGATCACCAGCATGAAACGCCGCCTGCCGTAAAGAATGACATAGCGCGAGATAAGTCGTGTAAGCCCGTACACAATGACCGCCAGCAGCAGCGTTGTCACGATGCGCAGCGGCTGTTCAAAAAACATGCACAGATAACCGGCGGATACCATGCCGCCGCACAGCAGACCAAATGCCTCATAAAGCCCAAAACTGAGCAGCACGCTCAGTGCGATTGCCACGTCATACATTCTTCTGCGCTTCCTCCATCAATTTTTCCAAAAGCATACGGCCTTCACCCTTGATATTGCCAGCGCACAGCACCTGCTGCGCAGCGTTGGGCTGCTGCAGCCATTCGCAGGCATCCGTCACAGGGTTGGCCTGAACGCCGGTCATGCGGGTCAGATATCGCGCGCACCAGTCCTTGTCGTTTCCGATAACGCCAATGACTTGTGGCTTTGCCTCTGACTTGCGGATCACCTGTGCGAATGCTTCCAGCCGATAGGACCTGTCGTTGCGGTGATTATACAGCAGCCGGAACTTGCCGCGCTGCGCGCATTCCTCCAGCGTTTGGGCAAAGCTAACCGGGTCGTTGGCAGCAAAAGCATTCCACACCGTGCAGCCGGAAGCCTCAAACTTTTTGTACATGCCGATATCCGGCTTTGTGTCAAGGATACCCTGTCGCACAACTTCCGCAGAAATGCCCAATCCGGCTGCCAGAGCCTCCACCAGCTGTACATTTGCCCGATGTACCGGGAAAGAGCACTGTGCGTAAAGCTGCGCATCATCAGCTTCGTTCGGCTGGATCAGCTGGCTGGTGTATGCTGCAAAGCGCTCATCATGTGCGATCACTTTGCTCTCTGCCGAAATGGACTGCGCCAGCACATGAACGGTTTCCTCTTCGGTTGCACCTATTTCCTCCACATGGTCGACGTAGGCGTTTGTCATCAGTACCCAATGCGGGCGGATCAGCTTTTCCCCCATCAGCCGCTGGTTTTCCACACGCTGCGCCATACACTCCACCACGATGGCCTGCGCCTTTCCCTTCACAGCAAGCCGCACAAAGGGCAGCTGTTCCATCATGGTCACAAAATCATGTTTGCGGTAGGCCTCTTCGGTTCCGTCCGGCAGAATACGGCGCGCTTCAGATCCCGTCGTCTTGGCATAGGCACGAATACCCGCAGCATTCAAAACCGAAGCCGTCATACGAGTGACAGTCGTTTTGCCGCGGGTTCCGTTGATGAGAATCCGCAGTGGGATTTTTTTGAGCATATGCTGGTGGACAGCATTTTCCACCACGCCCAGCATAAGCATCACCAGCACTGCAATAACCACTGCAATCATGATTTCGCCTCCGTTTACAGTTGAATTGAGCAGGCAAAGTTCAAGCGCCCCCAAGGAGCGCTTGAACTTTGTCTGCTGAAAGGGTCCAGACGCTCGTTGCGCGAACGTCTGGACCCGGAGATTAACAATTAGGCAGCGGGAACTTCCTCAACGGGCTTGTCGGGAGCGTTGTCGAGGATGTTGGTCCACCACTCGGGATACTTGGCTTCGTTCATGTCGACGCGGTTGAACATGTACTTGGCGTACAGCTTGTCGCCCAGCTCGGTCCAGAACTCATGCCATTCGATGGCGTTGTTGTAAGCGTAATCGGTGATCAGCTTCACAGCAGCTTCCTTGTTGCCGGCTTCAACCAGAGCGGCAGCGGCAGCCTGGATGCTGGCAACCTCGGCGTACTGCTCTTCCATCTTGGGATCGCGGGCAGCGTGGATGTCCTTGATGGCGCTCTCATAGTTCTGAGAAGCGGTCTGCTGGACATACTGGCTGATCCACCAGGCGGAGTCGCGATCGAAGGTGGTGTAGCGATGGCCGTTGACGAGGATCTCGGGCAGCTCGGTCATAGAGGCCCACAGCGGGATGCTGTAAGAGGAGTCAGCAGCGCCCCAGCCGATCCACACGAGGGAGCGAGCTTCCTCAGGCAGAGCAGCGTTGACGGTGGCGATGGTGTGATAAGTAGCGCGGTACAGGTTGATGGTGCGTTCCTTCAGCTTGTCGGTCAGCACGTTGCCGAACGGGCCAGCTTCGGGGGTCAGGGTCACGTCATAAGCAGTGCCCTTGTAGTAGTCGGAGTTGATCGCGCGGATGTCAGCAACGGTCAGCTTCTTCTCGGGGTAGCACAGCAGGGGCTGCTTGACAGCCTCGGGATCCAGCTCCATGCTGGGGCACACCAGGTTCATGGCGCGCCACTCGCGACGGTAGGAGTAAGCACCGGTGTTGTAAGCATACACATCGCAGGGAGCGAAAGGCTCGCCGCTCTCTTCACTCCACAGGCCGTTTTCGACGGCGAAGGAGATGATGTTGTCAGAGCACAGGTAGTTTTCCTTGTCCTCGAGGTCAACATAGTCGATGCGGGCGCGGTTGGCGCAAACGAACATGGCGTCGTCCGGCACACGGAAGGCGCACCACACATTGTGGCCGTAAACTTCCATGATCCAGGTCTCGTTGCCGTCGCAGATGTTGATGTTCTCGCAGAAGCCGGACCAGCCGTACTCTTCAACCATGGCGCCGATGATTTCGACAGCCTCGCGGGCGGTAGAAGCGCGCTCGAGAGCAACATGCTGAGCATGGTAGCAGTCGATGATGCCCAGGCTGTTCTTAACCATCACTTCGTAGCACTTCAGGCCGCGCTCGTCGGTGAAGTTGGGGGTGCAGGTGGATTCGCCCATGGCAACACCCTTCTCATTGATCAGAGAATAGTTGGTGTGCAGGTACTGGTAGGTGTCTTCGGGCTGGGGCATTTCGCCAACGACCATGCCGCCGCCGTAGTCCTTGGTGTTGGGGTAGTCGGACCAATCGCCGTACTGGTTGCCGTTGAGGACGATGTCACGCATGACGCCCTCGCCGCCTTCCATACGGGGGATGATCCACAGACGGGAGTCATCACCGGTGGAGTCGCAGGTGTGGGTGATAACGGTGGAACCATCGGCAGTAGCGAGCTTGCCAATACCCAGGGTGGTGCAGGCCATCGCGCTGGACATCATCATGACCAGAGCCATAACCATAGCGAGAGCACTCAGAATCTTCTTGCTCATTTTGTGGTCTCTCCTTTTTTATTTTGGTTTCGTACTCATAAATCCGGGCGCCCGCGCAACAAGCGCCCGGACCTACAGTCTAATGGGGATGGATTACTGGGCAGCTTCCGCAACGGGCTTATCAGGCGCGTTGTCGAGAATCTGGGTCCACCAATCCGGATATTTGGCCTCGTTCATGTCAACGCGGTCAAACATGTAAGTGCTGTAGAGCTCGTCGCCAAGCTCCAGCCAGTACTCGTACCAGTCCTCAGCATTGTTGCAGGCGTAGGAGGTCAGCAGTTCAACTGCAGCCTCGCTGTTGCCGGCTTCCACCAGCGCAGCAGCGGCCTTCTGAACGCTTGCAACAGTCTCGTACTGCTCAGCCAGCTTGGGATCGCGGGCAGCGTGAATGGTTTCAATCGCGCTGTCGTAATTCTGGCTGGCGGTCTGCTGCACGTAGGACGCGATCCACCAGCCGCTGTTACGGTCAAACTTTTCGTAACGGCTGCCAATGGAGTACAGCTCGGGCAGGCGGGTCATGGAAGCCCACAGCGGTACGATGAAGGAAGAATCGGCAGCACCAAAGCCGTGCCACACCAGGGAACGAACTTCCTTGGGCAGGCTGGCGTTGATGTTGGCGATCATCAGGTAGGTGGTACGGTACAGGTTGATGGTGCGCTCGTGATGCTTGTCGCTGAGCGGGTTGCCGAAAGGACCGGCCTCAGGTGTGAGGGACACGTCGTACTCAGTGCCCTGATAGTAGTCGCTGTTGAGCGCGCGGATGTCCTCAACGCTCAGCTTCTTTTCAGGAACGACATACAGGGGATAGTAATCGGCGTTGGGGTCCAGGTTCAGGCTGGGAGCCACAAGGCTCAGCGCGCGCCATTCACGGCGGTTGCAGTAGGGATCGCTGTAGGGGCAGTAGATCTTGGCGGGCGCGAAGGGCTCGCCGCTTTCCTCGCTCCACAGGCCCTTTTCAATGGCGCAGGACTTCAGGTTGGGAGAGCACAGGTAGTTCTCCTTGTCCTCGAAGTTGAACTCATTGATGCGGCAGCGGTTGGCTGCCACAAAGAAGGCGTCATCAGGCAGACGCACGGCACACCACAGGTCGCGGCCGTACACTTCCAGAATCCACACTTCGTTGCCGTCGCAGATGTTCATCACTTCTGCG
The DNA here is from genome assembly GCA_017473345.1 of Clostridia bacterium. Classification (GTDB taxonomy): domain Bacteria; phylum Bacillota; class Clostridia; order Christensenellales; family Aristaeellaceae; genus Limiplasma. The sequence continues at coordinate 15,055 of JAFULL010000042.1, read as the reverse complement.
GACGTTCCCCAGCCATATTCCTCAACCATCGCGCCGATGATTTCGACCGCTTCGCGCGCGGTGGTGGCGCGCTCCATGGCGATGTGCTGAGCATGGTAGCAGTCGATGATGCCGTTGTTGTCCATGTAGAACATTTCGTACAGCGTCATCGTGTGATCGTCGGCGGGAATGAACCACGCAGTGGATTCACCCATGGCCACGCCATGCTCATTGATGAAGGAATAGTTGCTGTGGATGTACTGGTTGGTATCCTCAGGCTGAGGCATTTCACCGATCACCATGCCGCTGCCGTAATCCTTGGTGTTGGGGTAATCACTCCAGTCACCATAGGAATGGCCGTTCATGACGATGTCGCGCATCACACCCTCGCCGCCTTCCATACGCGGAATGATCCACGTACGGAAGTCGTCGCTGGTGGTGTCATCGGTATGGGTAACGATGGTGGAGCCGTCAACCGTGGCATTCTTGCCAACGCCGAAGATCGTGCAGGCCATGGCGCTTTGCGTGAGCAATGCGATAATCATAACCACAGCGATCAGGAAACTGAACTTTTTGCGCATAGGTCACACTCCTTCCGGGATGGGTCAGATTTCGAATACCAGGGACGGATCGGCCGTTTCGGGGTTCTCCAGGAAGTAGCCGCAGTCCTTCTCCATCAGCTCGTTGTAGGAAGGCCAGGTCACCTGAATGTCCTTGTTTTCCCACATCAGCTGCATGTCGTTGGCCCAGCTGAGTACTTCCTTGGCGCCCTCGAGGTGGCGGCCAACGCGGTACTTCAGGGGAGTGCCAAACTCGTAGTCGTAGTCCACGTAGGTCAGACCATGCTCGGCAGCGATCTTGAGGATCTCGTCCTGGCCAACAGGCTGCAGGTCATCAGTCATAGGACCAACGATCCAGTCGGTGAAGGTATGGGGAGTCTCCATCAGAACCGCCAGCGTATCGCTGTAGTCGCCCCACTCACGGTGAGACAGGCCACGCAGGTTCTTGGGAGACGCCTCACACTTCATGTAGAAGCGGTCTGCCGACAGGCTCATGGAAGCCATCATCGCCATGTCCAGCGCGCGGTCGTGAGCCACGTAGGTCTCAACCACGGGGTACATAACAGCAGCCTCGTGAGAGTCGATGGCAATGTCGACGTCCTCGTTGCGGATGATCTCCATGATAGCAAAGCAAACGCGCTCGATCAGAGAGCCGTCAGGACGGCCGGGATAGCAGCGGTTAACGTTGCGGATATCCTGGTAGGTCAGAGCCAGGTTGGACGGATAGTGCATGTAGGTGAAGGGATCCGGCCAGGAATCCAGCGGGTTGGCCCAGCGGTCGCCATTCTTGAACTGCGCAGTGCCCCACTCGGTTTCCACCTTGTAGTAGGGAGGATATGCATTGCCCAGCATGCCCAGCGTGGTAGCGCTGCGGTTGGCCTGCGGGATGATGATGACGCGGCCCTTCTGCACAGTGATGTTGTTGAGCATCACATAGGCAGACATGCTGGTGGCGGGCTCGTAGGGGTGGGTGCCGCCCAGATAGAGCATGGTGCCGCCCTCAACGCCGGAGTCAAAGAAGAATACGGGGGTGTCGCCGAAGGTGCCCTTCAGGCTGGGAACCCACTCGCTGAGCATGTGGGTTTCGGTCAGAGCGCTGGAGGCAACCACGGTCTCGGGGGTGTGACGATAGTTGTAGAACTCTACGCCAGCCAGCGCAGCCAGTACCAGAGCAACGGCCAGCGCGATCAGCTTAACGAGAATACTCTTGCTCATTTTCATTTTCTTTTCCTCCCTTACTTGATCTGCAGGATACGCAGGAGGAACGGGATGATGCAGTAGGCGTAAACGATATCGTTCACGATGCCCTTGTTCTTCTCACGCTTGAACAGGTGCTTGACCAGGAAGAAGCAGGAGACCGCTGCGAAGATCATGTAGATCCAGTGAATGACGTTTTGCAGAAATACCATGCTAATCCTCCTTTCTTAGATCAGGAAAGTGAACTTGTTGGGCCAGATGAGCATCGCGAGAGAAATCAGGCCCAGCACCAGGCAGGGAATCAGCACAGCCTTCAGGAAGGTGGTGTACTTGCCCTCATAGCCGGTGGCCTCGATGGCCAGACGGCCGGTGATGCGGGACGGGGGCAGGCAGTCGCCGATGGGGAACATCAGAGACAGCGCGATCGCGGCGATCTTGGGATCAAAGCCCATAGAGTTGAACAGGAAGATCAGCGGAGCACCGAATACAACGGCGCTGCCGTAGTTCAGAGCGCCCTGTAGGAAGGGAGCGATGAACAGCACGGTCGCATAGATCCAGATCACGGGCAGGGTGATGAAGGTGATGCCAATCAGGCCCTTGACGCCGGTGGCGGACATGGCGTTCTGCAGCATGCCAACGCTCAGCACGGTGGCGATCAGGGGGAAGATCTGCTCGAAGGTATCGTTGACGATCTTGCCGTAGCCCTTCAGGCCGATCTTGTTGGGGTTGCACAGCATGGCCACGATCGCAGAGATCACGAACATCAGCGGCAGGCCCAGGATCGGGATGTAGTGAGCAGCATAGTTGGACAGCAGGAACAGCGCGACCAGAACGACCGGAGGCAGCACGATGCGCCACCAGGTCATGTTGGCAGTGGGAGCGGGCAGGCTGGCCAGCACCTCTTCCTTGCTCTGGCGCTTGGTGCCCCAGCCCAGGAAGATGATAGTGAAGATACCGGTGAGCACGATGGGGAACATCAGCGGCAGGCCAAAGCCAACGTAGGGAATGTCGCAGCCGGAGGCGATCATCATGGCCCACAGGTTCACAGGCGGCGCAGCAGCGGACAGGATGGCGAACATGAACACGAAGGCGGTCGCGCGCTTCTTGTTCAGACCCATCGCGCCAACGATGGTGGCAACCATGGTGCCCAGAACGAAGATGGAGATGGAGCCAGCGCCGGTCAGAGCGCCGGGATGAGCATCAGAGCGCCCATGGCGGTCAGCAGGATCCACTTGTTGTTGAACTTGCTTACCAGGCCGCGGGTGATGGTGTCCAGCGCGCCCGACTTTGCGTAGATGTTCACAAAGATGGACGCGGTGATAAAGATCAATGCAGTATCAAGGTTAACGAACAGGCCTTCCACCAGCACGCGGGGGAAGGAATTGGTCCAGCCAAAACCGCAGCTGAACAGCAAGCCGACTACCGCGGTGATCGCCAGAGAGATCTCCGGAGTCTTCAGCAGAATGCTGCTGATGACAAATGCTGCCACCATGGCAACAAGAATGAGGATTGTACTTGCGTACACAGACATGACAGTTGCCCTCCTTCATTTTTTCCTGTTTCCCTCAATCAGTTGACGGGATCAAGAAGGGGTTCCCGCCCCAAACGGGGCGGGAGCAAAGGTGTTTCAGATGATTTGACTCAAATCTGCTTGGCCAGCTCGATGAAGTCCATGGAGTTGTCCAGGATGGTCAGAGGAGTGCCGTTGGCAGTCTTGAAGGCGTCGTAACGACCGTCGGTGTTGACGTCCTTGATCACGACCATCCAGGAAGCGCTGGGGCAAACGGCGTCGATGCAGCGCTCGTTGGAGTTGGTGGCAACGTCAGAACGCTTGTCCTTCTCCAGCATCACGGCGACGACAGGAACGTTGGCTTCCTTGGCAGCGGCCATCACTTCGTTGACGCGGGCGATTTCCTCGTCGATGGTGATGCCGGTGGCGCCCAGGCCCTTATCGGTGGAGCCGATAACGACGAAGATGGCGCTGTACTCGCGGGCGGTCACGTCAGCAGCGTAGGGAACGTCAACATAGAAGAAATCCTGCTCTTCGACCAGAGTACCGGCGCGGCTGAACAGCAGACGGCCCATCTTGCCGCCGGGGCCCTGACCAGCGTTGGTGATCATCACGGGGCCGTCAAAGGTCATGACGGGGTCGCCGGAGATGGCGGCGCTGGCGAACATGGGGATGGTCATCAGCAGAGCGAGAACCAGAGCAAAGCTTACGATCTTTTTCATTTTCCAAATCTCCTTTTCCAATTTTGGTTTCTGTTATTGTGGGGAACCCAAGAGCCTTAGCCTTCTTTCAGGCAGAGACAGCAGCACGCCCATAAGAGTATACTGCCAATCTCCATTGAAGCAGCCTCGCCTCCTTTTCCTTCTAATGTAGTGACAGCCATGCCGCTGCATCATTGTATGCAGGCGAATGACTGTGTATTTTTACATCAGCTGGATGTTTTTATTATATCACAGTTTCGTCACCCGTCCATCACATTTGTGAAAACGTAAACATTTTGTAAACTATCATCAATTGCTGCCGAAAGCTGTCAAATTGAAAAAGCGTACAAATATGCTTGCGTATGAACGAACAAACGATTACAATAGCAGTATAGCATTCGGTAGTCGCTACCGGTAAATGGATAAAAAGTCAAAAAAACAATGAGGTTTTTGCAATGTATTCCATGAAAGAAGTTTGTAACAAACTGAACCTGAACTATGAAACGCTGAAATTTTATTGTAATCAGGGCCTGCTTCCCACGGTGAAGCGCGACGCCAATAACCGGCGCATTTTTGACGATCACGATATTGCATGGCTGCAAAGCCTGCTCGATCTGAAAAAATGCGGTATGAATCATGAGCAGATAAGGATGTTTATTGATCTTTGCGCTCAGGGCAAAGAAACCATCCCTCAAAGAAAGGCCATCCTTGTGCAAAAGCGTCATGATCTGGAGCAGCACATCCATGAGATCCATCAAACCTTTGCCTACATTGATTACTGCATACACTGGTACGATGACATGCTGGACGGAAAGGTCCCCTATCACTCCGACCTGGTACGGCCGACTCATCCGCAGGAAGGGGCAGAAAAATGAAGCGTATATTCCTCCTCCTGCTAACGGCACTCCTGCTGCTCTCCCCCATCGTCGTTTTAGCGGATGAACGCCCTGTCATCGGCGTCGCATGGCGCAGCGATGATATGGAAGCCAACTATTTTTTCTGGGAATATATTCTCTGGGAAGCCGGTGCATCAGCCGTGCCGCTTGGCCCTGTCCGCCTGGATGGATTGGATGCGCCCATGGATGGCATGCTTGATCTGCCATCGGCAGATCGGTTACGGCAAAACGGCTGGCGCTGTTCCGATGTGCAAAGTGTGATGGACGGTGTAGACTCCGTATTTTTCTCCGGCGGTGAAGACATCAGCCCAACGCTGCTTGAAGTTCCTCATCCTTCCTCCAACAACGGCGAACCCTACTGCGCCGCACGCGACGTTTCGGACTATCTGCTCATGAGCTACTGTCTGGATAATGACATTCCCCTGCTGGCCGTGTGCCGCGGCATGCAAATGCTGACTGTTGTTTCCGGCGGAAGCCTGATTCAGGATATCGGCAATGAATGTGCGGCAAACGGTTTGATCTACAACGATACGCACCGCATGCCAGAAACGGTTTCCGGGCGCGACCACGCCAGACATGACGTTGAGGTAACGGATCCTTTCTCTCATTTTGGACGGATCGTTGCAGCTGAAGGCTTGGCTAACGTCGCGTCATGGCATCATCAGGCGGTGACCAGGCTTGAAAACACCCCGCTGAAGGTGACAGGCGTTCACTCAGCCAATGGCCTGACCGTTGTTGAAGCCGTCGAACGCACTGATCAAGCCTTTGCTGTAGGCGTTCAGTTTCATCCTGAAGTTACCTGCCGGCATGTGCTGGTTGATCAGGCCAATGACCCGTGTGACTACGATACCTGCCTTCGTTTCTTTAAGGAACTGACGCTTCAGGCTCTAAAACGCTGAAAACCGCCCCGATCCAAACAGATCGGGGCGGTTTTTACTCAATCCAGCAGGAATCTTACCAGTGCGGGGAACTGCGTATAATCATCTACGCACAGGAAGGGGATATCCGACAGATACACAGCCTCGTCATTGCCGCCGGTACCGTAGTCGTCGCCAATAAACAGCACATTTTCATGAGCAAGACCCTTTTCTTTGCAATACAGGTCCAGCGCGTAGTACTTGTTATAGGGCTTGGGAGCCATGTCAAACGACGAAGATCCGCCTACAAACACACAGTAATCCGGGAAAGCTTCGCAAACTTCGGCATAGATTTTGCGGCGCTTTACGCGGTCGGGGTCAAAGGCCAGCTTGTCCGCCTGCTGGGCTTTGGTTCCCAGTACTGGGAACGTAAGGCAGCCGGAGGGATGATACTCCACATTGTCGCCCGCGAACTCGGTATATCCATACTTTTCGCGCAATGCCGACACCTTGGCCTCCACCGCGTCCTTTTCGCCAAGCGGCAGAGTCAGGTCGCGCTGCACGTCCATTTCGCCGGTTTCGGCATTATAAGTGGCGTACTGCAGACCATAGTTGCCGATGATATCGATGGGAAAATGCTCCATCTGATTGAAGATGCGCATCACCTGACCGGCGCCCACCATCAGCAGCTTGTATTTCTTTGCCAGTGCCTCCAGCGTGGCGCGAGCCTCCGGAGACAGCGGCTGCTTGTGCTGGGTCAGCGTTCCATCCAGGTCCATGGCAATGACCTTGATCTTGCTTTTGTCCATCGTACACCTCATCAGCCGACCAGCAGGTCGTAGTACATCCAAAGCACCGTATAGCGATCCTTCAGGTCTTTGGCAAAGCAGAGCGCAGTCTCGATCTTTTCCTTGCCGTACATTTCCTCAAACTTTGCGATATCCAGCTCGATGCTCTTCAGGTAGCCCAGCAGCTCATCCACAGAAGGCGCTTCAGCCAGCACTTCGCGGATCTGCTGCCACTTTTCAGCATACACGCCACTGCGATCCTCGTCGTACCAGCCCATCTTGTTCTGCAGAGCGATCACGCTGTCCGAAATGGCGGTGTACACCTCGCCAATGCGCTTTTCACGCACTTCACGGCTCATGGTTTCATGGGTGGCAGGCGCTTCCATCGCCAGCAGCTTCTCGCGGATCTGCTGGGTGTAGATGCTGGAATACACTACGTCGATGCCATGCATGAAATACGGCTCGTCGTTGAGGATGCCTACGATTTCAAAGAAATGCGACAGGTGATGCTCGCTGCCGGAAGCAGGACGGGAATTGCCCACAAATGCCATGGCAATGCCCACGCCCACCAGCGCCTCCATCAGGGTCTGAATGGCTTCAGGCTCGCGTCTGAGCAGCGCCGGCCCCAGATCGCGGGTCTTGACGAGCATGTCCATGGTCAGGTCATATACTTCCTGGCAGAAATACTCATTGCGCACCACGCGACTGAGCTTCCAGTCGTTGAGGCAGGAATACTTGCCCAGAATGTCGCCATAGCCGGACTTGATCATCTCCATGGGCGCATCCTTGAGCACGTCAATATCGCCAATGATCGCTTCCGGCACATGGGCGGAATAGGTCACCTTCATGCCGCCCATGATCATGGCAGCGCCCACAGAGGCATAGCCGTCCATGGAAGGCGCAGTCGCCACGATGTAATACGGCAGCTTTGCCTTGTGGCTGACATACTTGCAGGTATCCTGAATCACGCCGGAGCCTATGCCGATGATCAGGTCAGTCTCTTCGGTCAGCAGGGCCTGCATTTCCTCAACGGCTTCTTCGTTGGGGATCAGCAGACCGTCGCGCTGATAAACAAGCAGGCTTTCCAGCTTGTCGCCGATCTGCGCCTTGATCTCCTCGCCGCAGGTGGCAAAGGTATTGATATCCGCCGCCAGAAGGATTTTGTTGTATCCGCCCAGCAGACCGCCCAGGCTCTTGTTGGCGTTCTTGCCGATAACGATGTGCTTGATGCTGCAGGTATGGTGCATGCCGCAGCCACAGTCGCTGCCCTTGAGCAATTCTTCAAAATTCATGTTGCGCACTCCTTCACTCACAAACAGGAGGCAGCCGGCTGGCCGACTGCCTCCTGCCCTATGGTTTATGCCATAGAGGCGTTCTTTTTTTGCCTTACTGGGCGGTAACGGTAGCCCACAGGGCGTTCCAGTGGTCCAGAATGGCGGTCTTGTTTTCGGTCAGGTACTTCACGTCGCGCACGACCCAGGTGATCTCGCTGGAGGGCTTCAGCCAGGCATCAGCGGGAACGCTGTAGCCAGCGTTGGTGTAGCGCAGGGTGCCCTGCTGATAGGCAGCCAGAGCGGTCTGGCCTTCGGCGGAGCAGATGAAGTCGATGAACAGCTTGGCGTTTTCAGGGTTGGGGCCGCCCTTGATCAGAGCGCAGCCGAAAGCGGAAGCGGAGGTGCCGTTGGTGGGATACTGCAGACGGATGTTGGTAGCGCCGTCACGGATGAGGCCCACAGCGCCGTCTTCATAGGTCAGGCCCACGACGTACTCGCCGGCCTGGGTGTTCTTGAACACGCCGGAGGAGGAGCCCAGCACGACCAGGTTGGGCATGAGCTTTTCAATGTAAGCCCAGGCAGCCTCGCTGTCAGCGCCGTAAACGGCCATGATGTTGGACAGGTTGTTCCAGGCAGAGGAAGAGCTGTTGGGGTCGGCAGTGGCGATCATGCCCTTCAGCTTGGGATCCAGCAGGTCTTCGTAGCTCTGGATGTTCAGGCCCAGTTCAGCCTCGAGTTCCTCGTTGACGACGAACACGACGGTGGACAGGTGATCCATGGAGTACAGGCCGTTGGGGCTGGTGTAGCCTTCGATGTTCTGAGCGTCATACTCGGAAACCCAGGCTTCAAAGATGTCGGCGTAAGCCTGACCGTCGGAGTCAGCCATGCCGCCCCAAACCAGGTCGCCCTGGGGGTTGCCGGCCTCACCGGCGATACGGGTGGTCAGTTCACCGGCGGAGCCGTTGGTGACGATCACTTCGATGTCGGGATACTTCTCGTTGAAGCAGGTGATCAGGGCGTCGAGGTCAGCCTCGGTCATGGTGGAGTACAGCTGCACTTCGCTGCCAGCGTAGGCGCTGCAAACCGCAAGGGTCATCATCAGGGAGAGAACCAGAGCCAGGATCTTCTTCATGTTTGTGTCTCCTTTTGGATTTTTTATACCTATTGCGGATTCCCCCGCAATAAAGCCGAGTGTTACAGTCTCACGTCTTCCGACTTGCTGACCTTCAGGTACAGAAGCAGCGACAGCGTGGTCACGACCGTGAGGATGGCGGCGAATGCAGCGGCGATGCCGTCATTGCCGCGCAGGATAGCCAGATAGGTGGACATCGTCAGCGTAATGGACTTGTTGCTGTACAGAATGATGGAACTGGACAGCTCCGTCACGATGGCCACCCAGCTGAGGATCGCGCCGGAGAGAATGCCGTTGGCCATCATGGGCACAGTGATTTTCACAAACGTCTTTGCCTTGGAGGCACCCAGACTGATGGAGGCCTCCTCAATGCTGGGAGAGATCTGCATCAGCGTGGCCGTAGCCGAACGGATAGTGTACGGCAGACGACGGATGACGAAGGAGATGACCATGATGGCAAAGGTGCCGGTGAGAGCGATGGGCTTTTTGCCAAAGGCAAGCAGCAGGCTCAGGCCCACAACAGCGCCGGGCATGATGTAGGGCAGCATCGAAATGGTGTCGATGGAGTTATTGAGCACGCTGGAGCGGCGCATCACCAGATAGGCGATCAGAACGGCGATGATCACAATGATGGCCAGGGCGATGATGCCCATGATGGCCGTGTTGTTGATGGAGCGTTCCAGCAGCTTTTTGCTGGCCTGCACATAGTTGCCCAAGCCGTAGCCGCCCTGACGGATGGAGCCCTTGTAGTTGCAGAAGGACAGGTAGATGATATACAGCTGCGGCATGAAGGCAATGCCCACCAGCAGGTAGCAGTAGATGTGCATCAGCACGCCGCCAATACCCTTAGCCTTCTTCTTTTCCACGGGGTGCAGCGCGTTCATGGAGAACTTGAAGCGGCTGGTGCCCCATTTCTGGAAGATGAACACAATGGCGGTGATCACGATGGCCACTACAGCCAGCGCGGCGGCGAAGTTGCGGTCTGCGCCGCCTTCGCCCAGATAGGCGTTGTAGATCATGACCGGGAAGGTCTGATAGCCCTCGCCGATGAGCATGGGCGTGCCAAAGTCAGCAAAGGCCTGCATGAACACCATCAGCGCAGCGGCCAGAATGGTGGGCATGCTCAGCGCCAGCACAATGCGCATCAGCCTCTTCACGCCCGTGCAGCCCATGTTGGCCGAGGCTTCCATCAGGGTGTTGTCAATGCTCTTGAACGCGCCGTTCATGTAGATGAACACCAGCGGGAAAAACTTGAGCGACTGCACCAGCAGAATGCCGCCAAAGCCGTAGATGGTTGGCATTTTAAAGCCAAGCACAGTGGAAAGGAACTTGGTGATGGCGCCGCTGCGGCCCAGCAGCAGCACCCACGAATACGCGCCGATGAAGGGCGCCGACATGCTGCACAGGATGGCTACAACGAACAGCAGCTTTGCGCCGCGGATCTTGTAGAAGGAGTAGAAATAGGCGATCGGGATACCCAGCAGCAGCGATACCAGCGTGGTTGCGATGGTCACCTTCACGCTGTTGCCAAGAGGCTTGAGGTAATAGCCGTTGGTGTAGGTGAAGAAACGCTTGAAGTTATCCCAGGTAAACTGGCCGTCGCCGTTGAACACCGACTGCTTGAGCAGTCCCACCAGCGGGAACAGCAGGAACACCACGAACAGCGTCAGCAGCAGCAGCGATACAAACAGCCACTCGTCATACTTTCTTTTTTTCATAACCGGCCTCCGTTCATTCGCAGTCGTTCTGAACGCCGGTCAGCATGTTGGCCGAACCGTCGGCGGTAAAGATGTTGACCTTGTCGGTATTGATGGTGAGGGTGATCTTCGTGCCGGGCTCGATGATGCTGTCGATGGAGGATTCCTGAATGATCTCGGCTTCCTCTCCAGACTCCAGATGCACGAAGTAGTGGGTCATCAGACCCAGGAACACGCAGTCGTCCACCGTGGCGGTGATGCCGGCGGCATCCGCATCGCGGTTAAGCAGCAGTTCCTCAGGGCGCACGGACATCACAACATCCTGAGACTTCTGGTACTTGGGCTGCACGTTGGTCATCTCGGCCTTATAGCCGCTGGGGGTGACCAGCCAGCACTTGCCGTTTTCCACTTCCAGCTTTGCATTCATCACATTGCTGCGGCCAATGAAGGTGGATACAAACAGATTGGCCGGGCGCTGGTAGATGTTCTTGGGCGTGCCCACATGCTGAATGACGCCGGCATTCATAACGGCGATGCGATCGGAGATGGCCATGGCCTCCTCCTGATCGTGGGTGACGTACACGGTGGTGATGCCGACGTTATGCTGAATATTTTTGATGACGGTGCGCATTTCCACGCGCAGCTTGGCGTCCAAGTTGGACAGAGGCTCGTCAAACAGCAGCACGTCAGGCTCGATGCACAGCGCGCGGGCCAGTGCCACACGCTGCTGCTGACCGCCGGACAAGCGTTCAGGCAGTCGGTCGGCGTATTCGTCGACGTGCATCAGCTTCATGAACTTGTCGGTCTGCACCTTGATCTGCTCTTTGGACAGCTTGCGGTTCTTCAGGCCGAATTCAACGTTCTTGCGAACGGTCATGTGCGGGAAGATGGCGTAGTTCTGGAACACCATGCCGATGTTGCGCTTGGCAGGATCCAGGTCGTTGATACGGGTATCATTGAAATAAAAGTCGCCGCCTTCGATGGAGTTAAAACCGGCGATCATGCGCAGAAGCGTGGTTTTGCCGCAGCCGGAGGGGCCCAGCAGCGTGAAAAATTCACCCTGTTTGATTTCAAGGTTCAAGTCGGGAATGATAACGTTCTCGCCATACTTTTTCAGCGCATGACGGATAGAAATGCGATCGCTCACAGCAGTTTCCTCCCATGTATTGCGAAGCTGCGGCCATTTGAGAACAGCGGCTTCAATGTTTATCCTCTTTATTAGGACACGGTACACCTGATAACATATTTATTATATATGCAGGCCATTGGAAAGTCAATCCAGATGTACCAACGCGCATGTTTATTCAGGTTTGTGAAACGGTTTTGAAATGGTTTTTCACACATCAAAACCGGATGACACTGACTGTCATCCGGCTTTGATGTGTTTTCAGTTTTCTTCCAGCGGCCTGTCCAGACCGGCTTTGTGAATGCAGCGTTTCATCCAGCCGCTTCTGTAATAGTACAGCACAAACAACAGCGACGTGACCGTCCACGTAAGCGGATAGCAGTACAGCACCATATCCAGCGTGCGGTTCATGGGCACGATCACCAGCAGCCAGAGCATACGCAGCGCGCACACGCCGCTGAGGGTGATGATCGTGGGACGCACGGAGTCGCCTGCGCCTCGCAGAGCGCCGGAGAAGATCTCAATGCAGACATACAGCACAAACACAGGTGCCAGCAGTTTGAGCATCTTCATGCCCAGTTCAACAACCACCGGATCATCGGTAAACAGCCTGTAGAGCGTTTCGCCCGTCAGCAGCAGGAAGCCGCTCAGCACAAGCGTTGCCGCTGCCGACATTGCCAGACAGACACGCACGCCCTTTTTGACGCGTTCATACTGGCGCGCACCAAAGTTCTGGCCTGCAAACGTGGTGATGGACACGCCAAACGCACCCTGCAGCATCCAGTTGAAGGCATCCAGCTTGCCGTAGGCCGTGTAGGCGGCCACCACATCGGTGCCAAAGCCGTTGATGCTGGTCTGCACGATGGCATTGGAAACGGAATACGCCATGGACTGCAAACCGGCAGGCAGGCCAATGGTAACGATACGCTTGAGCTGCTCTGCGTGAAAACGGATCTTCTTCAATTCAAGCCGGTAAGCCGTGCCGGACCGCATCAGCGTAACGCTTACAAGAACAGCGCTGACCAGCTGCGACAGAATGGTTGCCAGCGCAGCGCCTGCCACGTGCATCTCCAAACCAACGACAAACACTACGTCCAGCACCACATTGGTCATGCATGCAATGATCAGGAAAAACAGCGGACGGCGCGAATCACCCACCGCGCGCAGCAGGCCGGAGCCAATGTTGTAAATCAGCGACGGCACCATACCCGCAAAGTAAATGCGCAGATAGCGCAGCGAATACGCCATAATATCCTCGGGCGTATCCAGCATGCGCAGCATTGCAGGAGCCATCACAAGGCCAAACGCCATGATCAGCAGCCCGCCCGCAATGGCCATGGCAAAGGCCGTGTGCACCGTCTGCCCCACTTCTTTGTACTTGCGGCCGCCGTAGTACTGCGACAGGATGACCGTCGCGCCCGACGCCAAACCAGTGAAGAAGCCCACGATCAGGTTGATAATGCTGCCCGTCGTGCCGCCGACCGCCGCCAGCGCCTCCTTACCGACAAATTTGCCGACAATGATCGCGTCGACCGTATTGTACATCTGCTGAAAGAATGTGCCCAGCAGAATGGGAAAGAAAAACGACAAAAGCGTTTTCCAGATCACGCCTTCAGTGATGCTGTTTTCAAGATAGTCAGCTTTTTTCTTCTTCAGCGACCATGCCATGTTCGTATTCCTCCGAAGCCATTGTGTTCACTCGTTGATATGCCATACGGCATACGGTCCTTTCAGACGATACCCCAGTTTTTGCGCCAGACGCACAGAGATCAGATTTGCCGCATCCCAGCTGGGATACAGACCCCTGTCCATGCATTCCAGAATGAGCCGCGCGCTGCACGCTGTGGCAATGCCCTGCCCGCGGAAATCCTCATGCGTATCGACTTCGACCTCGATGCCGCCTTCATAAGCGATGTAGGTACCCGCTCCGCCAATCAGACGGCCATCCTGCAAAGCGCCTACGGCTACGCCGTTTTGCAGAAAGTCCTCACAGGAGGAAAACTGCGAACAGAAATCGCGCGACCAGCTTTCCTGCATGGCAAGGGCGTACAGTTCGCTGTCAAACACGCGCAGCATCATTTCTGATGGCAGCTTTTTTGTCAGTTCTTCCAGCAGTTTTCGATCAAAGGCAGACGAATCCTTCCAAAACGCGTAACGCGTTTCCTCGCGCGCAGCCTGAGCGAATACAGCCGGCACAGCGGCATGCACATTTTCCTCACGAACCGTCAGAATGGCAAAGCGGTTTCCCAGCCAGCTGTGCACAGCCTGAAGCAGTTCTTTTGCATCCTCCTGCGCCGGAGAAAGAAAAACAAAATCTCCGCACGCACACAGGGCGGCGCTGCCGTATGTCCATACCATACCCATGCGCCCCTGAAGCGCCGTCCAGATCAGTGTTTCATCCCAGTTGGCAAAAAGGGGCGCGACGCTTTTCAGCGTCTCCGCCCCAATGGCCTGAATCAGGCATTTTCCCATTTCGCCAGTTCCTCCCGGATGTAACTGAGCGACAGCAGTTTTTCTTTCACCTGCTCCACAGTGAGCAGCGCGGTGTTATTGGAATTGAATTCCGTCAGCGTGTTGCGCTTTTCGTCGCCCTGAACAAAATACTTGTCATAGTTCAGGTCGCGGCTGTCGGACGGCACACGGTAAAAGTCGCCCATGTCGATGGCGTTCACGCATTCCTCGTTGGTCAAAAGTGTTTCATACATCTTTTCACCATGGCGGATGCCGATGACGCGCACGGGATTGTCCGCATGGAACAGCTGACGCACCGCCTCGGCCAGCACGCCGATGGTGCATGCAGGGGCCTTTTTGACCAGAATGTCACCGCTGTGGGCGTTTTCAAAGGCAAACAGCACCAGTTCGACTGCCTCTTCGAGGCTCATGATGAAGCGGGTCATATCCGGATGGGTCACGGTGATGTCCCTGCCGGATTTGATCTGGTCGATGAACAGCGGAATCACTGAACCGCGGGAGCACATGACGTTTCCGTAGCGCGTGCCGCAGATCAGGGTGCGGTCAGGAGAGACGTTGCGGCTCTTGGCCACAAAGACCTTTTCCATCATCGCCTTGGAGGTGCCCATGGCGTTGACCGGATAGGCCGCCTTATCGGTGGACAGGCAGATCACCTTGCGTACCCCGGCCTCGATGCAGGCGGTGAGCACGTTGTCGGTGCCCAGCACATTGGTCTTGACCGCCTCGATGGGGAAAAACTCGCAGGAAGGCACCTGCTTGAGCGCCGCTGCATGGAACAGATAGTCCACACCGTAGATGGCGTTTTTCACGCTGGAGAGATCGCGCACATCGCCGATGTAGTACTTGATCTTGTCGGTCTGATAGCG
>JAFULL010000041.1 GCA_017473345.1 Clostridia bacterium | reverse complement strand
AAATCCCTGATGCCCATGAAATGGGCATCAGAGATGGGTGCAGGGATGAAATCCCTGCCGGGGTGCAGGGGCAGCGCCCCTGCAATCGTCCCCCTATCACACGACCACCGTCACCTCGTTGCGGCCCTTGGCGCGCAGGACCATGGGGTGCTGGGTGGCCTTTTCGTTGTGGTGTACGGTCAGCTCGTAGTCGCCGTGGAAGCCGCGGATGGTAGCCCAGCCGTTTTCGTCGGTGACGGCCTGGGTGTTGGTCATCCAGTCTTCGCGGATGAGCTTTTTGAGGGTCTTGAAGGCGGGCTTTTCGCTCATGTCAAAGCGCAGCAGGCCGCCGTAGAAGTAGTTTTCGCCGCAGGTCATGTCGCCGGGTTCGGCCTTGTAGGCGTAGCCGTCGGGCAGATTCCAGTAGATGACGGCCTCCATGTTCTTCTGGGCGAAGAAGAGGGAGTACACGTTTTTGATGATCTCGGCCTGAATGGCTTCGTCCTCGGGGTCGGCGCTGTAGGCGGGGATGGTCATCTCGGTGATCTGCATGGGCAGGTTGAGCTCGGCAAACTTGTCCATGATGGAGCACAGATAGCGCGGCGCATAGCGGCCGGTGGGCTTGGCGAGGGTCTCGGCCTCGACCTCGGCGCGGTAGAAGCTGTGGTACTGGAAGCCGATGCCGTGCACGGGCGCGTTCTGGCTGAGCAGCTTTTCCACCTGCTGATAGTAGGGGTTGCGGTTGGTGTTGGCGTTGAGCACGTCCCACTCGATGCCGGCCTCGTTGATGATGAGCTCGTTGGCGGGGAAGTACTTCTGCGCCTCCTTGAAGGACCATTCGCAGAAGTCGTCCTCCAGGAAGAAGTCGCTGCCAAACCAGGGGCAGTAGGTTTCGTTGGTGACCTCGATCATGGGGATGAGGTGCGCATAGCGCTCGCCGATCTCGCGGAAGCGCTTGATCAGCAGCGCCTTGATCTCGGGCACGGAGCGGTTCTTGGCCCAGTCGGGCACAAACTGGTCGTAGTTGAGGCAGTGCAGCTTGGGCTCGATGCCGTTTTGCAGGCAGTAGTTCACGCACAGGTCGGTGGCCGGGCGGCGGTAGATGCGCGGGCTGTCGACGGCAAAGCGCGGCTTGCCTTCCTCGGGCTCAAGGTCCTTCCAGTAGAAGGGAATGGTGCCCAGGTTGAAAAGCTCGGGGAACTTCTTTTTGTAGATAGCGTTCTTTTCGGGGGTTTCCAGCTCGTCAATCATGAAGGTGTTGGCGCCGAACTTGAAGGCCTGCTTCACCTCTTTGGCGTCGATCACAGCGCCCTTGACAGGGTTGCCGTCCTTGTCCACCACGCGCACGCGCGCGTCGCCCTTGCGGTAGAGTTCAATGCCGCTTTCCACGCGGGCTTTGGTAAAGTCCTTCTGCTCCTCAAAATAGCGCAGTACCTTCTGTGCTCTTTCAGACATGGCAGTTCGCCTCCGTGATCAGTCTCGTTCAGGCAGATAGTTGAAGTTGTCGGCAATGGCGCGGATGGCGCGGCATACCGGCTGGGTCTTGGTGCTGAGGCGGTCGTGCTGGGGCACGGTGAGCCACATGCAGCAGCCCAGCATCGGGCCGATGGTGCGGTGCAGCTTGCTGCGGCCCGCGGCCAGGAACAGGAAGGGCTTGTCCAGCTCGCGGCGCAGAAGGGCCGTGATGCGCAGGTTTTCCAGTTCCTCGTCCTCGTTTTGCGCGCCGGTGACAATTTTGACGATGTCCGCGCCGCGGCGCACCTGCTCGCGGGCGATGCGCAGCACCTCTTCAGCAGGCAGGAATTTGTAGGTGTGGGTGGACATGAGCACCTCGCCGCCGCGCGCATGGATCAGGTCGATCAGCTCCATCTGCTTGCGGATGGCGGTTTCGTCCATGGTCAGTTCCAGCGGGTCACGGCAGTACAGGTCGCCCATCACGTCGATGAGGTTGCCGCCGCACTGCTGCAAAAACAGCAGGCCTTCCACCAGCTCTTCGTCGGGCTTGCCTTCGTTGTAGCCGTAGCGGTAGTTGGTAACGTAGCAGGGCTTGGGGCCCATGGGCTTCATGATGCGGCGGATGACTTCCTCCGTGCGGTACTGAGGGTCAAACCGGCACATCTGAAAGCCGAATGCGTCCGCGCCGTCATAATTGGCGTTGCATACGGCGGCGATGGCGGCCTCCGGCTCGTCAGACTGGATCATGCAGGTGATCAGCGGGCGCGCGTGGCCCAAAAACGTAGGCTTCAAGGTCAGGTCAGCTCACTTTCTGTCCATTACATTGCGGCCGCAGTCGGCCAGAATGCCGCTGCCGGTGATAAAGCTGGCTTTATCGCTGGCCAGATACATGATGAGGTCGACGACCTCCTGCGTTTGGGCAGCGCGGCCCATGAGGGTCTTCATGTTGGCCATGGCAGGGCGGGTGAGCACCGGTCCGGGGGCGACGTAGCAGCAGCGCACATTGTATTCTGCGCCGGCCTTGGCGATGGCCTTGGTCATGCCGTTCATCAGCGCGCTCTTGGAGGCGGCGTAGGCGATGTTGGTGCTGCAGCCCTCCTGGCCCGTGATGGAGCCAAGGTGGATGATGACGCCGCTCATCTGCTGCGCCATGTAGTGCATGGCGGCGTGGTCAAAGTACATGGCGCCCTTGAGGTTGACGTCGATGCCGAAGTCGTACACCTCGATGGGGATCTCATGGAACTTGCCCTTTGCGCCCATGATGCGGGTTTCGGCGCCGCCTGCGCAGTTGATGAGGATGTCGATGGAGCCAAACGTGTCCCACGCCTGCTTGCAGGCGGATTTCACGCTTTCGTAGTCGCGGATGTCGATGCACACGCCCAATACATTCTCGCTGTACGCGCGGATCTCCTCCACGCGCGCGTCGAGGGCCTCCTGGTTGATGTCCACCAGCACCACGTTGTCACCCTGACGGGCGTAGCACTGGCCGCACAGCAGGCCGATGCCCGATGCGCCGCCGGTGATGAGTACAGTTTTCATGGCTTTTTCCTCCGTTATTCCTTCACGCTGCCGCGCACGATGCCCTTGGCAAAGTACTTCTGCAGGAAGGGGTACACGCACAGGATGGGAAGCATGGTCAGGAAGATCTTCGCGCCGTTGGCGGCGTCGGCAGAGGTCTGGGCTTCCATTTCCTCGATGGTGGTCAATTCAACGCTGCTGTCCACGATGACGATGGAGCGCAGGTAGGTCTGCAGGGGCTTCAGGGTCTCGTCGCGGATGTAGATGGAGCCGTCAAACCACGCATTCCAGTGATGCATCACGATGAACAGCGAGATCGTGGCGATGGAGGGCAGGCACAGCGGCAGGATGATCTTGAACAGCACCGTAAAGTGGTTCGCGCCGTCGATGAAGGCGGATTCCTGCAGGGCGTCTGGCAGCGCCTTGATGAAGTTCATCATGAGGATGATGTTGTAGGTGTTGATGGCGCAGGGCAGGATGAGGGCCCAGAAGCTGTTGATGAGGCCCACTTCACTGACCACGATGTAGGTGGGGATCATGCCGCCGTTAAACACCATGGCGATCATGAAGTACACCACGATGTACTTGCGCGCGGGGAAGGTGACCTGACGCTGGGCCAGCGGGTAGGCGGCCAGCACGGTCAGCACGATCGACACCGCCCAGCCCACGATGGAGCGCAGGATGGTGACGCCGTAGGAGCGGAAGAACTGCGCGTCGCGCATGACGATCTCATAGTTCTCGGTGGTAAAGCCCATGGGCCACAGGGTGACGTGACCGGCCATGACCTCATACTTGTTGGAGAACGACAGCGCCAGAATGTGAACCACGGGGATCAGGCAAATGATGCCGATGGCGATGCAAAACACATAGTTGAACGCCACGAACACTTTGCGGGCAGGGGTTGCCTTGATGGCATTTTTGGCCATGGATTCTGCACCTCCTTAAAATACGTGATAGCCGCTGAGCTTGTAGGCAGCCTTGTAGCTGACCATGATCAGCACGCCGGAAACGATGCTCTTGAACAAACTTGCCGCGCCGCTCAGGCCGTACTGGCCCGTGCCGAAGGCGATGCGGTACACCAGCGTGTCCAGGATATCGCCGGTCTCGTACACAGCGGAGGAGTACATGTTGTACACCTGGTCAAAGCCTGCGTTGAGCACGTTGCCCACCGCCAGACAGCTCATCAGAATGATGGTGGGGGTGATGGAGGGCAGCGTGACGTGCAGCATCTGCTTCCAGTGGCCTGCGCCGTCGATGGCGGCAGCCTCGTACAGGTCCTGGTTCACGCCGGAAACAGCCGCCAGATAGACGATCGTGGCGTAGCCGAATTCCTTCCAGAGGTTTGTGATGATCAGCGTGAACTGGAACCACTTGTTGTCGCCCATAAAGATGATGGGCTCTATGCCAATCACGCCCAGCATCTGGTTGACAAGGCCGTTGCCGCTCAAAAGCTTGGCAAAAATGCCGGCCAGCAGCACCCAGCTGACGAAGTGGGGCAGGTAAATGAAGGTCTGCACCGTCTTTTTGATGCGCTGGCGGCCCATTTCGTTAAGCAGAATGGTGAAGCACACAGGCACCAGAATATTCAGCACGATCTTCCAGATGGAAATGGTAACGGTATTTTGCAAAGCGTTCCAGAAGCCGGGCATGGTGAACAGCACGTTAAAGTTCTTCATGCCGATCCACTTGGAGCCGAAGATGCCCTTGGCGGGCAGATATTTCATGAATGCAATGCTCACGCCGGCCATGGGAATGTAATTGAATACAAACAAAAACAGCATGGGCAGCGCCAGCAGGATATACAGCGGATAGTCCATCTTCAGCCTGCGTTTGCTGAAGATGCGGTTGGACCGTTTGAGGGTCTTCTTGTCGATGGGCAGGGTAGACATGGGCGGTGTTCCCTCCTTGGGCTGGGAATGGGGATGGCAGACAGGTGAAGCGGCTGCCGCGCCGCTTGGCGAACTACGAAAGGGGCTGCCGTTTGGTTGCGGCAGCCCCGCAGATGATTTCCTGGGAGGTGCCGGAGGGCCGCTGCCCTCCGGCTTTCATTCCGAACCCAGCGACATGCGCGGTGGGTTCGGCAGCCTTGCGAAGCAAGGTTTCCTTGCGGGTTTCTCCGGCCGCACCGCAGGTGCAGGAGAAACCTGTTTCGCCGGAAAAGATCGCTTCAGCGAGCTTTTTCGGCGGTTCGAAAGGGGCTGCCGCCCTGTTGCGGCAGCCCCGATGTTGAAAGGGAAAATTACTTGTTGGCAGCGTAGTAGGCGTTGACTTCCTCGGTGATGGCCTGACCGCCGGTGGCGTACCACTGCTCGACGGCCTTCTCATACACGCTGATGTCCTCGCCCATGACGACCTTGTACATGGCGCTGACCAGAGCTTCGTTGATGTTGCTCAGGTACAGGGTCATGTTCTCGGTGGTGGGGCCGGCGTAGTCAGGAATGAGGTGGCCAGCCTTGTTCAGAGCGTCCAGCACGGGGTAAGCCTGGGTCATGACGCGGCCGAAACCGACCTGGTCACGCTGACCGGCTTCGCCCTGCAGCAGGCGCTGGTAGTTGGCGTTGGAGAAGGAGCTGACTTCGGTGAGGCCAGCGGCCTTGCCGGCCAGGCACTCTTCCATGCGCATGAAGTCCTGAGTGGGGTAGCCGGTGTTGCGGAAGATACGGAAGTCCCAAACGGGATAGCCGTCAGCAGCCAGGTAGTACTTGGCGCTTTCTTCAGCAGTGCCTTCGTAGTACATGTGCAGTTCCAGTTCCATCATCTTGAAGATGGCTTCGGGGTTCTTGGCCTCGGCGTTCACAACGACGAACTCGCCGATGGTAGCGTTGGTCCACTGGTCCATATCCTCGCCGGTCTTGGTGGGGATGCGCACGGCAACCCAGTCAGCCTCGGGGATGTTGACGTTGGAGGTCTTGACGTCGGTGGCGCCCAGCCAGCCTTCGCCAAACACCATGCCGATGCGGCCGTTGGCCATATCTTCGGTGATGACCTTGGTGTCAGCCACAGCGATGTCCTTGCTGAGGTAACCGGCCTTGTACATTTCCTGCATGGCCAGCAGAGCTTCCTTGACGGGCTCGGTGTTCACGCCGGAGAAGACGTAGCTGCCGTCGGGCTGCTCGATCCAGGCGTTCTTGGTAGCGCGGAAGGGCACGCCATAAGCGGCGAAGATGGGAGAGAAGGGATCGCTCTTGGAGCCCCAGGCGTAGGTGTTGTCGCCGCCCAGACCAGCGTCCATGAAAGCCTTGGCCACAGCCAGCAGCTCATCGATGGTCTTGGGAGCTTCCATGCCTACCTTATCCAGCCAGTCCTGGCGGATCCACAGCACCTGAGAGGAGTTGAAGGAGTTGACAAGGATGGGGAAGCCAAGCAGTTCGCCTTCCCACATGCCGGTTTCGAGGCAGCCGTCCCAGGCGTCGATGGCCTTGCCGATCAGGTTCTTCTGGGCGTAGCCTTCCCAGGCAGCGCTCAGGTCCTGCAGCACGCCGTTTTCAGCCAGAACGTAGAACATGTCCTTGCTGACGACCATCACGTCGGGCAGGTCAGCAGAAGCCATGCCGGTGTTGAGGCGGGCGTTGAGAGCGGTTTCGTCCTCAGCGATCTCACGGACGACCTCGATGTTGAGGTAATCCTTGTAAGCGCTGATCCACGCATTCTCGTGGGCGGACTTACGGTCGGGGTTGTTGATGTCGTACTCGGTGGATTCCACCTTGAAGTCACGGGTCAGGAAGGAAACAGTGATGGGCTCAGCGTACTTGCCGTAATCGACTTCCTCAGCCATCGCGAAGGCGGGAATCATCATGGCAAGAGCCAGAACCAAAGCCAGGATCTTGCGAGTCATAATCAGACTCTCCTTTCAGTTTTTCGTTAATACCATCATATCAGGGAAATAAACAGCCGGAAATTCCATTTTTCCTGCGAAAAGACAGATTTTTTTACCCTTTGCCTTTACAACAACAGCGCAAAAAAGTATAAATATAAGGTAGACAACCATGGAGGGTCATTCAATTGAAGCGTTCCATAACCCGTCGTTTGTTCAGGGGCGTGCTGTTGCTGATACTGCCCCTTCTTTTGCTGCAGGGATGCGTGTATGTGTGGAGCCGCAGCATGGTCACCGGCGAAATTCGCGTCACGGCTGAAAACAACCTGGAATACCTGCAGAACTTTCTTGAGCGCCGCGTGCAGGACGTGGTGGATGCGTCCAACACCCTCTTTTCCGAGGCGGACATCGGCCAGTTCTACGCCGAGCTGGCGCACGACCGGTTTGAATCGGTGTCGGACTATTACATGCAGCTGTACGACATCCGCCGCACGCTGCGCGTGCTCAGGTACTCCAACGAGCTCATCAGCGAGGTAAGCCTGTTTTTCCCCCAGCAGCATCTGGCCGTCAACAGCAAATACACCTACCGCCTGCCCGATGGCTATATCGACACCATCATCGAAGCTGCGCAAAACCAGCCCGCACGCCTGATGGACGTAAACGGCAAGCTCTACTCCGCCTACAGCTGGAGCCAGCACGACGACCTGGCCAGCTCGCACATGTTTTTGTTTATCGAACTCAATACCGAGGCGCTGCAGCAGCTGCTCAACTCCTACAGCGAAATCAACCTGCGCAGCAGCTATCTTTTGGGCGGCGCCACGGGCTACCTGCTGGGCAGCGCCAATGCCGACGCGCTGTCGGCGCAGCAGCTGTCCCCCCTGCTTTCGTCCGTGCCCCAGGGCGGCGTGCAGCAGACCCATCTGGAAACCGACGGCACCGCGTATGAAGCCTTTGTGTGCTATTCCGACTATCTCAGGGTCGGCATCATTCAGCTGGTGCCCTCCGGCGTGTTCAACCACATCCCCTCGCTGATCGGCTTTCTGATTTTGGGGCTGTGCATCGTCACGGTCATCATTCTGATCTCCTTGCTTCGAGTGCTTAACAGGACTGTAGGCCGTCCTGTGGACGGCCTACAGTCCGCCTTCCGGGAGGCGGGCGACGGCAATTTCTCGGTGCGTCTGCCCTCGCAGGACGTGCAGGAGTTTGACCAGCTGGCCCGCGGCTTCAACGCCATGGCCGAGCACATCGACAGCCTGATCGACACCAACTACCGCCAGACCATCCGACTGCAGACGGCCGAGCTCAAGCGCCTGCAGTCGCAGATCAACCCGCACTTCCTGTACAATTCGTTCTACTTCCTGCGCCACCTCATTTCCAGCGACGAAACGGAATCCGCCGAGGAATTCTGCCGCTATCTGGGCCGTTACTTCCAATACATCACCCGCAGCGACCAGAGCGTATTAACCCTTGGCGAGGAGGTCGATCACGCGGTCAACTACCTCACCATTCAGCTCATGCGCTTTGGCGACACCGTCGAGGCCGACGTGCATCCCCTGCCGGACGCCATGAAGGCCCTCACCGTGCCCCGCCTGATCGTGGAGCCGGTGGTGGAAAACTGCTTCAAATACGGCCTCAACACCACCGAGGACGCGGGCCGCATCCGCCTGCGCTACGAGGAGGACCTGACCACCGTATCGGTCATCATTGAAAACAACGGCAACGATCTGACGGATGAAGCCCTTGAAAAACTGCGCCAGAGCCTTGAACTGCCCGTGGACGAAACCACCAGCTTCACGGGGCTGATCAACACCCACCACAGGCTGAAGCTGTTCTTTGGCCGCAGGGCGGGCGTGGAGGTCACGCGCAGCGCCATGGGCGGACTGATGGTGCGGCTGCGCCTGACGCGCACGCCGCTTGACAACACACAGAAAGGAGCACGCGCATGATCTTTCAGGTTTTGATCGTCGACGACGAGCCGCACGTGGTGGAATCCATCTCGGCCCTATTGGAGAAGCAGTGCCCCTACGAGCTGGAGCTGCACGCGGCCTACCGCGCCCAGCAGGCCATCGACATCATGAAGCAGGGCCGCATCGACCTTTTGCTTACCGACATCCAGATGCCCGGCATGGACGGGCTGGCCCTCATCCGCGAGGTGCACAGCCTGTGGCCGGACTGCACCACGGTGATCCTGTCGGCGTATTCGCATTTTGAATACGCCTACGAGGCCATGAACTGCCGCGTGGCCGGCTACATCCTCAAGACCGAGGAAGAGGCCGACATTTTAAAGCGCTTAAACGCCATCCTTGCGCAGATCGAGGCCGACCTCAACCACCGCGAGTGGCGCGCCATGGGCGCTCAGCCCACCGACGCTGTGCGCCAGAGCCTGCTGATGAAAATGCTCTACGACGCGCAGCTCACCCCCGAGGAAACGCGCAAAATGATCCGCGACGTGGGCTTTGACCCCGACCGCGGCAGCCTGATCCCCGTAATGGTACAGGCGCGCCCGGGCGAGAGCATCCCCGACGGCATGCTCAGCAGCGCGCTTACGCACTACATGGGCGAAAAGCTGCTGTTTATGACCCTGTCGCCGCTCACGCTGGAGCGTTTCTTCCTGCTGTTGCAGCCCGACGCCGCCGAGGAATTCGTCATCAGCACCCTTGAAACGGTACAGGCGGCCATCCTCAGCACCTCCGGGCAGGAGCTGGCCTTCATCGTCGACCAGCCGTGGCAGCTGCTGACTCCCCTCAGCCAGGTACGCTCAAAACTCAAGCGCAGCGCCGAAAAGCTGGAAGCCCGTTTTGACCTGTGCGTGATGGAGCTGGACAAATTCTCCGCCGCCGGGCAGGTAACGGTGAAGTTTTTGAAGGAATACATCGCCCAGCACATCACCGAGGAGTTATCGCTGGTACAGCTTGCGCAGGTGACGGGCTACAACACGTCCTATCTGTCGCGCATTTTCAGCGCCGAAACGCACGAGCCGCTGGTGCGCTACATCGCCCGCAAGCGCATGGAGCTGATCCGCCGCCTGATGCTGGACCCGTCGCTGACGCTGGAGGACATCATGGTGATGACGCATTTCAATTCACGGTCGTATTTCAACAGTTTTATCAAGAAGGAGACCGGGCTTTCGCCCAAGAAGTACCGCGCGCAGGTAGGGATGGGGGAATAAAAGGGGGGCCTTT
>JAFULL010000009.1 GCA_017473345.1 Clostridia bacterium | reverse complement strand
TCCTCTTGCCCTAGCGGAGCGGGCAGAGTACAACACCCGTCACGGTAATGACGACAACGGGATGAGGCGCCCTGCCTCTAAGCCACTAGCTGCAGCCTGCAGCATACACCCCCTCTTCACAGAGGGGCCAAAGGGGTCGCCAAAAGAGGTATTGCATACCTTCATTGTTTTCTGTACAATAGAAAGCAACTTTTATTCCGATCAGGGAGGCATCATCATGAGCAACTACCGCATGGAAACCAAGTGCGTGCAGAGCGGATATACCCCCGGTAACGGCGAACCCCGCCAGATCCCGATCATCCAGTCCACAACATTTAAATATGCTGATTCCGATAGCATGGGCAAGCTGTTCGACCTTGAGGCCAATGGCTATTTCTATTCCCGACTGCAGAACCCTACCTGCGACCATGTGGCAGCCAAGATCTGCGATATGGAGGGCGGCACGGCGGCCATGCTCACGTCCTCCGGCCAGGCGGCCAATTTCTTTGCCACGTTCAATATCGCCAATGCCGGCGACCATGTTATCTCTTCCACCGCGATCTATGGCGGCACGTATAATCTCTTTTCCGTTACGATGAAGAAGATGGGCGTCGACTTCACCTTCGTCGATCCCGACTGCACCGAGGAGGAGCTCAATGCCGCCTTCCGGCCCAATACCAAGGCAGTGGTTGGCGAAACCATCGCCAACCCCGCGCTCACGGTGCTGGATATCGAAAAGTTCGCCAAAGCGGCCCATGCGCATCAGGTGCCGCTGATCATTGACAATACCTTCGCCACCCCCGTCAACTGCCGTCCCTTCGAGTGGGGCGCTGACATCGTCACCCACTCCACCACCAAGTACATGGACGGCCACGGCGCGCAGGTGGGCGGCGCCATCGTCGACAGCGGCAAGTTCGACTGGATGGCTGCGGCTGACAAGTTCCCCGGCCTGTGCACGCCCGACGACAGCTACCATGGCATCACCTACGCCGAGCGCTTCGGCAAGGAAGGCGCTTTCATCACCAAGGCGACTGCCCAGCTCATGCGCGACTTCGGCTCCACCCCCGCGCCTCAGAATGCCTTCCTGCTCAACCTCGGCCTTGAAAGCCTGCATGTGCGCATGCAGCGCCACTGCGAAAACGCGCAGGCCGTGGCTGAGTTCCTTGAAAACCATCCCAAGATCGCGTGGGTCAACTACGCGGGCCTGCCCTCCAGCCAGTTCCATGCCCTTGCGCAGAAGTACATGCCAAACGGCACCTGCGGCGTGGTCAGCTTTGGCGTGAAGGGCGGCCGCGAGGCTGCCAAGGCCTTCATGGGCGCGCTGAAGATCGCCGCCATCGAGACCCACGTGGCCGACGCCCGCACCTGCTGCCTGCATCCCGCCAGCAGCACCCACCGCCAGATGAATGAGGAAGAGCTCATCGCCGCGGGCGTGCCGGGCGATCTGGTGCGCCTCAGCTGCGGCCTGGAAAGCAAGGAGGACCTCATCGCCGACGTGGCGCAGGCCCTCGAACAGATCTGATTTTTCCGGAGGTTTTTCATCCATGCCCATCAAGATCCCCAACGGCCTTCCCGCCGCGCAGACGCTGGCTGACGAGAATATCTTCGTCATGACCGAGACCCGCGCCACCACGCAGGATATCCGCCCGCTGAAGATCATGCTGCTCAATCTCATGCCCACCAAGATCGATACCGAAACGCAGCTGTCGCGCCTTTTGGGCAACACACCGCTGCAGGTGGAGCTCACCCTTGTGCGCACCCGCTCGCACGAGAGCAAAAACACCCCCGAGGAGCACATGCTGGCCTTCTACCAGCATTTTGAGGACGTGTGCCAGCAGAACTTCGACGGCCTGGTCATCACCGGCGCGCCGGTGGAGCACCTGCCGTTTGAGCAGGTCGACTACTGGGACGAGCTGTGCCGGATCATGGAGTGGAGCAAAACCCACGTGCATTCCACCTTTCACATCTGCTGGGGCGCGCAGGCCGGGCTGTACTATCACTTCGGCATCGGCAAAAAGCCGCTGCCGGAAAAGATGTTCGGCGTGTTCCCCCACAGGCGCGACTACGCGCGGTCGATCCTTTTGCGCGGATTTGACGATACCTTCATGGTGCCGCATTCCCGCCATACCACCATCGACCGCGAGGACATCGAAAAGGACGCGCGGCTTCGCATCGTGGCCTCCTCCGACGAGGCCGGCGTGTACGCCGTGACCACCAAAAACGGCCGTCAGATTTTCATCACCGGCCACAGCGAGTACGACCCGCTCACCCTCGAGCGCGAATACAAGCGCGACGTGGCCGCAGGCAAGCCCATCAAGGTGCCCAAAAACTATTACCCCGGCGATGACCCCACGCAGGCACCTATCGTCAGCTGGCGGTCGCACGCCAACCTGCTGTACACCAACTGGCTGAACTATTTCGTGTATCAGACCACGCCGTATGATCTTGGTGAGATCCCGCAGGAACCATAACCGGCTGAGCCGGAAACACATGTTCAAAAACGCCTCTTTCCTTGCAGAAAGAGGCGTTTTTGATTGACGCGGCAAAATGCATCATGTACAATGTTTATGTATGTTTTTGGAACGGAGGATTCCTTGTATGAAAAAGTATCTGGGTCTTGTGCTGTGTGCGCTGCTGGTGGCGCTCTTTGGCGCAGCCGTGGCGGAAACGGTGCAGCCGCTGCCGCTTTCGCTGGTAAAGTATGACCTGCCGGACGAGGCGGAAGATCATGCCTCCATCCACATCAGCGGTTCCCATGTCACCATCGACCTGAATACGTCGGCCATCGACTGGCAGGCGATGTTCCTGCGCAATCCTGACCGTAACCCTGCGGTTAACTGGTGGATC
Source organism: Clostridia bacterium (assembly GCA_017473345.1). GTDB lineage: Bacteria > Bacillota > Clostridia > Christensenellales > Aristaeellaceae > Limiplasma. The sequence continues at coordinate 21,015 of JAFULL010000009.1, read as the reverse complement.
ACCCCGCCCGAAGGCTACGGCTTGGGCGACTATGCCCTGTGGCAGCTGCTCAGCTGGGATGATGCCCGCAATATGCCTTCTGACGAAAAGCTGCTTTCGCTGGTGCAGGAGAACATCAGGGTCGGCAAGTATTATCAGATTCACAAAATCCGTGAAAACGGCTCCATCGAAAGCAACGACGTGCCTTTTACCCAGCCGCCGTTCACGGAGGAAAGCGTCAACTTTGGCGAATATCTCCAGGCCGTCGAACTGGCCCAGCCCTACCATAATGACCTGTCGGTCATCATCGGCTGGTACAAGGAAGTGGAAGAAAATGGCCAGAAGGTCAAAAAGCTGTATAACGATACCTTCTACCGCTTTGACCTGACCATCAACCACAGCAATCTGGACGCCATCCGCGTGCGCAACCGGCCGCTGATCCCTGCCGAGCAAATGCAGGATTACTGGAATGAAACCGATGAAAACGGCAAACTTAAACCCAAGCCCTACACTGTAACATTCGAAAGGGGCAAGGTCACCTATCGTTTCACTGAAAAGCTGGATTTCTACGCAGGCGATGTGCTGATCACCCCGCCCGAAGGCGCAGTGTCCTTCTCGTGGGATGATTACAATGGCGGCATGATCAGCCCGCTGGTCCAGAAGGAAACAAACGGCCCCAAATATGCCGAAATTCGTGTCACGGCCCGCTCAAACGGAGCCGCACAGATCAATCAGGCCGACGTTTTGCATTTCTATGACGCTAGCGGCGATGAGATTCAGGTCATGCGCTGCTCGTACTCGGTGTATCCTGCCGAAAACGAATTCTGGCCTTATTACCAGCCCGGCTATCAGGCGTTCCCCGATGCCAGCGTCAGCATTGTCAACACCGCTGCCGGTGCAGGCGTGAAGCATACCTATAATCCTGAAACAGGCGAGCTGAACATCAACTGGGGCGAGATCAGGGACGGTGTGACCACCTCCGCGCTGGAAGGCCAGATCATGCTGAAAGTGAACGCCCCCGAAGGCTACAACTACTACAAGGCATGGTGGCGCGGCAGCGGCGGCATGCGCGGAAACCTCAGCCATACCACCGGCAATAGGGAATGGCCGCAGCTGGTGGCCAAAGAGATGATCCAGACCGGATCGGAAGCCATTCCGGTGCAGTCCATCCACGACGAAGTGCCCTACATGAACATCGATGCGTTCCGCAAGGTCACGCCGGAGGATAATAACAAAATCAGCGTCTATGTGCCCTGCGCCGACGGCGAGGACCTGCTCATCGGCATGATCGTGTACTGGTTCAAAAATCCTGTGGATGCTGAAACCTGGTACCAGACGGAAGAAACCGACGACGACCCCATCCGCCAGTTCCTGTGGGAAACCCATTCCGGCGGCATGGAAAGCGTGTTCGTCATGCCCATCGAATCGCTGGAAGTTATCAAGGGCAACCCGCACTACGGCACTCATCCCATGTTCAAGGGCCCTCATGGTCACGAGGATGAGTGGATGAAGTGGCAGCTGATGGTCACCACCTATTATCAGGTAGGCACCAACAGCCGTCACTACGAACTGAAGCTGGTGGATGAAAACGGCCTGCCGGTCGACCCCAAGTACAAGGTGACCATCTACCTGCCCTACCGCGATGGCCTGACCTATGAGATCGCCACCAGCAAGCATTTTGAGCTGCGCCACTATACCGAACAGCTCTACGCCGTGGAAAACGCTGACCTCACCGGCAACCAGGTCACCGTCATCCCCACCGAATATGGCCTGATGTATGAAACCGACAGCTTCAGCCCCTTCATCGTCAGCTGGGAGGACGAAGTACCCGCCGCGCCCATCGTACCCGCGCCGCCCGCCAATATCCCCCAGACCGGCGATAACACTCCCGTGGCGCTGCTGACCGCGCTGCTGATCCTGTCCGCTGCCCTGCTGCTTCGCAAAAAGAAAACCTGCTGATCCTTCCCCCCCTGATGCCGTGAAACGGCATCAGAAACGGGATTCCCAAGGGCAAAGCCCTTGGGCGGGGTGCAGGGGCAGCGCCCCTGCCGTCCCCCAACCAAAAAACCGTCCCGCTTTTGCAGGACGGTTTTTTCGTATTCACATGTCGCTCTGCGCGGCCCACAAATCGTAGGTGCCGCGACGAATGAGGTCCTCCCAGAGGTACACGTCGGTGCGGTGGCCGGCAAAGCAGACCACGAAGGGCTGGGGCGCGTAAACGATGCCCACGTCGTTGCTCAGCTCGTCGTCCTCGCCGGTCTTGTGGGCCACGTCCACGCGGCAGCACAGCTTGCCGTTGAGCTTGTGATCCACCTGCTGCAAAAGCAGAACGTCGAGGGCCTCGCGGCATACGTCGGGGCTGACAAAGCTGCCTTCGTACAACTGCTTCAGCAGCGCGCCCATCTCGCGCGGACAGATATCGTTGGTCACGCCGCGGCTGGAGGCCTCGCTGTCAAACAGCAGCCGGTTGAGCTGCGTGGTGTGCAGGCCCATTTCAGCAAAGCCGCGCTGCAGGTTTTCGATGCCGCAGTGACGGATGAGCTTGTTGGTGGCGGTGTTGTCGCTCAGGGAGATCATCAGGCGGCACAGGGTGCGCACATCGGCTTCAACGTCGCCGGTAAACAGGGTCAAAGCACCGCAGATAGGCACCTTGTCGTCGGCGGTGACGGTCAATTTCTCGTCAAGGCTCATTTCGCCAAGCGCCGCTTTTTGGAGAATGTAGAGAAACACCGGCAGCTTGATCACGCTTGCCGCGCCGAAGGGTTCGTCCTCGCGCACGCCGTACTCAAAGCCGGTAACGAGGTTCAAGTAGTAAAAACCAAGATGGCCGGGGATGGATTCCATCTCGCGGCGAATGTTTTCAAGCGCCGTCCATTCGCGGGTGTGCATGGGGCTGCCTCCTTCAAAAAGTTTACAGACTGTTTATTGCTTTTGGCTGCGTGCCAAACTATACTGTAGCTGTTGATTCCAAAACGAAACGGAGTGGATGGTGTGAATATCAGCTGGAAAAGCTGCCTGCGCGTGGGTGTGTCGGCCTTTGCGCTGTTTCTGGCCATCACATACTGGCATACATTCGTAAACCTGCTGGGCCTGTTGGCAGGCGCTGCCTCGCCGCTGATCATTGGCGCGGCGGCGGCGTATATTCTGAATATCCTGATGAGCTTTTATGAGCGCCACTACTTCAAAGCCCCGGCGGCGCAGAAGAGCCGCCGCCCGGTGTGCATGCTGGCGGCTGCCCTCACGCTGGTTTTGATCGTTGCGCTGATTGTTGTACTGGTGGTGCCGCAGCTGATCTCGGCAGTGAAGGTGCTGTGGGCCGAGGTGCCCGGCGCGCTGGAGCGGCTGAGCGTATGGCTGCAGAGTCTGGAATGGCTGCCGGACGAGATCCGCAAACTGACGCAGAGCATCAACTGGCGCGAGCGCATCGCGGAACTGACGAAGTTTGTATCCAGCGGTCTGGGCGGCGTGGTCGGCTTTGTGGCGGGCACGGTATCGACCGTGTTCTCCGGCGCGGTGACGACGCTTTTGAGCGTCATCTTCACCATCTACCTGCTTTCCGGCAAGGACCGCCTGCGCATGCAGTGCCACCGGCTGATGCGTTTTGCCCTGAAGCCTGCGCACTACGACCGCGCCTGCTATGTGCTGCGCGTGCTTAACGACAGCTTTCACCGCTACATCGTGGGCCAGTGCACCGAGGCGCTCATTCTGGGCGCGCTGTGCACCGTGGGCATGCTGATTTTGCAATTGCCCTACGCCACCATGATCGGCGCGCTGGTGGCCTTCACGGCGCTGATCCCCGTCGCGGGCGCATACATCGGCGCGGCGGTGGGCGCATTTATGATCCTGACCATCTCGCCCGTGCAGGCGCTCATCTTTCTGGTGTTTCTGGTGGTGCTGCAGCAGCTGGAGGGCAACCTCATCTACCCGCGCGTGGTGGGCGCATCGCTCGGCCTGCCGGGCATCTGGGTGCTGGCAGCCGTCACTGTGGGCGGCAGCCTGATGGGCATCTTCGGCATGCTGCTGGCGGTGCCGCTGGCGGCGGCTGTCTACCGGCTGATGCGTGAAAACATCCCCGCTTAAAGGCTGATCATCACGATGCTGGCCACGGCCATGCCGATGCCTACCATCTGCTCCCAATGCAGCTTTTCACGGAAGAAGATGCACGAGAAAATGGCCGACAGCACCAGCACGCCGCCGTTTTCGATGGTGTAGAGGATGCTGGCGTTCATGAGGCTGAGGGTATACAGCAGCAGGTTGCTGGCAAGCGTCGCCACAATCACGCAGCCCAGCACGAACAGCGCGCTCTTTTTGCCCATGGCAAAACCGGCGGCCAGCTTCTTCGCGCCGCCGCGGAAGCACTCGATGGCGATGACGATGAGCGCCATGCCCAGATAGGTGATCACGATCATCTCGGGGCTCTGCTCGCTGCCCATGGTGCCCTGCTGCACGTTCATAATGGTGGCGTACAGGCCGTTGGCCATAAACAGCAGGCCGCACCACATATAATAGCCGCCGCTTGCGCCGCGCAGCGTTTCAAGCGACATGCCGCGCGCGTTCATCACCACGAAGGAGCACAGCATCAGCGCGATGGCCGCGCCCTGCAGCGCGGTGACGGTTTCGCCCATAAACAGCGCATCCACCACCAGTGGCACGACGATCGCGCCCACCACGGCGGTGACCATCATAAACGCGTAGGAGCCGCGGTCGCCCGCCTTGATCATGGACACGTTGTACAGCCACAGCATGAACGCATTGGCCACGCCCCACAGCACCGTCTGCCATGCAGGGGTGAAGGAAAAGCCGTTGGCGATGAGCGTGCTAAGCCCGATGAAGCCGCCAAAGCAGATGGCAAATACCGACGTGGTCATGCTCTTGTCAGCGGGGGCGTAGTTGATGTTGTACAGGCGCGTGAACAGCGACTGGAAGGTGTAAAACAGCACAAGGCACAAAACAAACAGGGGCAGCATGGCAAACGTCCTTCCTGAAGGTGGATTTTTCGCTTGCCATTGTACCCCATAAACCATGCAAAAGCAACAAAAAGCCTGACCCCGGGGGTCAGGCTTTTTTGCGGTTCATACCCAGCAGCGCCATGCCGCTGACGCAAGCCAGCGCCAGCCACAGCATGATGGGGCTGTTGTCGCCGGTCCGGGGCACAGCGGGAGCCTCCGGCTCGCCGGGGTTGTAGAAGGGACAAATTCGGTGTGCGAAACGCAAGCCCTCTTTCAGTGACTGGATATCGTTCATTTCCACAAAACCGTATTCAGGACTGAAGGCCTCAAAATCGAAGAAGTACATACTCAAAGGTCTTTGGCTTACGGTTACGGCATATGTGTCGTCGACAGGCGTCGGCGGGTTAAACCCTTGCACAAACAGACCGAAGCCAAAAACGGATTCGTCATAACAAACCGGATCACAGGGGGTGGGCGCGGCTGCGATCACATAAAAGAATTCCCCGTACTTCGATCCCGGATAGCCCTGTTCAAGGTCATAGAACGTAAATTCTCTGGTCGTGTAGCTGATTTTGTCACCCTGTGAATAGATCGTATCCGTCACCGGAAAATCCTGCAGGCGCTGGCGAATCAGCTTTGCCACCCTGCGGGGAAGTTCTTTCTCCATGAAACGGAGCATAAACTCTTGTTCTTCTTCTGTGGGAATCCAATCGGGATCCCACGCACCAAGCGGAATTTCGGGAAAGTTCTCAGGCGTCACCAGACCTTCCTGGTTAAAAATGGCCTCTTTCTGTTCCCTGGTCAGCTCCCACACATGAAAGCCGAACGCCTCATCTTCGGGAATACAGCCATCCAGCGTAACAGCACCTTCAAAGGTATAGCTGGCAGGCGTGTACAGCGGCTCATAAGCAAAGGTGAGCTCGTTTTTGCCATTGGTATTGATGTTGGTTTTGGTTTCGTCATTCTCTTCATAAATGACGATGCTGTCGCCGGTATAGTCCACAACATAGCTGATCAGCTGCATATGATCAGATCCAAGCGGCACATGATCGTATCCGCAATATGCATAGCACCGGTACATATGCCCCTTTTTGACCGTGACGGTTGTGGTTTTGTCAAAATTTTCACTTCTCCGGTCCTGACGGGCGGCGGAAAAATCGTCATGACGCCATTCTTCTCCGCAGGGACAAATAAAGCAGTCACATTCTCTTTTGCCGCCCCAGTGCCCCCACTCCAGACATTCGCCGTGCGCCAAAAACACGTTGCCGCCAGCCTTCCGATCGGCAACTGGATCGATCATGTGCAGGGTCAGTTCAACGGTGTCCTCCTCCGCCAGCGCGAACGCGCACAAAACCATTATTAATGCAAATGCAGCCGCAAAAACCAGTTTCTTCAGCCAGTTCACAGGTATACATCCTTTCGAAATCAAACGTTTTGCATATTCTCAGGCTTTTTTGCGGTTCATACCCAGCAGCGCCATGCCGCTTACACAAACCAGCGCCAGCCACAGCATGATGGAGCTGTTGTCGCCGGTCTGGGGCACGGCGGGGGCAGCGGGAGTCTCCGACTCGCCGGGGTTGTAGAAGGGGCAGGTGCGGTTGCGGAAGATGAAGATGTCCTTCGTGTCCACTTTCTGAGCCTCCTCGCCCTCAAGGGCAATGAGCCCCTCTTCGCTATTGATGCCACAGATAAAGTTGACGTCATAGCGAATAGGCTCTTTGGCTTCGCCGTACATCATTCCCGGAGATGGTTCCCAGTCATCCTCCAGACTGCTCGGCAGAGTGTTGTAGTAAGCCCAAAGAGAAGCGGAAATACCATACACAGCCTTATCGTAGCAGATGGGTTTGCCGGGCTCGATAACCTCGGCAATCACATAATTGAAGGTTTTCTGCATGCTTTCAGGCATGTTGTAGGCGTTGTATTCCTTGTTGTGAATAGCAATTTTTCCGCCGTCGTTATAGACGATCTCAGAAGGATATGGTTTCAGTCTGTCACGCAGACGGTTTATCGCTTTATCAAGGATTTCCGGAGTGATAAGATCCTCTATCGTAAAGTCTTCCGGCAGGCTGTCGATATCCACGTCAGCAAAGTCCTCTTCCAGAATCAGGCCTTCCGGGGCGAATACCTGCTTCATCTGTTCATCCGTCAGCTTCCACAAATGGAAGGCAAACTTCTGTTCATCAGGCGTTTTGCCATCCATCAGTTTGGTGGCATTGATGGAAACCGTTGCAGGCTCAAAATGGCTTTCCATGGTGATCAGAAATTCATTTTTGCCTGTCTGTGTAAGATTCAAGCCGTTTTTATACCAGGAGATCTCGCCGGTTTCTTCATCAGCATAAAAATAGGCGCCGGGAATCTGGTACAGGTAATCCTCGCCATGACCAAACGGATTGAAGTAGGGGGCCAGTACATACTTATGCCCGCGCTTCAGCGTGAAGGTTGCTGTGCTGACGTCTTTGTATTCCTCGGCGCGCGGCCACCAGGACGTGCCGCATTCACAGGGTGTAAGCCCGTTGAGGATCATTGTTTGTGCATAATCATTAAAGCAGCCGCACGTTTCCGGTTCGTGATTGGTAAACAGGCACTGCGAATGCGTAAGCATCAGCGTGCGTTTCACCGGCTCTTTTGTATAGGAGTCGATAACATTCACGGTGAAGGTCACATCGTCCCCCTCCGCCAGCGCGCCTGCGCACAAAATCATCATCATCACAAATGCCATCACAAAAACCAGTGTCTTCAGCTGCTTCATGGGTATGCAACCCCTTCAAATGTTCTGTTTGCAAAAATGTTACAAACATATAAATTATAACAACATCTGTAAACAATAGCAATACTTCCAGCTTTTTTTGTTGAAAAATAAAGCAGTATCACACATCAACTATGTGATACTGCAACGTTTCCATTTTTTTACTTCAGCAGCCCCACCGACTGCAAAAACAGCACCAGCATCAGCGCCGGGGCGGCGAAGCGGATCATGAAGGCATACATGCGCTTGCGGCTGAAGGTGTGGCCGCCGACCTCCACCTCGTCGATGGCCCACTGGGGGCCAACCACCCAGCCGATGAAAATGCACGTAAGCAGCGAAATGATGGGCATCAGGAAGAGGTTGCTGATGTAGTCCATCACGTCCAGCAGCTGGCCGGCGGAGCCGTTGGGCAGGGGTACGCTGAAATACAGCACATTGTAACCCAGGCACACCAGCACCGCCGCCACAGACGCGATGCCCGTCACGATGAGGCTGACCTTTTTGCGTCCCGCACCAAAGGCCTGCATGCAGCTGGCCACCAGCGTTTCCATGATGGACACGCTGGACGTGAGCGCCGCAAATGTTACCATCACAAAGAACAGCAGGCCAACCACGCTGCCCACGAAGCCCATGCTTTCAAACACCTTGGGAAGCGACACAAACATGAGGCTGGGGCCGGAGGCCATGCCCTCGGTGCCGCTGAACACATATACCGCGGGGATGATCATCATGCCCATCAAAATCGCCACGCCCGTGTCGCACAGCTCGATCTGCCTGACCGACTTGTTCAGGTCGACTTCGCTGTCCACATAGGAGCCATAGGTGACCATGATGCCCATGGAAACGCTCAGCGAGAAGAACAGCTGGCTCATGGCGTCCAAAAGCACCTGCAGGAAACGGCTGAAGGTAAGCCCGGTAAAATCGGGGATGAGGTACACCTTCAAACCCTGCAGGCCGGTGCGGGTGACGCCGTCAGCGCCGGTATGACTGAGGGTGAGCGAAAACACCGCAATGCCCGCCACGATCAAGATCAGCGCCGGCATCACGATGCGCGAGAAGCGCTCGATGCCCTTTTCCACACCGGCATACACCACAAACGCCGTCAGCGCCATGTACACCAGCATAAACACGATGGGCGCGGCAGGCGACTGGATGAAGGCGCTGAAATAGCCATCCTGCGCGGCAATACCGCCGCGGCCCACCAGATAGTCGCACATGTATTTCAGGATCCATCCGCCGATGACGCAGTAGTACGGCAGAATGATCGCAGGCACGGCAAAGGTCATTTTGCCAAGGAAGCCCCAGCCCTTGCGCACGCTTGCAAAGGCCGCAGGCGCGCTGCAGCGGGTTTTGCGGCCGATGATGATATCAGTGGCCAGCAGCGAAAAGCCAAACGTGAGCACCAGCAGCAGATAGACGAGCAAAAACAATCCGCCGCCGTCCTTGGCAGCCAGATAGGGGAACCGCCAGATATTGCCCACGCCCACAGCGCTGCCGGCTGCCGCCAGCACAAAACCGATGCGGCCGGTGAAGCCGCCTTTTTTCTTAGCCATGTGGTAAACCTGCTCTCGTTGATAAAGTCGGTCTTTTTATTATGCCACAGAAAAGGCGCACGGGCAACAAGGAAGGGAAGAAGAAAGTTCTTCTTCCCCGCTTTGAGCGGAAGCCCGGGGGGGTTGTACCTTGCGGTACAGTATAATCAGCTTCGCTGCTGACGGCGGCAGCTTACGCGCCGCCAATGTGGCTTGGCTGCTCAGCCTATTGAGCACACTGCCGGTGCGCAGCGGTTTCTCTCCGCTCCGCTCGGGCCAGAGGGATGTCTGGGGGGACCCCGCACCGGTCCCCCCGTGACACCCCTCTGGACTCCCCGTCTCCCCCCTTCCCGCGCTGGGGCAGAGCCCCAGACCCCAGCATGGCATCTTTCTCTTTGCGGCGGGATGGGGGAGTTGCGGTGTCTAGTCCTTGCCCACCCCCCATGCGAGCCGGGGCACCTGTATGTGCCCCGGCGGTCTGCGTTCCCGCCCCAAACACATAAAAAAATCCCTGATGCCCATAAAATGGGCATCAGAGATGGGTGCAGGGGCAAGGCCCCTGCCAGGGGTCCAGGGGACAGCGTCCCCGGGCGTCTCCCCACCGTTACCGCTCATGGATGCGAAGGGTTTTGATTTCCAGAGGTTTGAGGGTAAACGTCACCTGGCCGTCGGTAACGGGCAGGTCGCAGACCTTTTCTTCGACGCAATTGCATTCCTCGATGGAGGCCACGGGGCGGTTCCACACGAAGGAGGTGCGGGTGCGGGCGTTGTCGCACTCGTACATGCGCACGATGAAGCCGTCGCCGTCCTCGGCCTGCTTCACGGTCTCAAGCACCACATTGGGCGCGGTCACACTGCACAGCGAGAAGCTGCCGGCCTTGCCTCCGCCGCATACGGCGATAGCGGGCTGGTTGAGGCGGTAGGCCTCCTGCACGGTGCCGGCCTGCTGCCATCCCTCGGCGTGGGGGTAGATGGCGTAGGTGAACACGTGCTCGCCGCGGTCGGTGACGGGGTTGGGCTCGATGCCGGACTTGATGAGGGTCAGCCCCAGCAGGCCGTTTTGCACGGAGTGGCCGTACTTGCAGTCGTTGAGCAGGCTTACGCCGTAGTGGCCCTCGCTGAAGTCCATCCACTTCTGGGCGCAGGTCTCAAAGCGCGCCCAGTCCCAGCTGGTGTTGGTGTGTACCTTGCGCTTGAGGTTGCCGAACTGAATGTCGAAGGTGGCCTCGTCGCTGTGCACGTCCACGGGGAAGTGCACCTTCAGCAGGTGCTGATGCTCCTGCCAGTCGGCCCAGGTGTCAAAGTCGATGCGGCGGCTGTCGGCGTAGAAGTGGATCTTCTGGCGGATGAGGCTGCCGGAGAACCTGCGCTCAATTTCGAGCGTGGCGCGCACGGGGCCCATCTCCGTCCACTTGAGGGACTGCACGTCGGTGACGTCCCAGTACTTTTCGGTGTAGAAGATGTCGATGTCCCAGTTGTCGTAGTAGATGGGCTTGTCCTCGTAGACGCGAAGCAGGTTGCCCACCTGACCGGGCTTCAATACCTCGCGGTCGTTTTCCTTGTCGTACAGGCGCTTAAAGGCGGCGGTGTCGTCCAGCTCAAGGGTGTAGAAGGGCGTTTCAAGCACATTGCCTTCCAGTTTGAAGGGGCATTCAGCGGCCGCGTCGGCCTTTTCAAGCACCTTCCAGCCCTTGGCGGGCAGGCCGCGCACATAGGCCACAGCGCCCTTTTCGGTCTGCTGCACGGGATAGAGGGCGCCGTTTTCGTCGCGCAGGGCGGTGCAGCCGATGTCGCCCAGTTCGACGATCTCGCTGCTTTCAAAGCCCTTGGTATTGTACACGGTCACATTTTCGCCGGGGGCGGTGAGCAGCTTCACGCGCTCGCCCTGCAGGCGGGCAATGTGCTCTTCCAGCTGGGCGTATTCTTTTTTGGTGACCTCGTACACCTCGTGGATGGACGAGCCGGGCAGGATGTCGTGGAACTGGTTGATGAGGATGGTCTTCCACATCTTGTCGATCTCTTCGGCGGGGTAGCCCAGCTGTTTGGCGCACAGCACCGCAAACAGCTCCAGATCCATCATGTGCAGCTCGGCCTTGCGGTTTGACCGCTTGTTGCGGGCCATGGAGGTATAGGTGCCGCGGTGGTATTCAAGGTAGAGTTCGCCCTCCCACGTGGGCAGGCGGCGGTTTCCGGCCACGCGCTGTTCCAGCTCGCGGAAATAGGTGAGCGCGCCTTCCTGACGCACCTTCGGGATGCCCGTCACGCCGCAGGCAAGGCGGTCGCCGGTTTCAAGCATGGCGCGGGTGGGGCCGCCGCCGCCGTCGCCGTGACCGAAGGAGACGAGGATGTCGTTGTTGATATCCTTGTTCTGGTAACGGTTCCAGCCGGCCTGCAGGGCCTCGGGGTGCAGCTTGCCGTTGTAGGTGGTGAAAAAGCTGTTGCGGTCCTGACCGGGGTCCTGCGTGGTGATGAGGTGGGTGAGCACCTCGGTGCCGTCGATGCCGCGCCACATGAGGGTATCATAGGGGAACTTGTTGAACTGGTTCCACGCGATCTTGGTGGTCATGAAATAGTCGATGCCGCACTTTTTCATGATCTGCGGCAGCGCGCCGGAATAGCCGAACACGTCGGGCAGCCACAGAATTTTGTTGTCCACGCCGAACTCTTCCTTAAAGAACTTCTTGCCGTGGATGAACTGGCGCACCAGGCTTTCGCCGCTGCTGACGTTGCAGTCGGCCTCGACCCACATGCCGCCCTCGGGCTCCCAACGGCCCTCTGCCACGCGCTGCTTCACGCGCTGGTACAGCTCCGGGTAGCGTTCCTTCAGGAACTGGTACAGCTGGGCCTGGCTGGACATGAACTTGTACGCAGGGTATTCCTCCATCAGCTTGAGCACCGTGCCAAAGCTGCGGGCGGTCTTTTCGCGGGTCTGCGCCACGGTCCACCACCACGCCACGTCGATATGGGTGTGGCCGATGCAGGTGGCGATGATCTCGTCGTGACCGGCCAGATCCTCGTACAGGTGCTTTTTGAGGTAGGCGCGCGCCGCACGGATGGAGGCAAAATAGGCCTCGCTGTGCGGCACCACGGGCATGTCCTCGGGCATGGAGGGGCCGCCGTTGAGGTACGAGCGGTGATAGGGCGTGCGCAGATCCAGCAGGTTGACGGCCTCGTTCATCACGCGCACCAGCGCCATATAGCTCTGGCTCTGCTCGTCCATGCGCACAAGGCCCTGCAGCGGCACCTGCAGATCCCAGTACAGCCCCATCACGTCGGGGTCGATGTGCTGCAGATACACGATGAGGTTAAACTCGCTGTGCAGGGTGCCGGTGTAGCTTTGCAGGTCGATGCGGTAGGTGCGGCCGGATTGCGCCTCGCGGGTGATGAGCACGTCGCGGTGGTTCATGTCGATGCCCTGCACGGGATCGCCGTCGATGAAGAGCAGAAACTGCGGGTTTTTGCCGTCGTCCCACTCGTCGATCTGGGTGGCGACGTGCATCCACAGGGGCTTGCCGTCGAAGCTGTCGGGCACGGTGACCTGCGCGGTGAACCAGTAATGGCGGTCAGGGCCGTACCAGTGCATGCTCAGGCTGTCAAAGGGCTGATAGGGCGCGGGCGCGGCGTCGGCGTCGGCAGGGCGCAGGAAGTTGCCCTCCTTGTACTGCCAGCCGGACAGGCGCACGTTCTGCACCACGGCCTGCTTTTTCAGCTGGTCGCAGATGCCCTGCACGCGCTTGTCCAGAAAAAACATAGGCATAAGATCACCTCGGTTGATTGATGTGGAGAGAGGATTTTGGGCGGCAAAACTGCCGCCCAAATCTCCTGATTACTTGGCCATATTATGTTCCTTGGCGTAGTTCACCAGCTCGTCCACGGTGGTGAAGGCAACGCCGGTGACGGTGTCGGCGCAGCCATAGTAGATGGCGATGCGGCCGGTGTCGGCGTCCTGCAGGGTGGCGCAGGGGAACACGACGTTGGGCACGTCGCCCACGCACTCGTACAGCTCCCACGGAGCCATGATGTAGTCGCTGGAGCGGTACTTCACCTTCCAGGGCTCGTTGATGTCGAGGATGGCGACGCCCATGCGGTACACAAAGCCGTTGCAGGTGTTGAGCACGCCGTGGTAGATGAGCAGCCAGCCCTCATCGGTCTCGATGGGCGTGGGGCCCGGGCCGATCTTGGTGGCCTGCCAGGCGCTGTCGTTGCCGGGCACGGTGCCCATCATGTAGCGGTGACGGCCCCAGAACTCCATGTCGGGAGACTGGCTGACGTAGATGTCGCCAAAGGGGGTGTGGCCGTTATCGGAGGGACGGCTCATCATCATGTACATGCCGTTGATCTTACGCGGGAACAGCACGCCGTTGCGGTTGAAGGGCAGGTAGGCGTTCTCCAGCTGGTGGAAGGTTTTGAAGTCCTTGGTCCAGCCCACGCCGATGGTGGGGCCATGATAGCCGTTGCACCAGGTGATGTAGTACTTGTCCTCAATGGGAGTGATACGCGCGTCGTAGCGGTATTCCTTTTTGAGCACCTCGGGGTCGCAGTCGTCCTCAAAAACCAGGGGATCGTCGTTGATTTCCCAGTCCAGCGCGTTTTTGGAGCGGCCGGCGAACAGGTCCATCGAAATGGAGCGGCTGTCGCAGCGGAACACGCCGGCATAGCCATCCTCAAAGGGCACGACGGCGGAGTTAAAGACGCTGTTGGAGCGCTTGTTGCCAAAGCGGTTGATGATGGGGTTTTTGCTGTAGCGCCACACGGGTTCGGTGCAGCCTTCGGGCTTGGGTTCCCAGGGCATATTGGGCAGAGCGGAGCCAATGATCTTCGCCATGATATATTCCTCCATTTTGCAAAATAAGATCGAACACGGATATTTTTATTATATCATAAACTGTTGGGCTTGCAAGCCTCCGCCCTTAAAAATGAACGGTGTGTAAACAAACCGCCCTTCTCATTGCAAAACACTTTTGGCGTGTGCTATAACATATTCTGCGGTTTACGCCGCTTTTTGACGAAGGAGCAACCTTTATGGAAATGAAAAAATCCTTTCTGGCCGTGCGCGGCGTCGTGCGTGCCTTCACCCCTAAAATGGAAACCGTCTGGGCCGAGCCCTTCGACGGCGAACCGGCGGTTTTCTGCCCCAATCACGCGGGCGCGCTGGGGCCCATTGACATGATGGCGCACTTTGAACTGTGCGATACCTGCCGCCCGTGGTTCAACGCCGGCATTGCCGACCGCAAAACCGTGCCCGCCTATGTGCGGCAGGACTTTTGGTGGGAGCCCGGCTGCAAGCTGGAGCCGCTGTACAACGCCACGCTGCCCTATCTGGCCGCTGCGGTGCTGCCGCCCATCCTGAACACCGTGCCCGGCGTGAGGGTGTACCACGACATGCAGGTCATCAAAACCTTCCGTCAGAGCATCAGCATCCTGAAGGATGGCGAGCATCTCATCATCTTCGCCCAGCAGCCCAGCGGCTACAAGAGCCACCATATGCAGCTGAACAAGGGCTTTTTGCAGATCGCGCCCATGGCGTGGCGCACCCTTGGGCTGAAGCTGAAGTTCTACCCCGTGCACATCGACCACAAAAACCACAAGATCACCGTGAGCAAGCCCGTGCAGTACGACCCGGAGATCCCCCTGCCCCAGCAGGAGCAGGAAATTCTGGACACAATTTCTCAGGCCATGTAACCGGCTGCACACAAAAAAGTCCTCCCTTTGGGGAGGACTTTTTCATTTACCCGTTCACCTTACGCCGCGCTGCGCAAAGCATTCCTGCGCTCAGCAGGCACAGTGCCAGCCACAGCAGCGGGCGGTTGTCGTCGCCGGTGGCAGGCACAGACGGCTCATCCGTATTGTTGTGGTAGAACACGTCCGACCGGGTGCGGCCGCCGTTCCAGCTGGTGACGGTGGAGCCGGTAATAACGTACTTGGGCAGGTTGATATCCGGGGTGATCACGTTGCCGCTGCTGATGTCCACATCCGGCAGACCGGCGTGATCCGTCTCGACAATTTTGAACTGCGTGCCCGCAGGCAGGCCGCCGATTTCGAGGTTGTCGCCGGACTTCATGAACAGCGTGACCTTGCCGCTGCTCAGGTCGATGGCGGGCCGTCCGTCGGGCAGGGTGCTCACAGACGGGCAGATCACGTTTTGCGTGAAGGTCACCGGGTACAGCTTGCCGGCAAGTTCAGTCGGCGGCAGGCTGGGCAGGGTGATCTCAAACACGAAGTACTGCCCCTTCATTTCAGAGGCGTTCTTCTCCTGCTTGTGCAGCTTCAGCTGGGTCTCACGGTCAAGGATCAGCGCGTTGTAGGCGCTGTCGTTTGCATGCGGATGATACACCATGCGGTCGATGGTCAGGCTGGACATGTAGCGCCCGGTGTTTACGCCGGTGCCCTGCTTGCCCGCGCCCTTGCCGTAGGTGGGGCACTGGTCGCTGTAGTCGTCGTACCAGTTGGTGAACCATACCTGCCTGTCCTTTGCAGGCACGAAGGCATTGGCCGGGTTCTGGATATAGCGGGTGATG
Source organism: Clostridia bacterium (assembly GCA_017473345.1). GTDB lineage: Bacteria > Bacillota > Clostridia > Christensenellales > Aristaeellaceae > Limiplasma. Next base: position 5,291 of record JAFULL010000009.1, on the reverse strand, counting down.
TCGGCGGCGCTGACAACGCTGATGGTGGCGTTGCCGCCCTCGCAGTACACCTCTGCGCCTGCATCCGCCGCGCCGGTGGAGGTGTTGCCGTTTTCACCGGCCACGTTGAAGTACACCGCGCCGCCGGTCATGATGAATTCACCGGCCTGCTCGCCTTCCTCATTGGCCTGCACATACACGCCGCCGCCCATGTCGTCAGCCTGGTTGGCGGTGATCACGCCGCCCTTCATGATGAACTGCGCGCCGCGGTACTCGGTCTGGTTGGCCATGGTCTGCCCGGCTGCATACACCGCGCCGCCGCTGAGGCCGGCATGGTTGCCGGTGATGAGGCCGTCGTTCATGGTGAGCACAGCGCCTTTGCCGTAGCTCTTGGGCGGAGCAGCGTTCGGGTCGTCATGCGAGCCCTGCTCGCCTGCAAAGTCGCCCGCGCCCTCCAGGTACACCGCGCCGCCGTGGGCTGCTGCCTTGTTGTTTTCCATCACAGCGCCGTCGATGATGACCACGCCGTCGTAGCCGGCGTACAACGCGCCGCCGTTGCCATAGTTTTGCGCCTCGTTCTGCGTAAGCACGGTGCCCTCGCCCAGCGTCAGTTTGCAGGCCGGGTGCACATAGATGGCGCCTCCGCCGGGGGCGTAGTTGTCGCCGCGGTGGTCGTCCTTATCGTAGAGACACTTGGCGATGTTCCCTGTGAAGGTGGTGTTTTCCACAGTGAGGGTGGAAATGTCCTCTTCGTTTTCGCTGAAGAAGTCCGCCACACAGATGGCGCCGCCATGGGTGACGGCCTCGTTGCCGGTGAAGGCGGAGTTGGTAATTTTGGCGCTGGTGCCGTACATCAGCAGCATCGCGCCGCCGGACAGGTCGGTGGTGTTTTGGCTGAAGGTGCAATCGTCGATGCACACATCAGACTGGCTGAACTTCACCGCGCCCGCGCCGTCGCTTGTGTAGCGAGCATCCGTTTTGGAATGTGGGGAAGTGTTGCTGGTGAACGTGCAGCCCGTGACCGTCGCCGATACGCCGGCTGCTGCAATACAGGGCGACTGCGGGTAGGCGTTGCCGGTAAAGGTGCAGTCCTTCACAGCAAGGGTGTTTGGAAGGCCCATGACGTTGATGCAGCTTCCATAGGCATTTTCATAGCCGTTGTTGCGGAAGGTGCTGCCTTCAATGGTCACGTCAGCCCCATAGCTGGACACGCAGCCGGAGCCCGGAAAAAAGTTGAAGGAATGGTTGTTTTCAAACACACAGTCCTTTACGGAAACACTGCCCTCCATCGCAGACACCGGGCATCGCACATAGGTCCACCATCCGTCGTAGCAGTCTTCCAGGTTGCGGAAGGTACAGCCGGCAATGCTGACTTGGGCGTCTGCGCCCACCACGCCTGCAGCGCCCAGCGCGTTCGTGCTGCCCTTAAAGTCCACGATCAGGTTGCTGACGCTGATCCATGCGCCTTCACCTGCCTCGATAAAGGCGGTATACTTGTGCTTCAGAGCGGTATAGTCCATTGTGAGCACAGGCGCTTTGTCGCCCACGCCCTCCACGATGACGCGCACGCGCTCCTGAAAGCTCATCATTACGCCGCCGACCATCGTGCCGTCGCCGGTGAGGTCGTTGAGGATGCGCACCCTGCAAAGAGGAGCCGTCTGCCCCTCGGGCGTGGCCGCAGCTGCGGCATTGATCTCCTCCACAGCAGCCGCCAGCTGCTGGAGGGTGGTCACCTCAAAGGTTTTGACCTCCTCCGCCGCAGCCGCCGTGCAAAACAGCAGCGCCATCATCATCATTACCCCAAAAACCTTTTTCAGCATGTTCTTTCGTAGCCTCCGCATGTTGAAATGTACAACAATCTTACCATGTTTTTCTTGGTTGTGCAATCGCTTGTACAAAAATCAGCAAACAAAAAACGAAGGCCGGTTTTCGGCCCCCGTTTCCGTTCACTTTTTCAAATCCTGCTTGATCTGCGTGCTGGAAATTTCCGGCGTGCGCGGCAGATAGATGACCTCCGCGCCCTCTTCGCGCAGAAAGTCGAACTTGCCCTCCCAGTCGTCCCCCATGACAAACACGTCGATGTCAAAGTCGTGGATGTCGGTGCGCTTCTGCTCCCAGCAGGTTTCGGGAATCACGCGGTCGACGTAGCGGATGGATTCCAGCAGCATCTTGCGCTGCTCGTAGGTGAAGTAGCACTTCTTCTGCTTTTCGTTCCAGTTGAACTCGTCGGTGGAAAGGGCCACCACCAGATAGTCGCCCAGCTCGCGGGCGCGGCGCAGAATGTTGATGTGGCCGTAGTGCAGCAGGTCAAACGTGCCGTAGGTGATGATTTTCTTCATGTGAAAATGCTCCTCAGGCTTCGCGCTGCTTATCGTGCTTGCTCACGCGCTCTTTTTCGGGGGGAGGGGTCATGTAGTCGCCGTAGTGCAGAACCAGCATGTCGTGGTAGTGGCTGCTTACGCGCAGCGGATAGCCCTCAAAGGGGATGTCCTGATACTCCTGCGCATACTTCGCCGGATACACCAGCTTGATGCAGGCAAACTGCTCGTCTGGCACATGCAGCAGCGTGCCGTCGCCGGTGAACACATGCGCGCCCACCCAGCGGTACATGGCCAGCTTCGCCTTTTTGGTGAACAGGCAGCCCAGCGCATGCGTGGTTTTGAGCAGGATGCGGTTTTTCAGGCTGAAGCGGCTGTAGTCGGCGTCCTCCTTGAGCATGCCCTGCAAAAGCTGCAGAATGAATACCTTCGCCTTCTGCTTCCACGGCTCGTTGCTGATGCCCTCAAAGTGGAACAGGTCCAGGAACGGACGCTGGCCGTTGATGGGCTCGCGCGGCACGATGCGCGCCACCCACGTATCCTCGAAGGTGAGCACATAGCGGTCGGTCTCGGCAGGCAGGATGTCCGCCAGCTTTTTCAGGTCCGCCGCGGTAAAGGCAAGGTCAAGGTCGTCATCCCACGGGATGAAGCCGCCGTCGCGCACCGCGCCAAGCATGGTGCCGCCAAGCAGCGTATAGGGAATGTCGTGCTTGCGGCAGATGGCGTCCAGCTCAAGCATCATATCAAGCAGCATCTGCTGCAGATCGCGCATGCCGTAGGTGTTGTCAAGGTAAGACATGGATTTTTCCTCCTTTGTGTGGAAAAAGCACCGTGTAATGTGGAAGGCGGCACTGCCGCCTTAGTGGGCGAAACGGTTCATCAGGTGCATAAGCCTCTCAAACAGCGACTTCATGGTCCTGCGGTCAAACAGCCATGCCGACAGGAAGGCCACAGCAGCCGCGTAGATGACCAGCAGGAACGCATACATCAGCCACGTGAAGAAGCGGCGCGGCGCGTCGATCAGGATCAGGCAGGGCGCGGCGATGACCGCCACCGTCACAAACATGCGGATGATGCGCACAAGGCTGGGCTTCCAGTCCAAACCCGTGACGGCTTTGGGGATGTAGCGCAGCTCAAACGCCGTAAACACCAGATTGCCAAGGCTCACGCCGATGACGATGCCGCACAGCGACCAGTCGGCGCCCCAGCGCAGGCCAAGCAGGCCCAGCACGCAGCCGGCAATGATGCTCACCGCCACCTGCCATACGCAGTGGCTGCGCACCTCGCGGAACTTGCCGCTGGCCGAGATCATCAGCTCAAAGGGAATTTTGCAGTGCGTGGTGAGCGCCTCAAAAATGATGAGCAAGCCCAAAACCGGCACGTCGTAGTTCACGTCGTGGATGCCGTGGGTGTAGAGGTTGACAAACGGCACGATGAGCACCGCCGCCACGCCGAAAAGAATGGTCACGCCCAGATGATACAGGCACTCAAAGTCGTTGTAGGCACGGCGGAAACGCTCCTTGTCGCCGCTGACCAGCAGGTTGCCGAAGATGGAGTAAATGCCGGTGGTGGCCATTTTCAGAATGCCCCACAGGCCCACCGTCACCATGTGATACACGCCGTACACGCTCAAAACGCCCGGCTCGCGGGTGATGACCGTGCCAAGGATCACGCCCGCGCCCTGCTGGAACACCTTGGTAAGCTCCACATACAGCGCATCCCAGCGCTTGGCAAGCGCGCCTTTGTTGGGCTTTGCATGCACGTCCACCTGTGCATAGTGCTTTTTGACGTAGCGATTGAGCAGCACCGCGCGCAAAAGAATGGTCAGCGACGCCGCCAGACGCACCACGATGACGTCCATGCCCATAAAGGGCAGCACCACCAGCAGCGTGGTCGAAAGCAGCAGCGACGCCATGCTGGCCAGCGACACCACATAGGTGTGCTGATCGGCTGTCAAAAGCACGCGGAAGCGCGACATGGTGAAAAACTCCAGCGTACCGCTCACGCCCATGGCGATGATCAGCGCCATAACGCTGAGGTTGGTCATCTGCACGCCGTTTACGTCCATCACCGGCACAAAGATGGGGTAGAGAATGCTGAACAGAAGCGTAATGCCCGCAAACACCCAGCCCGACGTGTTGTAAAACGCGCGCGCCGCGCTCACCACGCCGCTGATAGCCGGGTAATCCCGCTTGGCCAAAGGCTGATACAGCGCCACGTACGCCGCCGCGGCAAGGCCCGCCTCCACCATTTTAAAATAGGTAAGGAATTCCGTCACCGACACGATGAGGCCGTTGACCTCGCTGCCGTAATACAGGATCATCAGTCGGGGCGTGATGAAGCCCATCACCATGGCCGTCATCTGATACACGGCCGTGGATAAAGTGTTTTTCACAAAGCGTCCGGTACGGCTCAAAACAGCGTCACCATCCATTATCATACACATAAGTATCCATTAAAAAGCATAGCACCGCGCCTGCGGTTTGTCAATGCAAAGCCCCATTTCCTCCTTGCCGCAGCGCTCAACATGTGCTACAATCAATGCGAACATACTTTCGCATTTTTAAACCCATTTTCAATATTGGAGGTCTTTTGAAATGCCCGCATCCAAAGTATACTTCACCAATTTCCGCGCCCGTCCAGACATGCCCCTCACCAAAAAGCTGCGCCGCCTGATCGAAAAGGCCGGCATGATGGAAATGGACCTGGACGGCAAGTTCACCGCCGTGAAGATCCACTTCGGCGAGCCGGGCAACCTGGCCTTCCTGCGCCCCAACTATGCAAAGGTCGTGGTCGACGCCCTGAAGGAAATGGGCGCGCGCCCCTTCCTGACCGACGCCAACACCCTGTACGTGGGCTCCCGCCGCAACGCGCTGGACCACCTGGACGCCGCGTATGAAAACGGCTTCAGCCCCCTGCAGACCGGCTGCCACGTGATCATCGCCGAAGGCCTCACCGGCACCGACGACGTGGCCGTGCCCGTTGACGGCGAAT
>JAFULL010000040.1 GCA_017473345.1 Clostridia bacterium | reverse complement strand
GTGCCCAGCTTGGCCTTGTACTCAGCCTTGAACTGGCCGGCCAGAACCTTCAGGTCCTCAGCAGTCAGCTCCACGTCCTGCTTGACGCCCTTGGCTTCCTTCATCTCGTCGATGAGGGCTTCGAAGTACTTCTTGCCGACTTCCATAACGACGTCGGAGTACATCTGGATAAAACGGCGATAGCAGTCGTAGGCCCAGCGGGGATTGCCGGACTTCTCAGCCATAACTTCCACGACTTCCTCGTTCAGACCCAGGTTCAGGATGGTATCCATCATGCCAGGCATGGAAGCGCGTGCGCCGGAACGCACGGAGACCAGCAGGGGGTTCTCCTTGTCACCGAACTTCTTGCCGGTGATCTCTTCCAGCTTGGTAACATACTCCATGATCTCAGCTTCGATATCGGCGTTGATCATGCGGCCATCATCGTAATACTTAGTGCAGGCTTCGGTGGTGACGGTAAAGCCCTGGGGAACCGGCAGACCGATGTTGGTCATTTCGGCCAGGTTAGCGCCCTTGCCGCCCAGCAGTTCACGCATAGAACCGTTGCCTTCGGTGAACAGATAGACATACTTGTTCATTGGAAGTAGCCTCCTTTATTGATTGAGGACGATTCACTGGCGGAATCCATCCCCAATGCTCATCCTTCGTCTAACCAATTTATTATAGCCCGTTTCGTCAGATTTTTCAAGATGTATTTTCATTGTTTTGGAACATCTGGAGGCGGAAACGGGCAGATTGGATGGGATAAAGCAAAATAAGATGATTTACTATGTTTTCTGCTTCTGCACATCGGGTGGAATGGCGTTTGCCTTGTCTGCCTTGGCTTTTTCAAGCAACGCAGTTACCTCGGCCTCCGTCATGCCGTACTGCTCGGCGAAGGAGCGAGCCACGCTTCGTTCAGCGCGGTCTGTGCGAGTGTTAAGCGCCTTGGCAAATGCTTCGGCGATCGCTTCAGGGGTCATGGTGTTGTTCGCTGCCTGATTGTTGACCGGCTGAGTGGCAGCAGGGTCACCCGCGCCGTTACCAGTGACCTGAGGGTTGGGGTTGTTGGTATTTTCCATAAGGAGGCCTCCCGTTTAACGTCCGGTGGACTATATCCGCGCATTACCCAGCACGTTTGGGTATACAAAAAGCGCCGCAGGCTGTGCCTGTGACGCTTGATGCCAAAAATGGGTATAGAAAAACCGCCTTGGCTTGTGCCTTAGCGGTTTATTTCTGTTCTACCATAAACAAATCAGGAGGATAGAGGTAATCTTCGCCGGAATCATCGTTGATACGATACCATCCACGTTCGGTGGAAATTACATCGTAGACTTTTCCGTGCGTAAGTTCTAGAGGAGCAGTTTCCCCGATGTATTTAATCTTCATCGATATACCGTTTGACCTTGAATTTCACCTTTCCAACGCTTTCTTCTTGGAACCAGTGAACCTCGGCTTTTACCTCCTCTCCATCAATGTCAAGATACGCTATTCCTTTCCTGTGCGCCCATTTCTTACGGTCACCACCGTACTCAGCGCACAATCCATCAAGCGTTTCTTCCTTTAGCGGTTTTACGCCGCCGTAATCGGCGAAAGTTTTCGCGCTGTTTATCGTCTTTCCTTCAACGAAATGATAAACAACACCTGTTGACTTGTCCTCGATATCATAGTTAAGCGCTTTCGCGCCAACTGATTTGAGGATTTTGAAGTTTCGCTCATAGTAATCAACACGTGAGATTTTCCTGCTGACACTCTTATTATACCCAAATACCCACGTTTTGTCACTATGCAAAACGAGCGTATCATGGGCATTGACAAAGCTTTTCAGCTTCGCGTTGGCGGCTTTTACCTTCAGCGCAGCCTTCTCAAACGATTCCTTATCACCAGCTGCGTCATACATCGCTGCATCACGCTTCGCGTAGCGAACCTCGCGCTCCAGACGGCGCTGCTCCTGCGTCAACTGGTACAGGCGATCGTTCTTCTCCTGATCAGGCTTCACGTCCTCGCCACGGACATACGAAAAGCCCGGAATGAATACATTCATCGGGCCGTGTGGCAGTTGATTCCCCAGATGCCGGCTGGTTGTCCGTAGGTGGTTTGACTTACAGGGTACACATGCCGCATTTTGCCGTTTCCGTCAGGTACATCCAGCTCACGGTTGCCCATGCTGAACAGCTGGCCTTGCCAAGGATAGCATCCGGGGCGAGCTGTGGCGTTTACTCTGGGCCACACGATATCGTTACTCTAAGGGTTGCTGTTAAATCTCGATAAAAAAACAGCCTGCAATAAAGCAGACTGTAAAACGAGTTATTTTTTGCGCACTCCGGGAGCGCCCACAAAGAACAGGGCCAGTGCGCCAGGGCCGATGTGACCGCCGGTCGCCGGTTCGTGGCGGGTGACGATCACGTCCTGAGGGTCACATTCGGCACGGATCATATCAGCCAGTTTTTCAGCGTCGTCCAGACAGTCGGCATGAGAAATGGCCACCAGATGGCTTTTGGCGTCGCTGACAAGGGCGGCGTACTTCTGTACCATCATATTCATCACCTTTTTGCGGCCGCGGGCTTTGTCGCTTGCGACAATCTTGCCTTCGTCGCTGCCCTTGAGCAGCGGCTTGATGCCAAGCACCGTGCCGATGGCGGCGGTCAGACCGGAGATGCGGCCGCTGCGGTTAAGGTGCTGCAGATCGTCGACGGTAAACAGGTGATAGATGCGCGTGCGGAACTCTTCCAGCTGACGGGCGGTGTTTTCCAGGTTCAGTCCCTCATTGCGGCAAAGGGCAGCCTTCAGCACCAGCAGGCCCTCGCCTAGTGCAGCGCTCAGGCTGTCCACCAGACGGATGGTGCGCTCAGGGAATTCCTCACGCAGCTGGGTTGCAGCCAGCTGGGCGGACGAAAAAGCGCCGCTTACGCCGGAGGAGACGCCCACGAACAGGATGTTTTTGCCACGCTCGAGAATCGGACGCATATAGTCCATATAGCGGTCCGGGTTGATCTGCGAGGTGGTCACACGAGCCCCTGCACGGATCGCATCATAGTAGGTGTGGCTGTCAAAGGTGTCGGGGCAGGTATAGTCAAATTCCTTTCCATCAAGCAGAAAGGTAAAGGGCACGGTGGTGATGTCGTGCCTGTTTAAATACAGCTGGGGAAGATTGGCAGCAGTATCTGTTACGATGGCAAAGGACATGGCGTTTTTTCCTTTCCAATAGCCGGGGATTCGGTTTATTCCTGCATAGTATAGCAGAAAAGGAAATAAATTTCAAAGAAAAACATCGGAGAGTCCATTTAAACTCTCCGATGTATGCTGCGGGAATTATTCGCCCAGAGCAACGTAGTTAGCGGGAACGGTCACGCCCAGCGCCTCGCAGATGGCGGCGTTGTACTGGGGAGTGAAGTTCTCGGCGTAAGCGACAGGCATGGTGGCGATGTCGGCTTCGCCCTTGAGGATCTTGGCGGCCATCTTGCCAGTGGTCACACCCAGGTCGTAGTAGCTGATGGACAGGGTGGCCACGCCGCAGCCGCCGCAGATGCCGGCTTCACCAGCAACAACGGGGATACCGGCGGGCTGGCAGATGTTGTCCACGATGCCGGTGTTGGCGGCAACGGTGTTGTCGGTGGGCACGTAGATAACGTCGCTGGCGTCACAGGCAGTCTGGGCAACAGCGGCAACATCGTTGCTGTCAGAGAAGGGATACAGCTTGGCGGTCAGGCCCTTTTCCTCCAGCAGAGCCTTCACAACGTCCACCTGATACTGGCTGTTGGCCTCGGCGGAGCAGTACAGCAGACCCACGTTCTTGGCTTCGGGGAACAGTTCCATAATCATGGCAGCCTGCTGGTCCAGAGGAGCCAGGTCGCTGGTGCCGGAAATGTTGCCGCCAACGGTGCCGCTGAAGTCGTCAATGGCCAGCGCGACGCCGTATTCGGTGACGGAGGTGCCCAGGATCGGGATGTCAGCAGTGGCAGCGGTGGCAGCCTGCAGGGCAGGAGTGGCGTTGGCCATGATCAGGTCAACTTCGTCAGAAACAAAAGCATTGGCGATGGTGGAGCAGGTGTTGGAGTCGCCGGCAGCGTTCTGCAGATCATATTCCACAACGCCTTCGCCCATTTCGGCGTTCAGAGCATCCATAAAGCCCTGAGTGGCGGCGTCCAGAGCATCGTGAGTGACCAGCTGGCAAATGCCGACGGTATACTGTGCTTCGCCCAGAGCGACAGCAGCGGTGAGAACCATGACGAGGGTCATCAGAACGGAAACGAGTTTCTTCATGTTGGTTTGCCTCCTGTTTTTTACTTTTATTCTGTTCAGACGGGCAAAACCCGAGTGACATCAGCCAAGGAGCAGACGGTCGTTTGCAAGCGCTGCACCGGCAGCCTTTTCAAACATCTGCATCAGGTCTTCCACGGTGAGGTTTTTCTTGTCCTCGCCGGATACGTCTACAGCGATCTTGCCTTCATACATCATGATCAGGCGGTTGCCGTAGGTGATTGCATCGCGCATGTTATGGGTGATCATCAGCGTGGTCAGATTGTCACGGCTGACGATGGTCTGGGTGGCTTCCAGAACTTTGGCTGCGGTTTTGGGGTCGAGTGCTGCGGTGTGCTCATCCAGCAGAAGAAGCTTGGGCTTTTGCAGCGTGGCCATCAGCAGCGTAAGCGCCTGACGCTGACCACCGGACAGCAGGCCGACGCGTGCGGTGAGCCGCTCTTCCAGACCGAGGCCGAGGGTTTTGAGCAGCTCCTTGTACTGTTCGCGCTCGCCAGCAGTGATGCCGGCATGCAGCGTGCGGGGCTTGCCGCGGCGCTGGGCCAGAGCGAGGTTTTCTTCAATCTGCATGGTGGCTGCAGTGCCCAGCATGGGATCCTGGAAAACGCGGCCGATGAATTTGGCACGCTTGTGTTCGGGCAGGTGAGTGACATCCACGCCGCCGATGCTGATGGAACCGCTGTCTACCAGCCAGGTACCTGCAACAGCGTTGAGGAGAGTCGATTTACCGGCGCCGTTTCCGCCGATAACGGTTACAAAGTCGCCTTCGTTCAGGGTGAGGGAAACGCCGTTGAGAGCCGTTTTCTGGTTGACGGTACCGGGGTTGAAAGTCTTGAAAATGTTCTTGATCTCAAGCATGAGCGGAACCTCCCTTCCTGGCAGCCTTGGCAAAGTACTTGCCCTTCCAGTAGGGGACGGCAAGGAACAGGCCCACGATGATGGCGGAAAGCAGCTTGAGGTAGTTGGAGTTGATGCCGCTGAGGCTGACCACCGCCTGAATCACCACATAATAAATGATAGCGCCCAGCGAAACGCCCAGCAGTTTGAATGCAAAGTTGCGGAACAGCTTGCCGAAAATCACCTCGCCGATGATGACGGCGGCCAGGCCGATGACGATCGCGCCACGGCCCATGTTGATATCGGCAAAGCTCTGATACTGCGCAAGCAGCGCGCCGGAGAGAGCAACCAGGCCATTGGAAACCATCAGCCCCAGCACAATGTTGCGGTTGGTGTTGATGCCCTGTGCGCGGGCCATGCTGGGGTTGGAACCCGTAGCACGCAGCGAGGAACCAAGCTCAGTACCAAAGAACCAGTACAGCACGGCGATCAGTGCCAGAGTGATCATGCCCACCACAAAAATTGGGTGCTCCAGGAAGGTGCGCTTGCCCTTGTTGAAGTCCTGCAGATAACGCAGGCTGACAAGCAGCTTGTACTTGTTGACGTTGATGGACTGGTTGGCCTTCATGCCCATGATGGCAAGGTTGACCGACCACAGGCCCAGCTGGGTCAGAATGCCGGAAAGAATGGCGGGAATACCGCAGGAAGTATGCAGAAGACCTGTCACCATACCGGTGAGCATACCGACCAGAATGGCCGCCAGCAGTGCAAACCATACGTTCCAGCCGTTCATGATGAGCATCACGCCCACGGCGCCGCCGGTGCAGAAGGAACCGTCCACCGTAAGGTCAGAAATGTTGAGCAGGCGATAGGTGATGTACAGGCCTATGGCCATCACACCCCAGATGAGTCCCTGTGCCGCTGCGCCCGGAAGCGCGTTGATGAAACTGTTCAATGTAAAGATCCTCCCGTTTGTTATGGTCAGTTGGCCGGCAATGCGGTGAAGCCGTCGGGAATAGTGATGCCAAGCGCCTCGCAGATGGCGGGATTGTAATACTTGGTCACATTTTCGGCGTATGCGATGGGCAGTGTGGAAATATCCGTTTCTTCTTTAAGAATGGATGCGGCCATGCGTCCGGTCAGACTGCCCAGTTCGTAATAGCTGATACCCAGTACCGCTGCGCCTGCTGTGCGGCAGGTGCCGGTATCGCCAGTGATAACGGGCTTGCCGGCAGGATGACAGATGTTGTCCAGAATCCCTGCACTGGCTGCAATGGTGTTGTCGGTGGGGGTGTAAATGACGTCGGCGTAGTCACATGCTTCCTGTGCAATAAGTGACATTTCATTTACATCAACAAAGGAAAAAGGCTTTACGCTGATTCCCAGCTTTTCAAGCTCGGCAGTGACAATCTCGACCTGATACAGACTGTTTGGCTCGGCAGAGCAATAGAGGATTGCAACCTTCTGCGCCTGCGGGAACAGTTCTGTAATCAGTGCAGCCTGCTGATCCAGCGGAGCCAGATCACTTGTGCCGGAAATGTTGCTGCCGCTGACGTCGTTGAAACCGTCAAGCCCCAGGGCCACACAGTATTCGGTAATGGAAGTTCCCAGCACCGGAATGTCGCTGGTGGCAGCATAGGCTGCCTGCAGTGAAGGCGTTGAATTGGCGAGAATCAGGTCGACGTCGTTTGAAACAAAGTCGCTGATGATTGCCAGGCATACGCCGTTGTCGCCGGAAGCATTCTGTATTTCAATGGAAACTTCGTCTCCTATTTCGGCTGTCAGGGCATCGATGAACCCCTGCGTGGCCTCGTCCAGTGCTTCGTGCTGAATGTGCTGGCACACACCCACCCGATACAGTTCGTCAGCGAGTGCAGGCACACACCCCAGCAGCAGACAAAGTGCCATCAGAATGGCGAACCCTTTTTTCATAGCGGACCTCCTTGATTAATGTTGGTGAACAGAAAACGCCCTCCTGCATCGTGAATGCAAGAGGGCGTTGAAAACGCGTTACCACCTCTGTTTGCCGGTTTGATAACCGGCCTCTGCGAGCAACCATCATTGCTCCCCGGCTGTAACGGTCCGGATCCGTTCAGGCCTACTGGAAAATGTTCAGCCTGAAAGCTCTGGGACTGAATTCACCGCATCCTTTCGCTTCCATTCCACCAGCCGGAAGCTCTCTTTGGAAAGGGTTCAGCGCGGCCACGTTGTCCCGTCAGCGCTTTTGATCGGATGCATTTTATACCTGCGGCAATGCAAAAGTCAACCCCGACATTTGCCAGCCTGGTTAAAAGAAAGTGAAAAAAGGGCGAAAAACGTGAATTTACAACAGCTTTGACGTTTTGTTTTTCTGATGTACAGAAACAAAAATGAATTTTTATGCGAAAATATTGTTTTTTGACTGTCTTTATCAGGAAAAAAGGTTGCACTCTACCGTGGTAAAGTGTATAATGCGTTTATTATTTCCATCCATACAGGAGGTACGAATCATGAAAAAGTTCGTCGCGATTCTTCTGGCTGTTCTGATGCTAATCCCCACTTTCGCACTCGGCGAAAATGTTGTGAAAATTGGCGTGTTCGAGCCCGCTTCCGGTGACAGCGGCGCCGGCGGCAAGCAGGAAATGCTGGGCATGCAGTATGCCAATGCCATCTGCCCCACTGTTGAGATCGGCGGCGAGACCTACAAGGTCGAGCTGGTTTACGCTGACAACGGCTCTTCTGCCGACAAGGCTCCCTCTGCTGCTCAGCAGCTGGTCAGCGCAGGCGTGAGCGTTGTGCTGGGCTCCTACGGCAGCGGCGTTTCCATCGCTGCTTCTCCCATCTTCGCTCAGGCTGGCATCCCCGCCATCGGCGTTACCTGCACCAATCCTCAGGTGACCGCCGGCAACACCCACTACTTCCGCATCTGCTTCCTGGATCCCTTCCAGGGCACTGTGCTTGCCAACTACGCTTTCAAGGAACTGGGCGCCACTACCGCCTACTGCCTTGCTGAGCTGGGCAACGACTACGACGTGGGTCTGGTGCACTACTTTAAGGAAGCCTTCACCGCTTTGGGCGGCATGGTCATCGACGAGACCTTCCCCAACGGTACTTCCGACTTCACCTCTTACCTGACCAACGCCTCCATGATGGAAGCCGGCGTGTTCTTCTGCCCCGTGTCCATCGCTTACGCTACCCAGATCGTCAACCAGGCTGCTGCCATGAACGTCAATTACGCCATCCTGGGCAGCGATACCCTCGACTCCAACAAGGTCGTTGAGGCTGCCACTGGCACCAACCTGAACATCTGCGTTTCCACCTTCTATCAGGAAGGCGGCAACCCCGAGTTCGACTCTGGCTTCAAGGCCTGGATGAACGCTGATGCCGAGGCTCTCACCAACAACGGCGGCAACGACATGATCGCTGCTGTGTCCGTCATGGGTTATGACGCCTACTTCACCGCTCTGGAAGCTCTGAAGAACGCCGGTTCCACTGATCCCAAGGCTGTAAACGAAGCTCTGTGGAACACCACTTATGAAGGCGTGTCCGGCGCGATTGCTTTTGAAAATGTAAACGGCGACGCCATCCGCGATACCGCCTACATCAAGTCCGTGGATACGGCTAACAACGCCTGGAACTTTGTGGCTGTGCAGGGCGTGTAATCGTTCATAACGCTGCAAGGCAAATGAATCCTTCACATTGTGGCGTGGGCTTTTTGCCCACGCCACAATGCGTATACTGGAGGTTTTTCCATGTTCAAGACCATTCTCCCTTATCTGCTGTCGGGCATTTCGGTCGGCGGTCAGTACGCGCTGATCGCGATCGGCTACACGATGGTATACGGCATTCTGCGCCTGATCAACTTTGCCCATGGCGATGTGTTTATGGTAGCCGGTATTCTGATGGTGTACATTTCTGCCAGCGGACTGCCGCTGTATGTGTCCATTCCGCTGGTACTGATCATTACAGCAGGCATCGGTTTCCTGATTGAGCGCGTTGCATACAAACCGCTGCGTTCTGCGCCCCGTATGTCCGTCATGATTTCTGCCATCGGTGTGAGCTACACGCTGCAGAATCTGGTGCTCTACATCACCGGCGGTCTGAACCAGTTCTATCCCACCATTCCGTTCATCTCCAAGTCCATCACCATCTTCGGTGCAACCACCAAAATGGTGACGGTCGTCACGCCTGTTCTGACGCTGATCCTGATGATCGGTCTGGTGCTGCTGATCAACTACACCAAGATCGGCATGGCCATGCGTGCTGTCAGCAAGGACTTTGAGACCAGCTCGCTGATGGGCATCAAGATTAACAACGTCATCTCTGCTACCTTTGTGATCGGCTCCTTCCTTGCGGGCGTGGGTTCGCTGCTGTACTTCACCAATTACACCACCGTTATTCAGACCTCCGGCGCTATGCCTGGCCTGAAGGCGTTCGTTGCTGCTGTATTTGGCGGCATCGGCAGCATTCCCGGTGCCGTAGTGGGCGCGTTCATCATCGGCATCTGCGAAAGCGTAATCAAGGGCCTGGACATCATTCTGTTCAAGCTTGGCCTGAGCAAGCAGATGATGGGTCTTGCCACGTTCTCTGATGCGTTTACCTTTGCGCTGCTGATCGTGATTCTGATCGTCAAGCCCACCGGCCTGTTCGGTGAAAAGACGACCGATAAGGTGTGAGGTGAGAAGCATGACGAAGAATATCAACAATATGCAGCGCAAGAAGCTGGATCCGGCCGTGCTGATCTCTGCGCTGATCATTGCTGCGGTATATGTTGCGGTATTTGTGCTGGAGCAGATCATGCCGCCGACCTCCATGCTGTTCACGGTATTGAAAAAGGCAGCCGTGTACGCGCTGGTGGCAGTATCCATGAACCTGCTCAACGGCTTTACCGGCCTTTTCTCACTGGGTCAGGCTGGCTTTATGCTGATTGGCGCCTATGCCTACGGTATCTTTACCATTCCGGTTGCACAGCGTGCTGCGGTGTACCAGTACTATAATGGCGGTCTTGTGCAGTTCTCGCTGCCTGTCATTCCGGCGCTGGTGCTGGCAGGTCTGGCTGCTGCGGCGTTTGCTTTCCTGATCGGCCTGCCTGTTCTGCGGCTCAAGAGCGACTATCTGGCTATTGCCACCCTCGGCTTTGCTGAGATCGTGCGCTCTATTTTCCAGTGGGACAAGCTGGGCATGCTGACCAACGGCTCCAACATGCTGCGCCTGTTCCCGACTTTCAACGATTTCAACATCAAAAATGCTGAAGGCGAAGTTGTGGTGTACCTGTCCACGCTGATGCCGTTCGTGATTGCAGGCGTGTGCATCGCGCTGATCGTGATGCTGCTGCATTCCAGCTACGGCCGTTCCTTCATGGCGATCCGCGATGATGAGATCTCCGCAGAGGCCATGGGCATCAACCTTGCCAAGCACAAGCAGCTGGCGTTCTGCATCAGCTCCTTCTTCGCTGGCGTGGGCGGCGCTATGCTGGCCATGTATTCCAACTCTGTGCAGGCCAAGAGCTTTACCTCTGCCATGACGTATGAGATCCTGCTCATCGTTGTTATCGGCGGCATTGGCTCGGTAACTGGCAGCTGCATCAGTTCCTTCCTGTTTGTGGCCTGCTCCGAATGGTGGCTGCGCTTCCTGGACCAGAAGCAGATGATCGGCAACTTTGAAGTGCCGCTGCTGCGCAATGGCTTCCGCCTGGTGGTGTTCTCGGTCATCATCATGGTGGTGGTGCTGTTCTTCCGTCAGGGCATCATGGGCACCAAGGAACTGCCTGATCTGTTCAGAAAGAAACTTCCAAAGAAGACCGGGAAGGAGGGTGAAGCCAAGTGATCGCCAACGAACGTGTACTCGAACTTGAAAATATGACCATGCAGTTTGGCGGCGTTGTGGCTGTTGACAGCTTCAGCATGCATGTTGACAGCGGAGAGATTGTTGCCCTCATCGGCCCCAACGGCGCCGGTAAAACCACTGCTTTCAACGTGATCACGGGCGTTTATCAGCCTACCAACGGCAATGTCAAGCTGCGTGGCAAGATCATCGCGCAGGGCCATCCCACCGGCAAAATGCGCAAGCTCTATGCCGGCAGCCACATCGGCGAGTATGGCAAACTTGTCACCAATACGCCTGACAAGATCACTGAGATGGGCGTTGCCCGCACCTTCCAGAACATTCGTCTGTTCAAGAATATGACGGTTTTGGAGAACGTGCTGGTTGCACATCACATGCGTCTGAAGTCCGGCCTGCTTTCCAACGTACTGCACCTGAACATGCAGGAGGAACGCCGCATCCGCCGCGAATCGATGGACCTGCTGGATATGCTGGGACTGGGCGGTATGGCCAATGAACTGGCTTCTTCTCTGCCGTACGGCAAGCAGCGCTATCTGGAAATTGCCCGTGCGCTTGCGACCGAGCCTCGCCTGCTGCTTCTGGACGAGCCTGCTGCCGGTATGAACCCGCAGGAGACCGACGAGTTGAGCGACTTCATCCGCGACATTAAGGACAAGTTTAAGCTGACCATTTTCCTGATCGAGCATCACATGAACCTGGTCATGGATATTTCTGATCGAATCTATGTGCTGGACTTCGGCAAGCTGATCGCTGAGGGAACGCCGCAGCAGATTCAGGACAATCCCGCTGTAATTGCGGCCTATCTGGGGGTGGATGACGAATGAGCCTGCTGGAAGTGAAAAATCTGGTCGTCAGCTATGGCGGCATCGAAGCCCTCAAGGGCATCAGCTTCAAGGTCAACGAAGGCGAGATCGCCACGCTGATCGGCGCCAACGGTGCCGGCAAGTCCACAACGCTGCGTGCCATCACCAGCCTTGTGCCTGTCAAGAGCGGCAGCATCATCTATGACGGTGAAGACATCACCCACATGGATACCCAGAAGATCGTGGAAAAGGGCATTGCGCTCGTTCCTGAAGGCCGCCGTGTATTCGCCAACCTGACGGTGCTTGAAAACCTCAAGATTGGCGCTTACCTGCGCAAGAACAAATCTGAGATCGAAAAGGATATCCAGTATATCTACAAGCTGTTCCCGCGTCTGCAGGAGCGCAGCTGGCAGCTGGCCGGTACCCTGTCCGGCGGCGAACAGCAGATGCTTGCCGTAGGCCGCGCCATGATGACCCGTCCCCGCGTGATCATGATGGACGAACCCTCGCTGGGCCTGGCTCCGCTGGTCGTGAAGGACATCTTCTCCATCATCAAGCGTCTGCGTGAGGAAGGCATCACCATTCTGCTGATCGAGCAGAATGCCAATGCCGCGCTGAATGCTGCGGACTATGCCTACGTAATGGAAACCGGCATGATCTCCCTGAGCGGTTCCGGTCAGGAACTGCTGGTCAACAAGAGTGTGCAGGAAGCCTATCTTGGCAAACAGCAAAAGAAAAACAGCTGAATCAAAAATCCGCCTGTCCGGTCAGGACAGGCGGTTTTCATATGCAGTTCATTTGCTGAAGAAAGTATGTACTTCGTCAATAACGCGTGCACATTCTTCTTCCGTCAGGCTTTGATACATCGGCAGGCGCAGCAGGCGTTCGCTCAGGTCGGTGGTATAACGGTCTTCGCCATGGAAGCGGCCATACTTGATGCCAGCCTTGCAGGAGTGCAGGGGGATGTAATGGAAGACGGCGCTGATTTCCTTCGACTTAAGGTGATCAATCAGGGCAGTGCGTTCCTCCAGAGAATTGAGGATGATGTAATACATATGAGCATTATGCTCACAGTCAGCCGGGACCTGCATGCGGCGCAGATGACCCTGCTGCTCCAGATCGGCCAGTGCGGCGTGGTACTGCACCCAACGGGCCATGCGGGCAGCGGTGATGCTCTGGTGCTGCTCCAGCTGTGCAAGCAGATAGGCGGCGTTGAGCTCGCTGGGCAGGAAGGACGACCCGATGTCGATCCAGGTATACTTGTCAACCTGGCCACGGAAGAAACGACTGCGGTCGGTGCCCTTTTCGCGGATGATCTCGGCACGTTCCATCAGCTCAGGAGAACGCAGCACAACAGCGCCGCCTTCACCCATGGAGAAATTCTTGGTCTCGTGGAAGCTGAAGCAGCCAACATCGCTCATCACGCCGGCAGGACGCCCCTTGTAGAAGGAGCCGACAGCCTGCGCGGCATCCTCCACCATCAGCAGATGATACTCATCGCAAATGGCCTGCAGTGCATCCATGTCGCAGCATACGCCTGCGTAATGCACGGGTACAATCACCTTCGTTTTCGGGGTGATGGCAGCGCGTACGCATTCAGGATCCATATTCATCGTGGCAGGCTCCACGTCCACAAACACGATCGTCGCGCCGCGCAGCGCAAAAGCATTGGCCGTGCTGCAGAAGGTGTAGGACGGCATGATGACCTCGTCGCCTGGTTGCACATCGGTCAGAATGGACGCCATTTCCAGCGCTGTGGTGCCGGAAGTGGTAAGCAGCGCTTTTTGCGCACCGGTCATTTTTTCAAGCTCTGCATTGCAGCGCTTGGTAAACATACCATCGCCGCAGATCTTGCGGTTCTGGATAGCCTGCTGAACATAATCAGAGCATTCCGAAACAAACGGGGGGATATTAAAGGGGATCAAGCCGGACGCCTCCCTGAAAACTTTGTTATCGATTCATTATACCATAACTATGCTGACTTGTCATTTCCTGACGGCCAATTCTTTTGCAATGGCGTCCAGATAGAGCGCGACGATATCAATATCGCTGGTCTGGTACAGCATGCGGCTGCCGACGACGTCCTCCACCTCACCGATGACCGGGTGGTCGTGCTCATAGAGCAGATCTACGCCGGCCATCATCAGCGGCGCGCCGGCTTCTTCGAAGCGATGGATGACGTTTTCAGCCAGTTGACGTTCCTGATCGGTCAGCTCATGCAGTTCGACGCTGCCGCCTTTTTTGAAATTGCTCACAACGCCTTCGCGTGCGGTGCGCATAACGCCTGCAAGGATCTTTCCATTCAGAATATAGACACGCAGGTCACACCCGGCTTTTGATACGACGCTTTGCAGCAAAGCGGGAGCAGGAAGAATGGCGGCAGCAGCCTGCTTCCACTGCTCAATGTTTTCAACCAGCGTTACACGGTCGCCGCCGTGGCTGCAGGCGGGTTTGAGAATGACGGGAAACTGCATGCCGACCGGCGGATGCGTCTGATTCGCAGGCAGAAAAACTGTATGCGGCATGGGCAGTCCCTGCAGGAACTGATAGGTTTTACGCTTGTCGTTGCAGATTTCGCAGACACGGGCGTTATTATAAACCGGTACGCCCATGCGCTCGAAATGCTCGCTGATCAGGCTGTCACGCTGACGGGACAAAACGGCGTCCGGCCGGGTAGGCAGGCCATTGCGCAGACAGCGTGGTTGCCCCTGCGGATCCATACCAAGCGTGATTTCGCTGAGAAGAACCGCTTCGATTTCCAGTCCGCGCTCCAGTCCGCGCTCGTTCATCATGCGGGCAAAGGTTTGATTGACGGCATAGTCCGGGTCGTCATACAAAAGCCAGATGCTCATTTGGTTCCCAGCTTTCCTGCAATATACTTCATAATTTCCGCAGCCATATTCACGCCGGTGCATTCCAGCGTAGTTTTGAAATGCGCGTTGGAATTGACTTCGCAAATCAGAGGACCGTCCTTGCCAAACAGAACGTCCACACCGGCAAAATCCAGTCCCAGCGCTTCAACGGCACGAATAGCCACGCCAGCCTGTTCGGGTGTGGCTGTCCATGGCTCCATGGCGCCGCCACGGGTGAGATTGCTGCGGAAGTCGCCGTCGGTGCTGCGGCGGTGCATACTGGCAACAACCTTTCCGCCCACAACATTGACGCGCACATCATGCCCAAAGCTTTCACTGATCAGCTGCTGAAACAGAAGCGGCGTACCGGCATGGTCGGCGACGGTTTGCTGCAGTTCGTCCATCGTGCGGCACAGGTACACCTGCTGCCCGAAGGAACCAAAGCATTCCTTTACTACGACGGGCCAGCCCAGCTGTTTTGCAACATCATCCAGAAAAGAAAGCTGAGGATAACCAATATTGGTGAATGTTTTGGGAGCAAGGATGGTACGCGGCATGGGAAGGCCTGCCTGTTTAAGCGTAAGATAGGTAAGCGCCTTGTCATCACAGCGCAGAATACTCTGCGCGCTGTTGAACACGCGCAGGCCGCGCTGCTCCAGCTGCATGGCCAGCTGTACGTCCTTGTCCCAGAAAAGAACAAAGTCGTACAAAGCAGGATCAAACAGGAATGAATCCACAACAGGGGAAAGTTCTGCGTTGGTCATGACATCCAGCAGGATGCCTTCGGGGCGGGCAGCCTCCAGAAGCGTGTGATAGATGTCGTCAAACTTTGTGGTACGCAAAAAGGCGTTGACCACCATCAGACCCTTGAACATGCGTTGCATCCCTTTCATTCAAATAGTCACATAAAAAGTCTAGCATGGCGTGTGCGCCTTGTCAATTCCGTCCGGGCTTGCTATAATACTCCCTGCTTCATTTTTGCGTTTTCTGAGGAGGAACACATCATGGAAAACGAACTTGGCAGCAAGCCTGTAGGAAAACTTTTATGGAAACTGTCCCTTCCGGCAATCGCTGCGCAGCTTGTAAATGTACTGTATAATATGGTTGACCGTATGTATATCGGTCATATTCCAGACGTTGGTCCTGCGGCCCTGACAGGCGTTGGCGTAACCATGCCTGTGATCCTGATGATAAGCGCCTTTGCGGCACTGGTCAGCATGGGCGGCGCACCGCGCGCGGCCATTATGATGGGCCGTGGAAGAAGTGATGAAGCCGAGAAGATTCTTGGCAGCTGTACCGCAGCGCTGGTGCTGTTGTCTGTGGTGCTTACGGCAGGGATCCTGCTGTTTGGTCGGGAAGCTCTGCTGCTGTTTGGCGCCAGCCAGGACACGATTGGCTACGCTTACGACTATCTGGAGATCTATGCAATTGGTACCATCGCCGTGCAGCTTACGCTGGGGCTGAATGCATTTATCACTGCACAGGGTTTTTCGTCGGTGGGTATGCTGACGGTGGTGATTGGCGCGGTGTGCAACATCGTGCTGGATCCTATTTTTATTTTTGCACTGAACATGGGCGTGCGCGGCGCTGCTCTGGCGACGGTACTTTCGCAGATGGTGTCAGCGGTATGGTGCGTTGCTTTCCTGCTGGGCAAAAAAACCATTCTGCACATAAAGGCCTGCCACCTGCGCATCATCCCCAGGGTGTTTGGTCCCTGCGTGGCGCTGGGCCTGTCACCGTTTGTGATGCAGTTTACTGAAAGTATTCTTTCACTTAGCTTTAATTCCAGCCTGCTCAAGTATGGCGGCGATCTGTCAGTCGGCTCGATGACAATTCTGTCCAGCGTGATGCAGTTTTCCATGATGCCGCTGCTGGGCTTTACGCGCGGCGCTCAGCCCATTACCGGTTTCAACTACGGCGCTGGCAAAAAAGAAAGAGTGCTGAATTGTTATAAGCTGCTTTTGAAGGTATCACTTGCGTATTCCGCAGGTTTTTGGACGCTGTGCATGCTGTTTCCACAGATGTTTGCAGCGCTGTTCACCTCTGATACGGCACTGATCGCGGCGGTTGTGCATGATCTGCGCATTTACATGGGCGCAATGTGCCTGTTTGGTTTGCAGATTGCCTGCCAGCAGACCTTTGTGGCAATGGGTGATGCAAAGACCTCGCTGTTTCTGGCGCTGCTGCGCAAGGTGTTTTTGCTCATACCGCTCATCTTTATCCTGCCGCTGTTTTTGCAAAACAAGGTGGATGCGGTGCTGCTTGCCGAGCCGGTATCGGACTTTATTGCGGTTTGCGTTACCACCACGCTGTCTGTGCGGGCGATGAGGCGGTATATGCGAAAAGCTGCGTAAATTGAAAAAAAGTGGTTTCTGATCCCGGAATGCGGGTATCATATAAATGTAAGGAAAATCCAAAGGAGGCTAACGCAATGGCAGTTAACAAACTTACCAGCGATATTTTTGAAGAAAAGGTCCTGAAAAACGAAAAGCCCGTTCTGGTCGATTTTTATGCTGACTGGTGCGGCCCGTGCAAAATGCTTGCCCCTGTTGTGGAGCAGATCTCCAACGAGAGCGACGCCTACGACGTTTACAAGCTCAACGTGGATGACGCGCCTGATCTGGCCGCCCGCTATGGCGTGATGAGCATTCCTACCCTGATCGTTTTCAGGGGAGGCGAGGCCGCTGCGCGCAGCGTTGGCGTACAGAGCAAGGCTATGATCGTCAAAATGCTTGACTAAGCATGAAAAAAAGCCGTTCCCGTTAAGGGAACGGCTTTTTTCATTCGCTCTTTTGCATTTCGGCAAGGCATTTTTCGCAAACCATCTTGCCTTTGAACAGCTGCAGATTGCGTGCGTCGTTGCAGAAAATGCAACCCGGCTGATACTTCTTCAGGATGATTTCGTCGCCCTCGGTAAAGATCTCCAGAGTGTCCTTGATAGCAATGCCCATCGTTTTGCGCAGCTCGATCGGAATTACGATACGCCCAAGGTTATCCAGCTTGCGTACCACACCTGTCGATTTCATTCGTAACCCTCCATCACATTTGCCAACTTGGAGTGAATTTTTTAACTCACGGCAGAGCCATATGAGCACATTATAAAAATACAACTATGTGAATAAACTGTCAATGCAACAGATGGTATTTGTTTCTCCCTTTTTACATATAATTGAGTGTAAGTTTGAAAAAAAGAAAACAAATACACACTATAATTGATGTATTTGAGAGGAGGAAAAACCAAAATGTTCCTGCAATGGTTATGGATTTCCATGATGATAATTTCGCTGCTTTATGCACTCGTGACAGGAAATGGCAGCAGCATGCTGCAGGCGGCCCTTCAGGGCAGTGCGGACGCCATCAGCCTTACGCTGCAGCTTGGGGCTGGGTATCTGTTTTTTTGCGGCATGATGGAAATCGTCCGTGGCACGGGGTTACAGCATGGAATCAGCCGCATGTTGCAGCCGCTGCTGAGCCGCCTGATGCCGGGGATTGGCGCTGCCGCGGAAACGGTGGCGATGAATCTTTCCATGAATGTGCTGGGACTCGGCAATGCAGCCACGCCGGTTGGCATGGAAGCCATGCAGCTGCTGGATGAAGAATGCAAAAGAAATCCATCTGTGAAACACGACATGTATATGCTGCTGATCCTCAATGCAACCAGTCTGCAGCTGCTGCCGACAACTGTGCTGACACTGCGTACGGCAGCCGGTTCAGCGGATCCCAATGTGATTTTGCTGCCGACACTGGCCTGTACGGCGTTGTCGACTGCTGTTGGAGCAGGTCTGGGAATGTGTATGCGAAAAAAAGAGGAGCGCAAACAAAGATGGCTGTAACGATTGTGATCCTTGGGATACTATCTGCAGCGGCATGGAAACGGCTGCCTGCCTATGATTTGTTTATAAACGGTGCAAAACAGGGACTGCACACAGCATTGCAGGTACTGCCCAATCTGGCGGCAATGCTGTGTGCCATCAGCCTGATGCAAGCATCCGGACTGATGAGTGCCTTATGCGCCCTGTGTGCGCCAGCGCTGGAGTGGATGGGCCTGCCTTCCGGTGTGGCGCCGCTGGTACTGCTAAGACCCATGAGCGGTTCTGCATCGCTTGCTATGCTGGAACGGCTGCTGGATCAGTTTGGGCCTGACAGTCGTACCGGGCTGATCGCGTCAACATTGATGGGATCGAGCGAAACCATCTTCTATACAGTGTGCGTATATATGAGCGCTGTTTCAGTCAAAGGCACAGGCTATGCCATACCGTGTTCGCTGGTCGGCGCGCTGGCCGGAGTATGGCTGAGCACAAGGCTTTTTTGAGCGTTGACAAGCGCGCAAAAAAAGGTATAATAGGTACGAATACTTGGCGATGAATGGGAGAGTACCTTCGTTTGACTCCGGCAGAAGAGAGCCGCGGCTGGTGAAAAGCGGTGCGGAGCGCGCAGGGAACATGGCCCAGGAGCCTTTTCGCCCGATAGGTAGGGTGAAACGGCCGGCCCCGATACAGGCCTAGGATTCATATGGATCCAAAGCGATAAACCAGGGTGGTACCGCGGGCTGAGCTCGCCCCTTTGACGATGGGGCAGGGCTTTTTTCTTTATATTTTCAAGGAGGATGAACGTCATGGAGAACCAGAAGAAATTCTACATCACAACGCCCATCTATTATCCCTCCGGCAATATGCATATCGGCCACACCTATACGACGGTGGCGGCCGACGCCATGACCCGCTTCAAAAAGCTGACGGGCTATGACGCTTATTTCCTGACCGGTACGGACGAGCACGGCCAGAAGATCGAGCGCAAGGCCGCTGAAAAGGGCGTTTCTCCCAAGGAGTACGTGGATGAGATCGTCGCCAATACCAAAGACCTGTGGAAACTGATGAACATCGAATATGACGATTTCATCCGCACCACCGACGAACGTCACGAGAAGATCGTGCAGAAGATCTTCCGCAAGCTCTATGAACAGGGCGATATTTACAAGGCCGAGTATGAAGGCCAGTACTGCACTCCCTGTGAAGCCTTCTGGACTCCCAGCCAGCTGGTGGAAAAGGATGGCGTGAAGGTGTGCCCTGACTGCGGCCGTCCCACCGAACTGGTAACCGAAGAAAGCTATTTCTTCCGCATGAGCAAGTATCAGGACTGGCTGATCGAATACATCGAGACCCATCCTGATTTCATCCAGCCTGCCAGCCGCGCC
>JAFULL010000039.1 GCA_017473345.1 Clostridia bacterium | reverse complement strand
GCCGCAATGCCGATGGCCTGCGGGAAGCTGGTGGCCATGCCGCCGCGCGCAACGCCGTGCAGGGCCTCGTTCCATCAGTTGTAAGCGGGTACGCCAAGACGGTCGATGGCGGGCGCATCGTAGCGAAGCTGGGCTGCGGCCTCCTCAACGGTCATCTGTGCAACCAAAGCACGGGCTTTTTCTCTGGCCTGTTCTCTGTTCATGGCAGGTCGCTCCTTTCAAGCGTGTGAGCGTATGAAATGATATGTGTTTTTATGGTTTGGAAAGAACGTTTTCGAACACTTTCATGATACGTTCAAAACCTAAGATTGTCAAGGGTTACACCTTTGAAAGATCGACATTTTTCACGTCGTTGATGGCCGTCCACGGCACGTGGCAGTAGCCTGTGGGGTTTTTGTCCAGATATTTCTGATGGTACTCTTCGGCGGTGTAGAAATGCTGAAGTTCACAGCACTCCACCGCCAGCGGCTGATCGTATGCGGCGGCCAGTTTCGCAAGCTCTTCACGGGCAATCCGTCCGGTTTCTTCGTCGGTGAAATAAATACCCGTGCGGTACTGATGGCCCTCATCCTCGCCCTGTCTGTCCACACTCACCGGGTCGATGATGCGGAAAAACAGCCTGAGCAGCTTGTCAGGCGGCAGCACGGTTTCGTCATAGACCACGCGAACGGTTTCGGCGTGGCCGGTGTTTTCATAACGCACCTGCTGATAGGTGGGGTTGTGGGTCAGCCCGTTGGCAAAGCCCACTTCGGTTTCCTTCACGCCGGGGATGTTGGAGATATACTTTTCCACACCCCAGTAGCAGCCGCCGGCCAGATAGATGGTGTTCATCAGTCGTCTCCTTTCGCGTCCAGCCATGCAATATGGCGGCGCAGTCCGTCGTGCAGATGGGTTTTGGGCAGCGGCACGCCCTGTGGCAGCGGACGGCTGCCGCCGATGATGAGCAGCTTCATTTATGCCTCCTGCGGATACACCACGCCCCAGCGGCGGCGCAGCTCGTCCATGATCTCCATGATGCGGATGGTTTCGGCATGCGGCATTTCGGAACACTCGATGCGGCCCTCTTGCAGCGCTTTCATGCAGGCGCGCACCTCATATTCGTAGCCGGTCAGCTGCGGCGGCACGGGGATGTCCGTCACGCTGCCGTCGGCATACAGGGTGAGCTTTTGCGGGTTGAAAATGTTTTCCACATGCAGGCTGCCCCTGTCGCCGCCGATGAGCGCACGGTTTGCACCGCATGCGGCCACGCCTGCGGTCAGCTGCGCCATGGCCCCGTCCGGATAATACAGGCTGATGCTCTCCTGCCGGTCCACGCCGGTGGACAGGAGCTGCACGCTGGTGTCCATGCGCTCAAAATCATCGCCCAGCACCATCGAGGCGACGGTCAGGCTGTACACGCCGATATCCAGCAGCGCGCCGCCGGCCAGCGCAGGGTTTGAAATGCGCTCCACGCCCTCCGCCGGAAAATGCACGTCAGCCGAAACAAACTGCACATTTCCAAGCCTTGGCATCACCTCGCGAACCACCTGCCACACCGGCAGAAAGCGCGTCCACATGGCCTCGCACAAAAGCAGGTTTTTCTCTCTGGCAAGTTCAAGCACCTCGCGCGCCTGCGCGGCATTCAGGGTGAATGCCTTTTCGCACAGCACGGCTCTGCCGTGGGAAAGGCACAGCTTCATATGGTCGAAGTGGTGCGAATGCGGCGTGGCGATGTAGACGAGATCGACGTTCTCATCCTGCGCCAGCGCCTCGTAGCTGCCATAGGCTTTCGAGAAGCCCTCGGTTTCACAAAATGCCTGCGCGCGCTGAAGATCGCGCGCCGCAGCGGCGTACAGGCACACGTCCTCGCCGTTTGCACGCATCATACGAAGGGTATTGGCCATCTTGCGGGCGATCACGCCGCAGCCCAGAATGCCGACTTTCATCATTTTTTCTTCTCCCTGTACAGCTTGGCATACACCGGAATGGACAAAAGCGGGAACAGCGCCGCCACCAGCATGCCCACCCTCATGCCCAGATGGGCGGTCTGCGGGTTGGCCAGCACGGCGTCGGTGATCACGCCGATGAGCTGCGGGCCCACCGACGCGCCCAGATCGCCGCCAGCGGCCATGAGTGCAAAGATGAACACGCCGCCAGCCGGGAAACGCTCCGACGAAACCGTCAGGCTGCCCGGCCACAGCATGGACACGCACAGACCCGTCAGCGCGCAGGCGATCAGGCCGATGACAGGAATGCTGCAAAGCGCGGCGGTCAGATAGCACACGCTTGCGCCGATGCCGCCCGCCAGCAGCACCTTTTCAATATTGCGGCCAAATTTGCCGTACAGCGTTCGGCCCATGCCCAGCATCACGGAAAACAGCGCCACGCCCAGCACGTCGCCCCACACCTTGGGAATGCCCATGCTCTGCTCCAGATAGCCCGACGCCCACTGCGCCATCACCAGTTCCGACGCGCCGCCAAGGAAAATACCGGCCACACAAAGCCATACGCCGGAATTCTTCAGCAGCTGCAGCGCGCCCGACGCCTTTTCGGGCGTGTCCAGATGCGGGATCTGCGCACGGCTGAACAAAATGGCCGACGTAAGCGGAACCGCCGCAAACGCAATGGCAACCCACGGCCAGTTCCTGCCGCCAAAGACGAGGATGAACAGCGTGCTCAAAAGCACCACGCCCACCGCGCCCCATGCATACACCGAGTGCAGGCGGCTCATCTCGCGGTCGGGATCGTCAGAGGGCAGGGCCGCGATCACGGGGCTTATGAGCACCTCGCCCAAGCCCGCCGACACGGAAAACAGCACCGTGCCCACCACCAGTCCCACATAGGCCGCCTGCGGAAGCAGCACCGGCCACAGCGCATACACCACAAGGCCCACCACCGTCAGCACGGGGATAAAGCGCACGGTCTTTGTGATGTTGAAGCGGTGCGAAAAGAACGAAAAAACCAGATCGATGCCCAGCTGGGTGATGAAGTTCACCAGCACCAGCAGCCCCAGCAGCGAATACGACACCCCGTACATTGACCGGAAGGTCAGAACCAGGATGGGCGGCAGGTTGCCCGCCACTGCCATGGAAATGTTGGTAAAATAGCAGGCCCATTTCAAGCGTTTCATTTCAGGTCCTCCAGAAGGGCTGTGATCAGATCCAGCCTTGTTTTTGCATTGGGCGGGTTGCGCATGTGCTGCGCGTAGAACAGGCTGATTTCCTCTTTGGGATGGATGGACAGGTACGCGCCCGCCGCGCCGTCCCAGCCAAAGTCGGTGCATTCCCCTCCCTTTGGAGTGCAGCGCATGCCCAGGCCGTAGCCGTACCGGGGCGTAAAACCATAGTCTGCGCGCGAAACAGGCGTCAGGCGGTCGGTGGTCATCAGGTCAAGGGTGGACAGCTTCACCAGCTTGCCCGTGCGCAGTCCCTCCAGAAAGCGCATGTAGTCCTCCACAGTAGACACGCAGCCCGCGCCGCCGCTGGCGTATTCGCTGCCCAGTACGAAAGTATTTTCCGGCCCGATGAAGCGCGGGCCCTTTTCTTCCATCCAGTACTGGGGCGCGAGGGTGGCCTTTTCGCCTTCAGGCAGCACGAAGGTCGACTGCGTCATGCCCAGTGGGTCGAAGATGCGCTTTTTCACGAACGCTTCAAACTTTTCACCGCTGACGACCTCCACAACCGCAGCCAGCACGTCGTGGCACAGGCTGTACTGGTAGTGCGTGCCGGGTTCAAAGTCCAGCGGCTGCGCGGCCAGATATTTCATCACTTCGCGCGTGGGGCAGCAGCCCTGCGTATCGGCCTGCGCCTGACGGATGGCCGGCGAGGCGATATCGTAGTTGAAGCCTGCGCACATATTGAACAGATGCCACAGCAAAATGGGCTGCTTTGCGGGGCGCAGCTGATCGCCCTGACGCACGTTCATGTGTTCAAATTCCGGCAGATAATCGCTCAGCCGGTCGTCAAGCCCCAGCTTGCCTTCCTCCCACAGCATCATCGCGGCCGTCACCGTAATGGGCTTGGAGCAGGAATACAGATAGTAGCGCTCCGTGCCGTCCATGGGCATGGTTTTTTCCACGTCGCGGTAGCCGTTCTGGCAGCGCAGAATGCATTCACCCGCGCGGCAAACCATGAGATCATAACCGGGAATGCCCATTTCCAGAAAGGAGTCGGCCAGCTTTTTCACATTGTCAAACATGTTTTTTCCTCCGCAGATTCGGTTGGTTTATTGTATCACAAATCACATTGCGCGCAAAGGGTTTTCAGCGCCGCATGCGCCGGTATTCCGACGGCGTCATGCCCGCCACCGACCGGAACGCGCGGATAAACGTGCTCATGCTGCCAAACCCGCACTGGTAGCACGCATCGCTTAAGTTCGCCCCCTGTGCGATCAGCCCCTGCGCATGCGCCACGCGCCGCTTTTGAATATAGTCGGCCACGGTGGTGTTGAAGTGCTTTCGCCACAGGCGCGACACATACTCGCGGCTGTAATAGAAATGCTGCGCCGTCTCGTTAACGCCGGTGACCATGGCAAAGTTTTCATCCAGCCAGCGCTGAATGCGCAGCACATTGTCAGGCAGCGGCAGCGCGCCGCCGGGGCCGAAAGCCGCGCGGCCGAAGCGATGAAAGATCTGTATTGCCAGCCCCAGCGCAAGCGCGCGCGATGCTTCATCGGCCGCCTCCAGCGCTGCATCCATCTGTGAAAGCAGTTCGGTCACATCCGCGTGCGAAACGCACAGTCCCTGCGCCTGGGCGGCAAAGTCCGTCAAAACCCGCATGCCCAGCGCATCAAACGCGTCGGGATAAAAATAAAACACATGGCGCACATAGCGCACGCTGTCAGCCTCCGGGGCGGACATGTGCAGCTTTCCCGGAGGGATCAGCAGCACGTCACCCGGGCGCGGGCTGTAGGCCTCTCCCTCGCAGATGTAGCGGATCTCGCCGGAAAGAAACACCACCAGCTCATAGTAATCGTGGTAGTGCAGGCTGGACGGATAGGTCTGCCGCGTGTAGCTGGTTTCGCGGCAGGAGTAATAGAGCGAATCGGTCAGGTAATTTTCGCGCCAGTTGCGTCCTGCATGCGGGTCGCCCTGCTGCGCGCCGGGGTAATGGGTGATGAGCTTCACGATCGGCCCTCCGCAGATATCACAAAATGCAAATTGAAAATCACAAACGAGCTAGATTTTTCTTTCCGTGATCTTTACAATGCATTATAGTGCAAACTGCGGCGGTATGCAACCGCCCTTTTTCAGGAGGGATGCGCATGTTCCATTCTTCGCACAGCATCCGCTACATCAGCCATCGGGGCTTTCAGCCCATGGCTCCGGCCAACTCGCTGCCATCCTTCGCCTGCGCGGGCGCGCTTGGCCAGTGGGCCATCGAAACGGACATCCACCTTACCCGCGACGGTCAGCCGGTGTGCTGCCATGACGAATGCGTCGGCACCGCCTACGACGGTCAGGGGCTGATTGCCGAAATGAGCTGGCGCGAGCTTTCCGGGCTGAGGCTCAGGCAGGGAAACCGGCTCGCCTGCCTCGCCGACGAGGAAAAGCGCATGCCGCTGATGCGCGAATACCTGTCCATCTGCCGCCGGTACGGCAGCGTGCCCTTTGTGGAGCTGAAAACACCGGACGTCGAACCCGTGCTTCGCGCCGTGAAGCAGGCGGGGTTTGATGAAAGCGAGGTCATCATGAGCAGCGTTCAGCTGGACTGGCTCAGACAGGTGCGCGCCCATGCAAAGCGCATGTTCATCCACTGGATCTTTGCCGATGAAACCCGCATCGACGACCTGGCTGCGCTGGACAATGCAGGCCTTTCGTGGAAGATCGCCGACTGCCGGGACTGCCCGGACGAAAAGATCGCACTGGCGCATGACCGGGGGCTGAAGGTATGCCTGCGCGCCGGCGACAGCGCCGACGATGTGGCGCACATGCTGCGCCTGGGGCTGGACTACATTCCCACCAACTGCATGCACCTTCCCCTATTTCGCACAGGAGGCAACGGCAAATGAAATTTTCCACCGTTTTTTTTGACATCGACTACTGCCTGCTGGACACGCCCACGTCCGAGCGGCGCATCATCCGCGAGCTGTACGCCCAGCAGGGCCAGCAGGTGGGCGACGAGGTGGGCGACGAATACCGCGAGATCAACCGCCAGCTGTGGGTGTACCTCGACCGGGGCGAGATCACCCGCGAGCGGCTGTATGTGATGCGCTTTGAAAGGCTGTTTCAGGCGCACCCGTTCTTCAGGCCCGCCGAAGAGGTGGCCCCGTGGTTTCTGGATCAGCTGGCCCATGCCTACGACGCGCAGCCGGGCGCGGAGCACCTGCTCAAACGCCTGCACGACGCAGGGGTGCGCATTTTCACCGCGTCCAACGGCATTGGCGAGGTGATGAACGGCCGCGTGGACAACGCCGGGCTTTCGAAGTACCTCACCGGGCGCTTTGCCGCCGACGGCGTGGGGGCCATGAAGCCCAGCCCCAAATACTTTGACTACATTTTTAAGCACAGCGGCGAAACGGATTTAAGCCGCACGCTGATGGTGGGCGACAACCCCGTGACTGACGTGGACGGCGCGGTGGCCTACGGCATGACCGGCGCGCTGTTCGGCGCACGCTGGCAGGAGCCCAGTCAGGCCACATACCGCGCGCAGACCATGCAGCAGCTGGAACACATGCTTTTTGAGGAGGACGACATTCATGCTTAAAACCATTCATCACAAGGCGGATATCTGCGTCGTGGGCGGCGGCATCGGCGGCATGTTCACGGCCATCTCGGCGGCGCGCCACGGTGCGAAGGTCGCCCTTATGCAGGACCGTCCGGTGCTGGGCGGCAACGCCTCCAGCGAGATCCGCATGTGGATCTCCGGCGCGGGCACGCGCGTGCGCGACCTGCAGGAAACCGGCATCATGGAAGAGCTGCTGCTGGAAAACATGCACCGCAACCCCCGGCGCAACTTTTCCACATGGGACGCGCTGCTGTACGAAATGGTGCGCTTTGAAGAAAACATCGACCTCATGCTCAACTGCGCCTGCTGCGAGGCCAGCACCGAAGGCAGCCGCATCCGCAGCGTGAAGGGCTTCCAGCTGACCACCTACACCTGGCACGAGGTGGAGGCCGACATTTTCGTCGACTCCTCCGGCGACAGCATCTTGGCACTGCTCACCGGCGCGGAGTACAAAGTGGGCCGCGAAGCCAAGGCCGAGTACAACGAGGAATTCGGGCTGGACGTGGCCGACCCGCACACCATGGGCATGAGCATCCTTCTGCAGTGCCGCGAGACCGACCACCCCATCAGCTATACGCCCCCCGCATGGGCCTATGACTTCCCTACCGACGACGCCATGAACAACAAGCCGCACAACCTCAAGGCCATCAACACCAACTTTTACTGGATCGAGCTGGGCGGCATGCAGAACTCCATCGACGACACCGAGGAGATCCGCGACGAGCTGCTCAAGATCGCCTTTGGCGTGTGGGATCACATGAAAAACCACGGCGACCACGGCGCGGAAAACTGGGATCTGGAATGGGTCGGTTTCCTGCCCGGCAAGCGCGAAAGCCGCCGCTATGTGGGCGACGTGGTGCTCACCCAGCACGATGTGGAAAACTGCACGCCCTTCCCGGATGTTGTGGCCTACGGCGGCTGGCAGATCGACAACCACCTGCCCGGCGGCTTCCACATGGACGCCAAGGGCGGCAGGCATCTGCAGAAGCGCCGCTTGAGCGAACCCTACCCCATCCCCTTCCGTGCGCTGTATTCCAAAAACATTGAAAACCTGATGTTTGCCGGCCGCAACATCAGCGCCTCGCACATCGCGTTCAGCTCCACCCGCGTGATGGGCACCATCGGCGTCATCGGTCAGGCGGCGGGCACGGGCGCGGCGGTTGCGGTGAAATACGGCCTGACTCCGCGCGAGGTGTGCAAGCAGCACATCGGCGAAATTCAGGACCTGCTGATGGAGGACGACTGCTTCCTGCCGGGGCTTAAGCGCAAAGTGAACCCCCTCACCCTGCAGGCGAAGCTCAGCTGCGACTACGGCGACTGCTCGGCCATTTTGAACGGCGTCGACCGCCGCATCTGGGGCTGCGACAACGGCTACTTCGGCAAGACCAACAAGGCCATCACCTACACCTTCGACGCGCCCGCCCATATCGGCGGCTTCCGTCTGGTGCTGGACAGCGACCTTGACCGCGAGTTCACCGACGGCAACCCCAACGGCCTGAACACATCTTCCGTGCTGTTCTACCCCTACAGCCACAACCAGACCACCTTCGGCTTCCCCCGCTGCCTCATCAAGCACTACAAAATCGAGGTGCAGGACGAAAGCGGCGAATGGCGCACCGTATACGAGGACGATCAAAACCACCAGCGTTTCATCAAAAAGCCGCTGGATCTCACCGCCAAAGCCGTGCGCTTCGTGCCGCTGAGCACCTATTTCAGCGAAATGAAGTGCGAGGACTACGGCAGCAGCGTGGCCCATATTTTCAACTTTGAACTGTATTGATGAAAAGTCCTGCCGCATTTTCCGGCAGGACTTTCCCCATTAAGGACAAGACCCTTTCACCCGGCATTCAGCCCCTGCCGGACGCCGTCAACGACGCGGCCTGCGTGATGTGCCTTGGCTTTGACCCCAAAAAGTGAACACAAAAAACAGGATGCACAGCGCATCCTGTTTTTTGATTTATCTGATCACGATCACCGCAAGCTCCGCTTCGGGCAGGCTGACGGTCGCGCAGCCGTCTTTGACGGTGCAGGGCACGGGCACGATCTCGTCGCTGCCGTAAACCAGCATTTCCGCTGTGGCCTGCGGCTTGTCCCATTTCACGGTCACTTCGCCGCTGAGCGCGCCGTTTTTGTTGGCTGCGGCGATCAGCGTGCCGTTTTCGATATCGTAGCGCTTGACCATCTGGCCTTCGGGCGCGCTCACGATGCCCACCGTGTCGCGGAAGGTGCCGAAGCCATAGGTTTTCAGCCACTTCACGCGCAGCGCCACGGTCTTTTTCAGCCGCTCGTGCTGCTGGGAGTCACCCCGCCAGTTGTTGTCCCATTCAAGGTCATAGCACCAGAAGTACATGCCGCACACAAACGCGCGGTACAGCATGCCCGTCGAGTTGCGGGCGATGTGCTCGGCGCGCATGCCGCTGTTGCGGCGCGGGTTCATCATGTCAGTCAGCACCTGACCGGGGAAGGTGTAGCGGTACATTTCCGGCAGAGCCACGCCAAAGGGGCCCATCAGCGTGGTGATCAGCTGGGCCGACGCGCCGGAGCCGAACAGGTCGTTGGACCCCTCATAGATCAGCGCCATGCCCTCGGGGTCGTAATCGGCGATCATTTCGCGAATCAGCTTCACATAGCCGCCGT
>JAFULL010000038.1 GCA_017473345.1 Clostridia bacterium | reverse complement strand
CAACGTGAGCCACTCCAACCGCAAGACCAATCGCATTTGGGCGCCGAACGTACAGCGCGTTCGCGTGGTAGTCGATGGTACTACGAAGCGTATGAACGTGTGCACCCGTTGCCTGCGCAGCGGCTATGTGCAGCGCGCTCTGCCCACCAAGTCCAACGTTGAGGCCTAATGGGAGGATCGATTGGACGATAAAATGCTCTGTGAAATTTTCGCAGGGCGTTTTTTTTACCAATGATTTGAGGTGTCAAACATGAGTGTGCGCAATATGACCACAGGCAGTCCCCTTCGGCTCATTTTTTCTGTTGCGCTGCCGCTGATGGCCGGCAATGTATGCCAGCAGTTATATACCGTTGTAGACGCGCATATCGTCGGTTCAGTCGTAGGTGTATCGGCGCTGGCGGCAGTGGGTGCTGCGGACTGGTTCAACTGGCTGTTTCTGGGTATTGTACAGGGTCTGGCGCAGGGCTTTACCATTCCCATGGCACAGGCATTCGGCGCAAAGGATCATGCCAGACTGCGCCGCTGTGTGGGCAATGCCATCGTGCTGTCTGCAGCGGCTGCGCTGGTGATCACGCTGGCTGCCCTCCTGCTGCTTTCCCCCGTGCTCACCACGATGGGCACGCCGGATGCCATCCGCCCCACGTCCACCGTTTACCTGACGATTCTGTTTGCCGGGCTGCCGGTCGTGATGGCCTACAATCTGGCCGCCGGTGTACTGCGTTCACTGGGCGACGGTCGTTCTCCCCTGTATGCCATGATCGTTGCATCGGCTGTCAACATCGGGCTGGACTGGCTGTTTGTGGCCGGTTTCGGCTGGGGCGTTGGCGGCGCTGCGGCTGCCACGGTGATTGCCCAGGTCTGTTCCATTCTGTTCTGCTTGTACCGGTTGGCGAAACTTTCCTTTATCCGTCCTGCCCGTGCTGATCTGAAGCCTGATTTTTCCATGTGCGGTCAGCTGATGAAACTGGGCACGCCTATTGCCCTGCAAAACGCTATTATCGGTGTGGGCGGCATGATCGTGCAAAGCATCGTCAATCCCCTGGGCGTTACCTTCATTGCAGGCTATACGGCCACCAACAAGCTCTACGGCGTGCTGGAGGTCGCGGCCATCGCTTATGGCTATGCCGTATCTACCTACACCGGACAGAATTTGGGCGCCAGAAAGCCCAAACGCATCCGCACAGGTGTACACGCCGCTGCCGTTACAGGCGTTTTGACCGCAGCAGCTATTGCCGCCTTCATGTTTGTCTTTGGTCGCGGCATCATTGGCAGTTTCATCTCAGGAACGCCTGAGGATGTTGCAGCCGCCACGCAAATCGGCTGGGAATTCCTGAAGCTGATGAGCCTGACGCTGCCGGTGCTCTATATTCTGCACATCTACCGCAGCGCGCTTCAGGGCATGGGTAACACCGTCATGCCCATGGCATCCGGCATTGCCGAATTTGTCATGCGCACAGCCTCCGCCCTGATCCTGCCGGGTTTGATCGGCTACCCGGGCGTGTTCTGGGCCGAGGTGCTGGCGTGGCTGGGAGCTGATCTGATTCTGGTTCCCAGTTACTATGTGCAGTACAGGCGTTTCCACAGAGAAATCGATAAAAACCAAACCGCATAAATCAAAAACACGCAGCCTCTTCTTTCGAGGCTGCGTGCTTTTG
Organism: Clostridia bacterium; assembly: GCA_017473345.1. Taxonomy (GTDB): domain Bacteria; phylum Bacillota; class Clostridia; order Christensenellales; family Aristaeellaceae; genus Limiplasma. Next base: position 10,480 of record JAFULL010000038.1, on the reverse strand, counting down.
ATTTACTTTGAAAAAAGATATTTTCGTATTGCTTTCCGTTCACCCTGATAGGAATCCATTCCCTGAAAAAACAGGGCAAAACCACACTTTTCCAGCACGCGCTGCGAGGCGGTGTTGGCTTCGAGTACCACACCGTACAACTGATCCACGCCATGGATTTCCATCGCTGCGGGCAGAAAGGCTTTCACAGCTTCAGTTGCATAGCCCTTTCCTGTATAGGCTTTGCCAATGTGGTATCCCACTTCAAAGCCTTCCTCCACGCGGCACAGCTGCACATAGCCGATATTGGCGCCGTCTTCTTTGCGAAGGATGGGATGAACGAACGGACCGTCGTTTCCCTGAAAGGCGTGCATCAGAAAAGCGACTGTCTCCTGTGCGTCTGCAAGCGTTTCAAACACTTCGTCCGGCACAAAGCGGCGGTTGTCCTCATCAAGCGAATTGCGGTGCACATCTTCGCACATGTCCATGGTAAAGTCGGTGATCAGCAGTCTGGCTGTTTCAACATTCATTGTTTTTTCCTCAGGCGTCGGTCAGCACGCGAATGCTGAGCGCATCCACCGGACATACCTTGCCCAGTTCCTCGCCGGTGAGCACATCGCGCATACTGCTTTCAAAGACAGCCTGACCCGGCTCATGAGCAGGATTGTGCACAAACACATAACGTTTTTCATCGCTGAAACGGGCGGTGACACTCACGCCTTCCGACACCTGCGCCAGCGGGCTGACCGTCAGAACCTCGCGCAGGAAGTCCACAAGGAAAGCTTCTTCCGTGCGGGCTGCGATGTAATAGCAGCGGCCATCGCCATAGTGATTGACCGTCAGGCAGGGAGTGCCTTTATAGAAGCGCTGCGTATAGGCGGCCAGCGCCTCCGCCGTGGTTATATGGCTGATCTCAGCCATTTCCTTCACCTGATAGCGCTTGCCATTCCAGTCAAACGCATCAAAGGTACGGTCGTCCAGCGCGTCGCACTCATCCACATGCATGCCGGTCAGCGCGTTCAGCGGGCTGGGATCGGCATCCATATAGGTAAGCAGTTCTTCATTCACATAGCCGCCCAGATAGGTGGTTATCAGCGTGCCGCCATTTTGCACAAACTGTGCTGCACGCTCGCCAAAACCATCGCGCGTCATGTACGCCATCGGTGCGATCAGCACACGGTAGCTGCTCAGGTCGCAGGTTTCATCCACCAGATCCACGCCATAGCCCAGTGTGCACAGCGCATTGTGGAACGACTGCACCGTCTCCAGATACTTCTGATTGCCCTTGTGCAGCAGAGACGCCTCATCCAGCGCCCAGCGCACATTCCAGTCAAACAGCAGAGCGATCTCGTTGCGCGTCTGCGTGCCAGCCAGGCATTTGAGCTCTTTAAGCCTCTGCCCCACCTGTGCCACTTCGCGGAAGGTGCGGGTCTGATTGGTGCCGGTACGGTCGATCACAGCGCCGTGATACTGCTCGCTGCCGCCGCGTCCGGCGCGGAACTGGAAGTACTGCACACTGTCCGAACCATGTGCAATGGCCTGCATGCCCTGGTACATCAGCGTCCCCGGCATGCGCAGACGGTTGATGGGCTGCCAGTTGACCGACGAAGGCGAAGACTCCATCAGCAGGAAAGGCTTCTGGCCGCCCACGCCGCGGATGACGTCATGCCAGAAGGCAGAGTCGCGGCTGACAGCCACATCGCGCTCGTCGCCTTTCCAAACGGGGTAGTTGTCCCAGCTGGCCACATCCATTTCACGCCCCAGCTTGAAATAATCCACTTCGTTAAAGTGATACATCAGGTTGGTCGTTACAGGCACATCAGGCGTATACTGGCGAAGCGGAGCGATCTCGGTCTTGAAAAAGCGGATGAGGTTGTCGCTGGAAAAGCGCCGCCATGCCAGCTTCAGTTCAGGGCTGGTGGTTTCGCCGATGCGGCTGGGGCTTTCGATCTCATCAAAGCTATTGAAACGATGCGACCAGAAACCGTTCCACCAGCAGCGGTTCAGGTTTTCGATGGTGCCGTAGCGTTCCTTCAGCCACTCGCGGAAGCGCTGCTGACACAGCGGGCAGTGGCAGTCGTTGGCATATTCATTGGAGATATGCCACAGCATCAGCGCAGGATGATCCTTGTAACGCTGGGCCAGACGGGTGTTGATCTCCGTCACCTTGCGCTCATAATCCAGCGAGGAATAGCAGGCGTTATGACGGTCGCCGTAAAGCCTGCGTTCACGCTTGTCCGTCATGCGCAGCACAGAGGGATATTTCTTTGCCAGCCACGGCGGACGCGCGCCGCTGGGTGTAGCCAGCACCGCCTTCATGCCATTGGCAGCAAGGTTATCCATCACTTCATCCATCCAGCTGAAGTCATACACGCCGTCCTCCGGCTCCAGATACGACCACGAAAAAATGCCCACAGACAGGGTGTTGATGCCCGCCTCCTTGGCATAACGCATATCTTCTTTCCAAATGGTATCCTTCTGTTCCATCCACTGTTCGGGGTTATAGTCTCCGCCATGGAGCAGTTCGGGATAATGAAAACGCATAAACTCTTTCCTTTCTGAAAAAAGACGTACCGTATTCATTGTTCTGCAAAGCTGCCTGCGTTTCCTGCATGCAGATGAAAGGAAAAACGTGATGCAGCAGCGAAACAGTGCAGTAAGCACTGTCTTCGAAAAGGAGAATATTTATGAAGTTCACACATGGTTACTGGGTACTGAGAGAGAACTTTACCCTCAACTATGCGCAGCAATGGGTGCGTACTGATGTAAAAGGGGATTCTCTGCACATCAAAAGCGCATGTCATCCCATCCGCAGCCGTGGCGAGGGCGTGGGAGGGGCGGCGCTGGATATTACCTTTACAGCGCCTCGCCCCAATATCATTCGTGTCAAAATCACCCATTTCAAGGGCATGAAGGAGCCCTGTCCGCGCTTTGAAACGTACGAACAGCCTGTTCAGCCCGTGATTGCCGAAGACGAAAAGCAGGTCATTTTCCAAAGCGGGGAACTTCGCGCAGAGATTCAGAAGCCAGCAGGCGGAGAGTGGCAGGTGGCCTTTTACGGCGGCGACAGGCTGCTGACCACCAGCGGCTACCGCTCCATGGGACATGCATGGGAACGCAATACCCGCGAGACCTTCATGATCGAGTCGCTCATGCTGGACGTGGGCGAATGCGTATATGGCCTGGGCGAACGGTTTGGCGCGTATGTCAAAAACGGCCAGAGCATCGACATGTGGAACGCCGACGGCGGCACTGCCAGCGACCTTGCCTATAAAAACATTCCCTTCTACATGACCAACCGCGGTTACGGCGTGTTTGTTGAAAACACCAGTGACGTCAGCTTTGAAGTAGCCAGCGAGAAGGTCGAGCGCGTGCAGTTCAGCGTTTCCGGTGAAACGCTCACCTATGATATTATTTACGGCGGCACGCCCAAAAAGACGATCGACCTATATACGGCGCTCACCGGCCGCCCTGCACTGGTACCTGCCTGGAGCTTTGGCCTGTGGCTTTCCACCAGTTTCACCACCAACTACGATGAAAACACCGTTACCAGCTTCATCGACGGCATGACGCAGCGCGACATTCCTCTTAGTGTGTTCCATTTCGACTGTTTCTGGATGAAGAACTTCAACTGGTGCGATTTCACCTGGGACCCCGACACATTCCCCGACCCGGAAGGAATGCTCAGGCGTTACCATGACCGCGGGCTCAGGCTGTGCTGCTGGATCAATCCCTACATCGCGCAGGCTTCGCCTTTGTTTGACGAAGGTATGGAGCATGGATACCTCATCCGCAAAACCAACGGCGACGTTTGGCAGACGGATATGTGGCAGACCGGCATGGGCATTGTGGATGTGACCAACCCCGATGCGCGCAAATGGTACTGCGATCATCTGCGCCGGTTGATGGACATGGGGGTGGACTGCTTCAAGACCGACTTTGGCGAGCGCATTCCGGTGCGTGATATCGCCTATTTTGACGGCAGCGACCCCCTGTACATGCACAACTATTACAGCTATCTGTACAACCGGATGGTATTTGAAACCATCCGCGAAAAGCGCGGCGAAGGCGACGCCATCGTGTTTGCCCGCAGCGCCACCGCAGGCGGGCAGCAGTTTCCGGTGCACTGGGGCGGCGACAACAGCGCCACCTACATTTCCATGGCCGAAACGCTGCGCGGCGGGCTGGGACTGAGCCACTGCGGCTTTGGTTACTGGAGCCACGACATCTCCGGTTTTGAGCAGACCGCCCCCGCCGACGTATACAAGCGCTGGTGTGCATTTGGCCTTTTGTCCAGTCACAGCCGTCTGCACGGCAGCGTCAGCTACCGCGTGCCGTGGCTGTTTGACGAGGAAAGCTGCGACGTGCTGCGTAAATTCGTCAGGCTGAAGTGCCGCCTGATGCCCTATCTGTACGCCTGTGCAGTGGAGGCGCACGAGCACGGTACACCCATGGCGCGCCCCATGATGATGGAATTCCCTAACGATCCCGGCTGCGACATGCTGGACCGGCAGTATATGCTTGGGGAAAACCTGCTGGTTGCGCCGGTGTTCACCAAAGCGGGCGATGTGAGTTTCTACGCACCCGAAGGCATGTGGACAAATATTTTGGACGGCCACACCGTCAGCTGCGGCTGGCACAAAGAAGTCCACGATTTCATGAGCATGCCGCTGATGGCGCGTGAGGGCTGCGTGATCCCCATGGGTGCATGCGACAGCCATCCCGACTATGATTATCTGGACGGTTTGGAACTGCATGTGTACGCGCTTGCAGAAGGAAAGAGCGCCTCCTGTACGGTATATGACCTCAACGGTAAACCTGCTGCATGCTTCACCATCACCATGAAAAATGGCAAATCCGAGGTCATCACAGACAGCCAAAAGCCCTATACCGTCGTGCTTCATTAACCTTTTTCCTTTACAATCAGGCCGGAAGGCTTTATAATGCAGGGGAGATGCGCCGCCATCCCAATGGAAGCGGACGATATCTCCCCTGTCTGTTTTGGTCCCCATCAATCATCGTCGGGTATCCCCAGCGAACTCGAACGGAGGAATGAAAATGAAAACTGTACCCCGCGCACGTCAGAGCGAACGCATCCGCAAAATGGTGCTGGCCTCCATGCTCAGCGCCATCACCGCAGTGCTTACCTTTACCCCCATCGGCATGATCCCCCTGCCCCCTCCCCTGCCAAGCGCCACCATGGTGCACATCCCCGTGCTGTTGGCCGCTCTGGCGGAAGGCCCTGTGGTCGGCCTGATCGTGGGCCTGGTGTTTGGTCTTTGCAGCTGCATCCGCGCCTGGGAGACCGGCATGGTGGGTCTTACGCTGTTTTTCCGAAACCCTGTTATCAGCGTTCTGCCGCGTCTGATCGTACCGCTGGCTGCCGTGGCTGTATGGATGCTGTGGCAAAAAGCCGTCAAACAAAACGCCGTCACCGACAAAATCGGCGCAGCAGTGGCCTCAGTGATCGGCACGGTGGTCAATACGGTGCTTTGTCTGGGGCTGATCGTTGTCATCTACGGCGCAGACCTGACAATCATGATCAATGAAATGATCTCCGCCGGCAGTGCTGACGCCACTTACCTCAACAATGCAGGCGCATGGCTGGTGGCCGTGGTGGGTTTGCCCAACGGCATCGCTGAAAGCATCGTTGCCGCCATCATTGTGCCTATTATCAAAACGGCTGTGGATGCCGTTTCACGCCGCAGCAGAAAACACTGAAAGGAACGAACGTTATGTTTTTGACCATGGACGTGGGCAACACCAACATCAAGATCGCCCTTTTTGAAGGCGATCAGATGAAAAAATACTGGCGTGTTTCCACCAACCGTACCTTTACATCCGACGAATACGGCATGACGCTGCACGGTCTGTTTGCCCATGCAGGACTGGATATGCACTGTGTGGAAGGCATCATCATGTCAAGCGTGGTGCCCACCATCAACTTCACGCTGGAGCACATGTGCAAAGACTACTTCGGCGTTACGCCCATGGTGGTGGCCCCCGGCATCAAGACGGGCCTTAACATCAAGTATGAAAATCCCCGCGAGCTGGGCAGCGACCGCATTGCCAATGCCGTGGCCGCACAGGCGGAATACGGCGGCCCCTGCATCTTTATCGACTTTGGCACCGCCACCACCTTTGGTGCGATCGACGCAAGCGGCGCTTTTGCCGGCGGCTGCATCTGTCCCGGACTGAAGCTCACCAGCGAAGCGCTTGTCAGCGGCACGGCCAAGCTGCCCCGCTTTGAGCTGGTGCGCCCCGAACAGGTCATCAACCGCACTACCATTTCCAACCTGCAGGCCGGCGTGATCTACGGCTATATCGGTCAGGTGGATTATCTGGTGCGCAAGTTCCGCAAGGAGCTGGGCGCACCAGACGCACTGGTAGTAGCCACCGGCGGCATGGCGCTGATGGTTGCGCAGGAGGACGGTATTATCGACAAGCTGGACGGCTACCTGACTCTCAAGGGCCTGCGCCTGCTGTACGAACGCAACCGCTGAAACAGAAAGGAAGATCATTATGGATAAACTGGTCAAAATCGGCTTTCTGGGCTGCGGCAATGTAGGCGGCGGCGTATGGAAGCTCCTGAATGGATTTGCAGATGACATTGCGCACCGCACCGGTCTGCGCTTTGAAATCAAAAAGGTACTGGTCCGTAGTCTGAACAAGCAGCGAGAGATCGACTTCCCCGACGGCGTGCTGACTGACTGCGTGGACGATGTGCTCAACGACCCCGAGATCTCCATCGTGCTGGAGTTCCTTGGCGGCGAAAAGCCTGCTCATCAGTGGATTCAGATGGCTCTGGAACGCGGCAAAACCGTCGTGACCGCCAACAAGGTCGCCTTTGCCCTGCACTGGCCCGAGCTGCACAAGGCCGCTCAGGACAGCGGTGCGGGTCTGTACTACGAGGCCGCCGTCTGCGGCGCCATTCCCATCATTCATACACTGGAGCAGAGCCTGCAGGCCAACCGCATCAGCTACATCTACGGCATCGTCAACGGCACAACCAACTATATCCTCACCCGCATGAGCCGCGAGGGCGCCGAGTACAGCGACGTGCTGGCTGATGCGCAGAAGCTGGGCCTTGCCGAGCCCGATCCCTCCAGCGACGTGGAAGGCTTCGACGCCGCCTACAAGCTGAGCATTCTGGCAAGTCTTGCATTCCATGGCCGCGTTCCCTTCGAAAACGTGTATGTGGAAGGCATCACCAAGGTACAGGCCGAGGATATCCGCTGCGGTCAGGAATTGGGCTATACACTGAAGTTGCTGGCCATTGCCAAGCGCGACGGTCTGAGCGTGGAAACCCGTGTGCACCCCACCTTTATCAAAAACGAGCATCCGCTTGCCAGTGTTTCAGATGCATTCAATGCCGTATTCCTTCGCGGCCATGCCTGCGGCGAAATGATGTTCATGGGCCGTGGTGCGGGCGATCTGCCCACCGCCAGCGCCATTGTCAGCGACCTGCTGCGTGCGGCTGCTGCTGAAAAGCACAGCTACCCAACCTTTGAAAACGTGGTCAACCCCAGCGTTCCGCTGCAGAAGAACACCGACTGGCAGACTGCATTCTATGTGCGTATGCTGGCAGTGGACAAACCCGGCGTGCTGGCCAGCGTCGCCCAGACCTTCTCGCTCTACGGCGTGAGCATCGCCGTGATGCAGCAGAAGGGCGACCAGACCGACGGCCGCGTGACGCTGGTATTCATCACCCATCAGGCCAGCGAGCAGGCCATGACCCATGCGCTCAAATCCATCAACAGCGACCTGGTCAGCGTGGAGAGCGTACTGCGCGTGGAAAACTGATCCAGATTGCCAAAGCCGTGAAGCTGCATGCTTCACGGCTTTTGTTTATTCTTTTTCAATTGCGATCAGCGGAATGGTCATTTCATCCTGCAAAAGTCCCGCGTGCTCGCCGATGTACCCCTTGTCGCGGGTGCGTAGGGTCAGTTCCCCAACGGCTACGGCGAGGTAATCCCCCAGCATGGTGCTGAGCCTCAGATGATCCTTTCCTGTTCCGAAAAGCTGCCGCCCGAGCACCTCTTCTTTGGACATCAGCAGGAAGTTGTCACCAAAGTCACGCTTGAACGCTCGTTCAAAATCGTTCTTTTTCTCCGGCCTGACAAAGAAATTGACCGCCCGCGACTCGATGGACGGCGTACGCAGCAGGCAGTCTGCCACGTCCGGATGATCTGCAAGCGCTTCACAGCGCGTGTTGACCATGCCGTGATCGGCAGTGATCAGCAGCAGCGTATCCTGCAGCCGTTCGGCTAGAGTCTGCGTCTGATGTTCCAGCTGTGTGAGGATATCTGTGATGTGTGCATCGTCGGTACCCAGCTCGTGCATGGTCTTATCCGGCTGTTCACAGTAGGCGTAAATGAAATGCCCTTCCCCCGTACTGCACAGCCGTGCGATCTCAGCGCACATTTCCCCATAGGTTTTGGGGTACGGTGCATACCATGGGGCCAGTTCACAGGCCTGTACCCCTGTTTTGCGGATGAGTTCAGACAGTTTTTCGTAAGGGACAAATCTGTCTGTTACACTGAAATCCCTGATTGTTTCCTGCGTATCATTGTCCCTGTTAAAGAAGTACACAACGTTGCGGTCAATTTCAGCAAAGTACCCCACCCATCCCAGCCACGCAGACTGATTAGGGTACAAACCGCTGGTCAACGCCGTGGTGGCAGCGACTGTCGTGGGCGGAAAGGTGGACGAATAGTCAAACCGCAGATTTTTGTGAAAGAAACCATCCTCTGCCAGATGCTTTTCGAGGATGTTCATCCCCATGCCATCCAGCAGAATAAGCACGATGTTTTTGTATTTCTTTTCAAGCAGCGCATCGGCCTGCTCCAACGTAGGATTGGGCGGTTCAATGCCGTAATATTTTAGCAGTGAGCACGCCAGATTGGCAATGCATCTTCCATATTCGGGATACTTGATCTTCATGTTGTCACTCTATTGTTCAAACTTTCTTTTCCAGCAGCACCAATTCAACGCCTTTCAGGCCGTTAAACACGCAGGGAACAATACCAGCCTCTCTGTACCCGAGCTTTTTATAAAGGCTTCTGGCTCGCAAATTTCGGGCGTTTGTGTCGATGCGCAGGCAGGTGCAGCCGTTTTCAGCAGCATATTGCTCATAATGGGCAGCAAACTGCCTGCCATATCCTTTGTTTGCAGCCTTTGGGGATATCACCAGCGTATGCAGCACCATCACTTCATCATCCGGCGCAGAATATTGCCACTCACCCTGGGCATACACATCCACCTGCTGCCGGTTGATCACAGCCGCACCGACGAGTTCTCCCCCATCCTCCAGCACAAACAGATCGCCGCGTTCCAGCGCTGCCTGTGCCGTCGCCTGTGTGGGATATACGCCGCGTGCCCAGCCGATGACTGTACGGCCGGCTTCCTCTTCGGTGTGGATGTCTTCATAGATAGCAGCGATCAGCGGGATATCTTTTGATGTTGCAAGGCGAATCATGGATCAGTACCCCAGTTTTTCTTCCACCAGCACGACCGTCATTTTGCGGATGTGCGGCGCATGGTCGATCATCACCGTCAGGCAGCAGCTGGTTTTTTCGCACTGCTGGATATTGCACTTGCCTGTAACAGCGCAGGGAGTGTGCAAGTTAAGCCTGCGTGCATTCTGCGGGCAGGCAACCTCCTTGATGCGCCTGATGGCAGCCTCATATCCGCCCTCAACCACCTTGGAATGGCTTACGATGAAATACACGTCATGCGGACCATCGCACACTGCACCCACGCGGTTGCCGCGGCCGTCAAGCAGCACAAGCTTACCGGTAGACGTGACCGCGTTGGCTGAACAAAGATACACATCAGCCTTCCGCGCATTTTTCAGAATCTGCGGCATTTCTTCAGCGGGAACGCCCCAGTGACTGTATACGGTACGGCCCGATTCCTCAAGGGCTTCCAGCACGCCGGTCTCTCTTACACTGACGGATCCGCCCACGCCTACGCTTGCGCCAGAGGCAATGGACTTGAGCAAATATTCCTTCGCATCAGCGGCAGTTGCCGCCATTACGACTTCAAAACCGTTTTTTCGGAGTGCTTCAGCAGTGCGAACGATCAGATTCTGCATAAAGAATATTCCCCTTTCCAAATGAATTTGTTGATAGTATAGCATACAAACCCTTGTGCAGCAACGTTTTGCAGACAGCGGACAAATATCTCCAAAAAAATTTCACTTTTTTTCAATTTCAGTATTGACATATCACCTGATTTGTTGTAAGATATAACACGTCGCCGCGAGAGTGCAACGACACGGGAGCATAGCTCAGCTGGGAGAGCATCTGCCTTACAAGCAGAGGGTCACAGGTTCGAGCCCTGTTGTTCCCACCACGAATGGCCCGGTAGCTCAGTCGGTTAGAGCGCTAGCCTGTCACGCTAGAGGTCGAGGGTTCGAGCCCCTTCCGGGTCGCCATTATGCCTTGGTAGCTCAGTCGGTAGAGCATGTGACTGAAAATCACAGTGTCGGTGGTTCGAT
>JAFULL010000037.1 GCA_017473345.1 Clostridia bacterium | reverse complement strand
TTCATGCCGGAGTTCTGGATGTCGGGAGCCACAGCAGCCTTGGTGGCGATGGCGCCGTTCTCCATCACTTCGTGGTTGACGCCCTCGTCGCCGATCTGCAGGTACTTCACAACTTCAGGAGAAGAGATGAAGTCCAGGTACAGCATGGAAGCAACGGGTTCGTCGTTGGTGGCGGGGAAGAACACCTTGCGGTCAATGCTGTCGGCCAGGAACTTGCGGTACACGCCGGCGTCGTTCTTGAAGCACTCAACAGCGATGTAGGCGGCGTCTTCGCCCACGTTGCGCTTCAGGTTGGCATGGATGGAGTCTTCGCCGTTGCGGAAGGGGTAGTCCCAGTTGTGCATGAAAGCGCCAACGAAACCGGCCTTGATGTTGTTGTCTTCAGTGGTATCGCCGGAGCCGTAGAGGGCGAAGTCCTTCCACATGAGGCCCATGTTGTACCACTTGTTGAGCATGCGCACGCCTTCCTTGTAGCCGGGGAAGAGCATGTGACGATCGTCGAAGCCGTTGATGTAGAGCTCTTCATCGGTGGCAGCGTCGGGCACGAAGGAGGTCAGCAGGTGGTCGTTGCGCCAGCCGATATCATAGCTGGTGGTGTAGGGAACCATCTTGTCAGCGTCAGCGCCCAGCAGCAGCTCGGCGTTGTCCTTGAAGGCAACCAGCATGGCTTCAAACTCTTCGATGGTGGTGGGGGCGGCCATATTCAGCTTGGCCAGCCAGTCCTCACGCACGAACAGGTTGATGCGGGCACGCTCGGCCAGCAGGGCTTCGATGGCCCACACCGTGCCGGTCTCAGGATCCTGGTTGTAGAAGATGTTGTAGTCGCCCAGCAGGTTGTACAGGTTGGGCAGCTGATCCTTGTAGGCAACCAGATACTCGTTCATGTCCAGCACACCGCCCATGTTGGCGTAGGTCTGGATGGTGGGGTAGGAATAGGTAACGCACACATCGGGAGCATCGCCGGCGGCCAGCAGGTTGTTCATTTCGTCAACCTCGGTCCAGCGGGGAACGCGCACGAACTCAACTTCAACGTTGTGCTTTTCCAGCATGCCCTTCTTGATGAAGTCGGTGAACTTGTTGTTGGTGGGGTCGGTGCCGCCGTCGTTGGAACGGTCGAAGATCTCAACGGTGATCTTGCGGGTCTCGGCGAACTTGCCGTCTACCAGTTCTTCGGCAGAGGCGGTGACGATGCCCATGCTCAGAAGCATGACCATAGCCAGCAGGATAGCCAGAATGCGTTTCATGTGGTGGTCCTCCTTGTTTTGATAATATTTTGATGAGCGTCCGCTCATGAGGTACGGGGTTATCCCCCAACGGGAGGTGTCGGAGGGCAGCAGTCCTCTGACTGTTTTCGACGCTTCTTTAGCCCTTTACCGCGCCGATCGTAACGCCGGTCACGAAGTAGCGCTGCAGCCACGGGTACACGATCAGAATCGGCACGGTGGCAAACATGACGGTGGCCATCTTCATGGTCTCGCCCACGCCGGGATCAAAGAAGCCTTCCTGCGTACCAATTTCGATGGAGTTGGTGTTCTGCAGGATGTTGTAAAGCAGCAGCTGGATGGGGTACAGGTCGGTGTCCTTCACGTAGAGCAGCGCGTCGGAGAAGCCGTTCCAGCGGCCAACGGCATAGAACAGCGCCAGCGTTGCCATCACCGAAGTGGACAGCGGCAGGTAAATCTGCACCAGCGTGCGGATGGGGCCTGCGCCGTCGATCTCGGCGGCTTCGCGCAGGCTGTCGGGCACGCCGTAGAAGAAGCTGCGCATGATGATCATGTTGTACACGCTCAGACAGCTGGGGATGATGAGCACCCACACGGTGTTGAGCATGCCCAGGTTTTTCAGCAGCAGGTAGTGCGGAATGGTACCGGCGCTGAAGTACATGGTAAACAGCACAAAGCCGTTGAAGAAGTTGCGGCCGCGCAGATTGTCGTAGATCAGCGGATAGGCGCACATGACGGTCATCGCCATGGAGATCACCGTGCACACCACTGTAAGGCCCGCGGTGAACACCAGCGAATGGGTGTACTTCTGGTCGCCAAGCACGGTGGTATAGGCGTCAAGATTAAAGCCCTTGGGCCACAGCAGCACCTCGTTGCGGATGAGGTACTCGGTGGAGGAAAGCGAACGCGCCAAAACGTTGAGCAGCGGCACCAGGCAGATGAAGATCAGCACGCAGCAGATGCCCACGATGATCCAGTCGCCGATCTTGGTGGAGCGGGACTTGATCATGCCGTCGTGCAGCTTGGTGTTTTTGGTTTTCTGCATATGCCCGCCTCCTTACCACACGCCGCGTTCGCCAAACTTCTTGGCCAGGGTGTTGGCACCCAGCAGGAAGATGACGCCGATGACAGACTGGAACAGACCAACGGCAGTGGTCAGCGAGAACTGGCTGCCCTTGATACCGTTCTGATAAACGAAGATGGAAATCACGTTGCTCACGCTGGTGACCAGCTTGTTGCTCAGCGCATAGGGGCGGTCGAACTCGCTGCCCAGAATGCGGCCAAGGTTCATGATGAGCAAAGTGATGATGGTGGAGCGCAGGCCCGGCAGCGTTACGTGCCAGATCTTGCGGAAGCGGCCCGCGCCGTCAACGCTGGCAGCCTCGTACAGCTCGGGGCTGATGCCGGTGAGCGCCGCCAGATAGATGATGGTGTTCCAGCCGGCTTCCTTCCACACGCCCAAAGCCACGTAGGTACCCACCCACCAGTTGGGCTTGTTGAGGAAGGGAATGGCCTCAAACCCGGCCTTGTGCAGCAGGATGTTGACCAGGCCGTCGTTGGGGGCCAGCAGGCGCAGCGCCAGGCCGGAGATGATGATCCAGCTCAGGAAGTGCGGCAGGTACACGATGGTCTGCGTCACGCGCTTGAAGCCGTTGAAGCTCAGTTCGTTGAGCAACAGCGCCAGAATGATGGGCGCCGGGAAGCCCACCACCAGATCCAGCAGGTTCAGCGTCAGGGTATTGCGCAGCGAGAACAGGAAGTCGCGGTTTTTGAACGCCTTGATAAACCATTCAAAACCGTTGTTCTTGGCCCAGGCCACTTCCCACGGCGGCTTGATGATGTTGTTTTTCTTGAACGCACCCAGAATGTAGGCCATGGGCATGTAACGGAAAACAACGAAGAAAACCAGGGGCAGCAGCAGCAGCAGATAGAGCGTGCCGTAGCGCTTCATGTAGTTGGACCATGAAAGCCTCTTGGCAACGATCCGTCCGTCGTTGACGACCATTTCCTTTTTCAACGTCAGTCCCTCCCAAGCGGATCTTTGAACGGATAGACACAAACAGACACATGTGCCCCTGTGTCATTCCGATTATTCAGGTCTGAATGGTTGCAAACCATCCGAATTTACTAAAATTTTATCATTGAACACAAAACATGAACCAATCGATAATGGGCATTTACTTCTCAGATGTTGCGGTTTCAACAGGCGTTCTTTCGTGCGCCAGCAGCTGGCGCAGGCGGCGGTATTCGCTGGGCGTTACCTTTTCATACTGCTTGAAGATGCGGTTGAACGTGGCAATGCTGCCAAAACCGCTTCGCATGGCCACCTCCGTGACCGGAAGGGACATATCCGACAGCAGTTTTTCGCACAGAAGCATACGCTGACGCATGAAAAAGTCGTAGAAGCTCATACCGGAATACACCTTGAACATGCGCGCAAAGTGATACTTGCTGTAGCCGCTGTAGGCCGCAACATCGGCCAGATTCAGCTTTTCGCTGCAATGTTCCGCAATATACGTACATACGTCCATAAACACCATGCTTGACTGATGGTGGCGGTGATGGGTCTGCACGTCCGAACGGGTCTGATCCTCAATCAGATAGCGCGCCGTCTTTAAAAACGCCATGCCCAGCCACAGCCGGACAGCACTGCGGCCAAAGGCGTTTTCAGCATTGTACTCATCAACGGCCTGTTTCAGGTACCCGCTTACTTCCTTCAGAATGCCCTCATGCTGCGCATGACTGAGGTGCACGCAGGGATAAAAGCAGTGCTGCACCGCCGCCAGCCCGTCCACTGCATAGAACTGGCTCTGCTCGATCATGAAGATGTAGCGCCGTCCCACCGGCGGAGCGTAGATCTCATGCACAGCGCCTGCAGGAATGATGAGCACCTCGCCGGGCTGGATCACATGGGCGACATCACTCACATAGACGGTGTATTCATTTACCACCGGCATGATCACTTCAAACGAGTTGTTCCAGTGGGCAGGATAATCGTCTGTCTGGATATTGTCATACAGGCGCACCGTTTCGTTGATGTGGTGCTCCAGCTGGCGCAGGCGTGAAAACGACTCCTTCACGGCGGCCCTCCTGCAGGTTATTTTTTCTTCGGCTGAACGGCAAACAGAATGATCACGCCAACGGCCGAAACGGCTACGGCGGTAAAGAGCATGGGCTTGGGGTTGCCGGCTGCTGCGGTCAGCATCCATCCACCGCAAAGCGACGCGCAGATGGAGCTTACGCTCTGGCCCATGCCAAGGAAGCTCTGGCCCTTGTTGCGGTTGCTTTCGCCGATCATTTCATTCACATAATACACCGACGAGGGCACGAACAGCGCGTAGGAGATCATCTGCATGGACTGGCTCACGTATACCCACGCCATGCTGTCGGCAAAGCACAGCAGCAGCGTGCGCACCAGGAAGCACACAGCCGCAAACAGCAAAATCGAGCGTGTTTTGAACTTTTTGCTAAGCACCGGGAAGCACGCCATCGCCGGCAGCTCGATAAACGCCGTAAAGGCCGATACCCGGCCAAAACGCTCCACATCGCCGCCAACACTTAACACGATCTGATAGAAATAGCTGGCGCGCACGCAATAGCAGTAATACATCAGCGCAACGCCCACCACAAACAGGCAAAAGCGCTTGTTTTCGCGGATGAAATCCGTCAGCTTCAGCGCCTGTGCAGGCTTTTCCTGCGCTGCACGCTCGCCGCTGTGCCTGCCGAAGGTCAACAGCGCCGCAATGCTCAGAGCGCTGAACACCATCATAAACGGCATTACGGCGTTTTCACTGCTGGCGGCCACCAGACGGCCCAGCGCCAGAGAACCCATCGCATAGCCCACCGACCCAATGCCGCGCGCAAGGCCAAAGTTGAGCGCGATGCCGCGGTTGACCTGCTGCATGGCAAGGCTGTTGGTAAACGTTTCGGAGATGGACACGCCAAAGCTCATCAGCATATACAGGCCCACCACCGCCCACACCGGCAGCATGGCCGGCGCAAGCGCAGCCGCTGCCGCCAGAATGATGATATAAAAGCAGACCAGCAGATGGTTAAGGCTTATTTTGCGCGTGCGGTCGGCCAGACTGCCCAGCCCCGGCTGCGCTGCAATGTTGATGACCGTACCCAGCGCCATCACCACGCCGATATGCGAATCACTCAGGCCCTGCGAACGCAGGTACACCGACGAAAAGCCGTATACAGCCACACAAACAATGTTGAAAAGCATCTGAATCAGCGCATAGTGCGCCGTCATCCTGTTGGTCACTTTTTCGGTTTTCATGCCCTTCCGGCTCCTTTCAAAAGCCCTATCCACCTGCATTATACCGCAAGCCTTTGCCAAAAACCATCGGTATTCTCTTATTTTTTTATCAAAAAACTACCCTGTCTTTTTATCGTCCTTTCTCTTCCATTCCCTGTGAAAGTGGAGTATGATAGATATATCTATATTCTCGAAACGAGGGAATCTGCATGAAAGCCATTGTGAATACTGCCGTATGCGCCATGTACAGCGCCCCTTCCCGCGAAAACACGCTGGAGGATGAAGTGCTCTACGGCATGGTGGTCGATATTCTGGACGAGCCCGCTCCCGGCTGGTACCACATCCGCACGCACTACCGCTACGAGGGCCTTGTGTGCGGAACGGATCTGCTGATGGATGAGGCGCGCGCTGCCCAGTGGGAAACCCTTCCCCGCAAAATCGTGCGCAACAAAAACTTCTGCGACGTGCTGTCCCAGCCCAAGGTACAGGGCTGGATCATGCAGCATGTGCCGCGCGGCGGCGTTGTCGCCCCTGTGGCCGAGCCCGAGGACGGCTGGCAGCAGGTGATGCTTGCCGACGGCCGCACCGGCTACATGCCTGCCGCCGTGCTGGTTGACCTGCCCGCCTCTCCCCTATCTGACGACGAGGAAACCCTTCGTCAGGCGCTGGTGGACGCGGCCATGCTCTACGAAGGCACCCACTACCGCTGGGGCGGCAAGTCCCCCGCCGGCATCGACTGCTCGGGTCTGGTGTCCATGGCGTATATGCTGTGCGGCGTCATCATCCACCGCGACGCCAGCATGAAGGACGAGTTCTGCATGCGCCCCATCCCCCGCGAAGCCATGAAGCCCGGCGACGCCATTTTCTTCCCCGGCCATGTGGCCATGTACATCGGCGGCGGCCGCTACTGCCACTCCACCGCCAAAGCGGGCGACAACGGCTTTACCATCAACAGCCTTGTGCCCGGTGAACCTGATTTCCGCGCCGATCTGCTGGAAAAGATCACTGCAATCGGCTCCATCTTCCCCACCGTCAATGAATGAAAGGATGAACTGCCATGAAAGTTTTCCTCAGCGCTGATATGGAAGGTACCTGCGGTATCGTTTCCTGGCCGGAAACCGAACGCTCCACTCCCTTTGACTATGCTCCCATGCAAAAGCAGATGACCCGCGAAGTCGCCGCTGCGTGCCGCGGTGCGTTCAGTGCCGGCGCCGATGAAGTGGTCGTCAAGGACGCGCACGATACCGCCCGCAACCTTGACCCTGCCGGTCTGCCTCGCGGCATCAAGATCATCCGCTCCTGGTCGGGCGACCTCCTGTCCATGATGAGCGGTCTGGATCAGGACAAGTACGACGCCGTTTTCTTCACCGGCTATCACGCCTGGGCCAGCTGCCCCGGCAATCCCCTCAGCCACACCATGAACCTGCGCAATGATCACGTCACCTTGAACGGCGTGCTGTGCAGCGAATTCCTCATCAACGCCTACACCGCCGGCTGGTGCGGCGTGCCTGTTGCGCTGGTCACCGGCGACAAGGCCCTGTGCGAATTTGCCAAAACGCTCATCCCCGCCATCACCACCGTGCCCGTCAACGAGGGCCGCGGCGGCTGCACGCTGAGCATCCACCCCGACGAAGCGGTCGAGCGCATCGAGGCGGCTGCCAAGGAAGCCGCTGCCAAGGCTGATCAGTGCCAGGTGCCCATGCCGGATCACTTCCACATGGAGATCGACTTCGTCAAGCACAGCATGGCGTACTCGAAGAGCTTCTACCCCGGCGCTTCCCTCAAGGACGGCAAGTATGTCTGCTACGACACCGACGACTGGTACGAAATGCTGCGCTTCTGCCACTTCGTACTCAGCGACGGCTGATGATATGGGAGGTTGAATCCGCATGAAGATCGGAACGATGGTACACTTCAACTCTCTGGAGGAGACCCGCAGCAGCTTTGAAAAGCTGCGCGCCTTCGGCTTTGACAACTGCCAGCTGTGCGCATGGAAGCCCGAAGTGTGGACAGACGAAAATGCCGTGGCCCTTCGCGCCCTGATGGACGAATACGGCGTGACGGCCTCCTGCTTCTGGTGCGGCTGGGAAGGTCCGAAGGAGTGGAACTTCTACGGCGGTCAGAAAACGCTGGGATTGGTTCCGGAAGAGTACCGCGAAATGCGTGTCAAAAACCTGTGCGACGGTTCCGACTTTGCCAAAAAGCTCGGCATCACTGAAGTAGCCACGCACATGGGTTATATTCCTGAAAATCCCTACGATCCCAATTTTATTCCGCTTTGCGACGCCATCCGCGTGGTGGCCCGGCATATGAAGCAAAACGGCCAGTGGCTGCTGTTTGAAACCGGACAGGAGACCCCCGTCACGCTGCTGCGCTGCTTTGAAGAGGTGGGCACCGGCAACCTGGCCGTCAACCTCGACACCGCCAACCTCATCCTCTACGGCAAGGCCAACCCGGTCGACGCGCTGGATGTGATCGGCCCCTATGTGCGCAACCTGCATGCCAAGGACGGCGTATATCCCACCAACGGCAGGGAACTGGGGCACGAGACCCGTCTGGGCGACGGCAAGGTGGACTTCCGCGCGCTGTTTGAAAAGCTGCATCAGCTGGGCTATGACAGCTGGGTAACCATCGAGCGCGAGATCTCCGGCGAGCAGCAGGATGCCGACATCCGCTATGCGACCGACTACCTGCAAAACATCATCAACGAAGTATACGGAGGCTGACTGAAATGCTGAAAGTTGGCATTGTGGGCGTTGGCGGCATCAGCGGCGCGCACATCCCCGCATGGGAAGCCATGGATGACGTGGAACTGGTCGCCATGTGCGATATCCGCCCCGAACAGATGGAAAAATACCCCGACAAACATCATTATATCGATTACGATGAAATGCTCGAAAATGAGCAGCTGGATATCGTCGATATCTGCCTGCCCACCTATCTGCACGCAGAGGCGGCCATTAAGGCCATGAACCGCGGCATTCACGTCATCAGCGAAAAGCCGGTGTCGCTCAACCGCGAGGACGTAGCGCGCATCTATGGAACTGCGAAGGCCAACAATGTGCGCTTCATGGTGGCGCAGGTGCTGCGCTTCTGGCCGGAGTACAGCTTCCTGAAGGAAGCGTACGACACAGGCCGCTACGGCAAGCTGCTGTCCGGCAGCATGACCCGCCTGGGCCATTATCCGCAGTGGAGCTGGGACGGCTGGATGATGGATGAAAGCCGCAGCGGCATGGTGCCGTTTGACCTGCACATCCACGATCTTGACTTCATGGTGTATGCCTTCGGCAAGCCCAGCAAGGTCACCACGCACCGCAGCCGCCGCCCCGAGCAGGACTACCTGAACATCGTCTACGATTTTGATGATTTTTTCATCACCAGCGAGGCGTCGTGGTTTGCGGCATGCTACCCCTTCCAGGCGCGCTTCCGCTTCCAGTTTGAAAAGGCGCTGGTCGTGTGGGAGAAGGAACTGAAGGTGTACGACTGCGAGGGCAACGTGCTCAGCGTCGCCACTGAAGAAGGCGAGACCGGCGGCATCAACCTGCCCAAGAGCAACGCCTACGCCAACGAGATCCGTTACTTCACCGACTGTGTGAAGGCCGGCGTTGATCCAGACAAGGTCAAACCCGAAGAGCTGGAAACCGTCATCGACATTCTCAAATCCCTGTAACACAAAAGGAGTCCGTGATCACACGGGCTCCTTTTTGATATTCGCAAGCGCCTGCCAGATCCGCTCCGCCGCCTGTGCAGCGTCTTCCCTGTGCAGCGCCTCCGCCATGGCTGTCAGCCGGTCAGTATCGTTCATCAGTTCAAGGCAGGCTTCCGCCGCCTCCTGCGCCTCCGTCCCGGCTACCGCAGCGCCCAGCTGCACAAAATGGCGCAGATTGTTTTCCTCGCATCCGGCTACTGCGTCGATCAGCGCCATGGGCACAGCCGCCGCTGCAGCCTCGGCCGTGCTCAGGCCGCCGGGCTTGGTAAGGTACAGATCGGCGCTCTGCAAAAGCAGGGGCATCTGCTGTTCATAGCCTCGGATGTGAATGGCGTCGTTTGTGCCGTGCTCCTTGAGCAGCTGTTCCCTGAGGGCTTCATTGGTGCCGCATACCACGGTGATCTGCCAGCATTTTGGCATGCGGGCGGCGATCAGGCGCAAAAGTTCCGGAATGGGGCCGCAGCCCATGCTGCCGCACATCATGAGCAGATGCTGCTTGTCAGGTGCAAGCCCCAGTGCCTGCCGCGCCTGTACTGCATCTGCCTTTTGACAAAAGGACTGCCGCACCGGAATGCCTGTGGCTGTGATACGCTGCCATGGCACGCCCGCCTGAACAAACTCATCTGCAAGAGCTGCATGCGGAATGAAATAGCCGTCCAGACGGCTGCCGCTCACGCCCGGGCTGCAGGAGTGATCCGTCGCCACAAAGGCGCTGCGCACCTTCAGCCCCTCCTGTTCGATGGCGCTGGTCAGGATGACCGCTGCCAGCGCATGCGTGCACACCACGGTATCATATCCGCCCTGCAGCACGCACCGGCTGATCCGCCGCCGCCCGAGGCTCATCATGCGGTACACCGGTTTTTTGCGGTCAAACATGCCCGGATGGCGCAGCAAAAACTGATAGCCCCGGTCTGACTTCTTCGGCTTTTGCCGGTAGGTCTTTTCATGGTTGCGGGCAATGCTGCGCGAAAGTCTGTGAGAGATCAGCCCGAACACGTCCTCGATATCGCATTCGTCGCCGTGCTGCAGGCAGACTTCCCGAATGGCCTGCGCGCAGGAATTATGCCCCTGCCCGGTGTTCGCGCTCAAAATCAAAACCTTCATGTGCTTTCCCTTCTTTATGTGATTCCATTCATAGCATACGCCAAAAAGCGAAACTGTAAATAAACAAATCTTAACCGAGTTGTGAACATTCCGAAAACACGTTTCCATTCCCCTTCCCTGATCAAGCCCATTGTGTATAAAATAACTGCTGAAGAACTGTTTCCATAAGGAGAATCTCCATGAAGGCATTTATTCAGAAATATCTGGTTCATTCCCTCATCATTGCCGCCGAACTATGCATCGGCATTCTGCTGCTCATTGACCCTGTCGGCTTCACGCGCGGTATTCTCATGGCGCTGGGAGCGCTCGCAGCTCTTTTGGGCCTGTGGAGCATTGTGCGTTATTTTACCGCAAAACCCGAAGCCGCAGCCTGTGAACAGGCGCTTGCCTGCGGCCTTGGCATGCTGCTGCTTGGCGCGTTCTGCCTGCTGGACGCCCAGTGGTTTGTGGATACCTTTCCGGCGCTGACAATGGTTTACGGCCTGCTCATGCTGCTGGCCGGGCTTTACAAGGTGCAGCGCGCCGCCGATGCGCTGCGGCTGAAAATGGGCCGTTTACTGTTTCGATGGATTAGCGCCGCCGTTACATTGTGCTTTGGCTTTGTGATCCTGGCCAATCCCTTTGCCTCCTCCGCCGCCCTGTGGATTTTTACCGGCATTTCGCTCATTATTCTGGCCGTGCTGGATGCACTGGTATTCATCACACGCATTCGCCCTGCTGTATCTGCCGCCGCCTGAAAAGGCGGCTTTTTGATATGTTAATTTACAAAATTATACTACTTTTGCTTTTCATTCAAACTGCAATCAGGTATAATATTTATGTACCTGAATCTATATAAAGGACGGCCTCGTTATGCTCAAGAAACTGAGGGCTCTTTTTTTGACCGCCTTATTGATGATGATCACTCTGGCAGGAAACGCTACTGCAGAAGAATTGTACAAGCGCACAGCAGACCCTTCCACCCTCGACAGTTGGCAGGAGCTTTTTGGTACGGATACAAGTGACACTGCCAATGCGGGCCATGTATGGACGGACAAGACTGTGCTGCTGGACGCCTCTCCTTTCAGCAGTGCATCCACCTCACAGGCAAAGCGCAAGCTGAACATGGTGGATGCGGACAACAACTTCCTGGTTGCGCTTTCGACCATGGCCAGCAGCAAGTCCATTGTTGGTCACGACACCCTGCCGACAGACACGGTGTTTGTACTGGACCTGTCCAGTTCCATGTACAGCGGTGCCGATTTTATTCCCGACACCATCCAACAGATGGTTGCATCCGTCAACAACGCCATGGATACACTGCTGCGGCTGAACAACTACAACCGCGTTGGCGTGATGCTGTATTACGGCAACGAGAGCCTCGTCAGCAGTTCCACCACCGCCAGCCACTATACAGCGCTGCTGCCCCTGGACCGCTACCTGCCGCTCAGTTCCAAAAACTATCTGCTTGTAGGCCTTGTCAACACAAAGCTGGACAAAATTACGGTCAATCAAAATCTGAAAAGCGAAAAGGGCGATGCTCCTGTTTCGGTGTCGCACGCCAATATCCGCGACAAGGGCGTTGCCGGTACCTACATTCAGCTGGGCATCAAAAAGGCCGTCGACTGGCTGATGGCTGCCACGCCCACCATTCCCCCCAATGCTGATTTCCAGGCTGGCGCCACCCGCATTCCCATCATGGTACTCATGTCGGACGGCGAACCAACCGCAGCCGACACTGCATTCCATAACCCAGGAACTTCCCAGATGGGCAGCAACGCCATTGGTGAGCGAAGCCCGGCCGAAACAGATTTCCTGACCCAGCTGACCGCCGGTCTCGCCCGTGAAATGATGGACCGTCACTACGCGGAAACCACGCCGCTGTTCTATTCTCTGAGCCTTGGCACAAGCATCAGCCTTGACGTCATGGATCCTGAAAACAATGACGTGCTGTATGGCAGCGGATCATCCGCCGGCTACACTGTCAAAACCGGCCGTGCCCATTCATCTTTTGTACCCGGCACGCTCAACACCCTTCCCCAATACCAGAATACCGACAGCGTGGTCAACCGGAAAATTCAGGAATACTGGAACCGTATCCTTGCCGGTGAAACCATCAGTATGACCGTGCTGGACAATACAAGTTCCTGGGACCGCACGCAATTTTACACCAAGACTGTTCCGGAGATTTCTCAAAAATCCATCACTGTGGACGGTCAATCATTTACCTTTCCCACCAGCCTCAGCCAGAAATATTATGTCGACCACCATTTTGTGGCTGAAGATGCGGACGATCTTGACGATGCATTCGGCAGACTGGTTCAGGAAATCCGCCTGCAGTCGTCCTATTACCCCACCTATGTGGAAAGCAACAAAGCCGAATTGGACGGTTACATTACCTTCCTGGATGAGATCGGCCCCAACATGGAAATCAAAAAGGTGCATGGTCTCCTTTACGGCGACATGTACTACAGCGGCGCAAGCTATGCCTACTACATCAGCCGGATGAGTCAGGAAGGCTCTGTTTTCGGCACTTTTAACAACCCCACCGAATATGGCTGGCTGGTCATTGACGCCGTTGCCTCACGCCTGAATCTTTCGCGTGACACGGCTCGAAACGTGCTGCGAAAGTCCGTAGAGGAAAATCATGTATACTACAATGCCAATGGTGCATCCAACAGCGACTATTCCAATGCCTTCATCTGGTATGCTGATGCCAATTCCAACTATCTTGAAGTCAAACACGGGCAGACTCCCCCGCAGAATGCCCGCTATCTGGTCACGTCCTACAATTTCCTCGACAGCACCTCCAACGCCAATCCCGACCCGTCGACGCTGAATGCGCCCCTTTTGTACTGCTCCATCCGCGTCGCTGAGGACCTGACCACCGGCAAGCAGATCGTTGACTGGCAGGTGCCTGCGGCGCTGATCCCTACTGTGAACTTTGACGTGACGCTTTCCGGCAACAGCCTTGAAAACCCGGGGAAGATCACCGTAGAGTACAAGCCGGATTTGCCCCTGCGCGCGATCTACGAGGTGGGTCTGCGCAGCGACGTGAATCCCTGGAATGCCCAGGACATTCTGGGCGATCAAAACCGAAACCCTGACGGAAGCTATACCTTCTATACCAATGACTGGAATCAGGCTACGGTCGGAAAACCCGTATCCGACACTCTGCGCAATCAGGTGAATACCATTGCCTATTTCCAGCCCTCCTATCAAAACGAGCGCTACCTTTACACCGAGGACATGCCCCTGTATGTAAAGCAGGGCGATGACTATGTGCAATATACCGGCAGCAGTGCACCGGCCGCAAATGACGGCAACACCTACTATGTGCGCCATTCCCGGTTCGAGTGGGAATGGAATGACAAAACGCCCATCAACGCAGCGCTTGACTTTCACTATCACGATGCTTCCGCCAGTTTGAGTCGTGTGCGCAGCGGCAGCGGCGTATGGTACATTCCCGCTGATACTCTGCACCCCTTCTTCACAGGCGATCAATACGGCGACAAGAGCATCAACAACACGCAAACCATTGACGAGCTCTATTACACGGCAATGGAGCTGTTTGCCGGTGAAACCACCAACCATGTGGCCGTCACACTTGGCAACAACGGCAAGCTTTCCTTCATCCCTGCTACCGGCATCGCGCTTACCAAGCAGGTCGACGACGTGCCGCCCGGAACCACGCCTGTATTCACCTTCACGGTTGAAAATGCCAGCGTGCCTGATGGCAGCTATCCGGTCATCTATACGGATATGGCCATGAACCAGCTTTCCGGTGCAGCCTATCCATCTACAATCACCTTTTCAGGCGGCGCGGCTTCTGTTGAACTTAGGCGCAATGAAACCATTTATCTGACCGGTCTGCCGCAGGGTACCTATACCGTAACGGAACAGCTGAGCAGCATGCCCGCTTTTGAGGTTGATTCTGTTCTTGTGAACGGTTCAGCTGTACTGACCAGTCCTTCCGTCAATGTCAATGTGATCGCCAACCACCTGACGTCTGTGCAGTACAACAACAGACTCGACACCACCGGCGATGTGATCATTCGCAAGACGGTCACGCATCCCTTCGGCGACAGCTATGTGCTGCCGGAAGGCCTGACGTTTACCTTCGATATTGATCTGGGTGCTGACTATGCCAACCAGCTTGTCACCCTGCAGCGCGAGGCCGCGGATAACGGTGCGACAGCCGTCACTGCCGATACAATGGGCGTTTTGCAGGATGTGACCATCTTACCCGGCAAGCCTGTCATGATCCCTAAGCTGAAGCCAAATACAACAGTCACTGTTACGGAAGTCAATCCGCCCGCAGGCTTCACGCCTTCGCCTGCAACCATCACGCAGGTAACGCCCCAATACGGCGGCGTGCTCACCTTCAGCTTCAACAACGACTATATTCCCGGCAAGGTGGATCCTGTCAACATAAGAATCACTGGTGACAAGGCCCTTACCGGCCGCGACTGGCAGCCCGGCGATGTGTTCACCTTCAAACTGCAGAAGCGCGAAGGCGTCGACCAGTGGAAAGATCTTGCAGAAGCGACCGTCGATTACCAGAGCGAAAAGAAGGTTTTTGACTTTACAGAGACCATTCAGGCCTATTCCTTTACCAGTGCGGGTATATACACCTTCCGCGTGATCGAGGTACCCGGCACCCTGCCTGGCATCACTTATGACCCTGCCTCCTGCTATTTCGATGTGACGGTTGCTGACAGCGACATGGACGGCAGACTGGAAATTGCTGAAGTTGAATCCGGTATCAACGTCTCGCACGCTGCAACCCAGGCTGATGACATCAACTTCCACATCCTTAACGCGCATTTCACCAACCAGTTTACCAAAGCAGATGTCAGCCTGCGCAAAGTCGTGAATGACAACAGTGCTCAGAATCTGCCTGTTTCCGGTTACACCTTCGGCTTGTACCGCGACATTGACTGCAAACATATAATCACTTCAGCAACCACCGGCGAAGATGGTACTGCTGTTTTTGAGACAGATGAACTGCTTTACACCATGGCTGACCTGGAAGGTGCGCAGACGAAGACGTTTACCTACTTTGTGAAAGAGATCGTGCCTGATCCGCCCCGTTATGGCATGACGTATGACTCATCCCTGCAGCGGGTGAATGTAACGCTCAGCCGCCAGGGCGAAAAACTGACTATTTCCGTCGTTTCTGGAAGCGCACTTGTGTTCACCAACAGCTATGACCCCGATGATGCATTTGTTTCCCTGGCCGGTCATAAGCACTTCCCCGGCGGCGCGCTGTTTGACAAAGCTTTCCGGTTTGATCTCTACCTGGCTGATGAACAGTATACCCCCGTGCAGCTGCTTTCCAGTGCGTACTGTGCTGCGGACGGCGCTTATAGCTTTGAACCTTTGCAGTTCATGCAGGTAGGTACTTACTACTTTACTGTCCAGGAAGATCAAACCCAGAAACATGCTTACGTGGAGTATGATGAATCTGTCTATCACATTCAGGTTGTTGTTACCGATGAAAACGGTGTGCTGACGCCTACCGTCACTGTACAGCATGATCTGAACGGCAGACTTTCGCTTGTCACGGATCCCTCTAAGCTCGACTTTACAAACACCTATCAGCCGCCTCTCACAGGTGACAGCGCAAACCTTGAGCGCTGGTTTATGCTGATGATGCTTTCGGCTGCCGGACTGCTGATGCTGCTGCGTCGTCGAAAGGCCTGATATCCATCAAAAAAGATCCTCTTTCCGCTTGGGAAAGAGGATCTTTTGATATGACGGGAATTAGTCTTCCAGCTCAATCTCAACGTAAGCAAAGGCATCCACAGCAACGGGAACGATGTTGTTGGCCTCGAAGTAATCAATGAAGGTGCTGGAGATATCCTTGCGGACGATCATGCTGCTGCCGGGCATGAGCGCATGCTCGGAGTACAGATTGTCTTCATCCATGTACACAATGTTGCCTTCAGCGTCCAGCAGGGCAAAGGCGGTCTCGATGCTGTAGAGAGGCTCTTCAGTGTTGTTGGTGATGGTCGCATACATATAGTCATGGCGCCACCAGCCATCCACAATATTCATCTCCAGTTTGCTCTCACAGGGCAGGCGCAGGCACATGGCGTCCTTTTCGCTCTTGCCGGTCAGGGTGAGCATGTGATCGGCGGCCACCTCTTCGCCTTCGATCTCAGCGCGAATCTCCA
Organism: Clostridia bacterium; assembly: GCA_017473345.1. GTDB lineage: Bacteria > Bacillota > Clostridia > Christensenellales > Aristaeellaceae > Limiplasma. The sequence goes on along the minus strand of JAFULL010000037.1, from coordinate 3,480 downwards.
CATAGGTGTACTCGCCGGGCTCGAGGTACTCGGCATTGGCCTCCATGTAATCCTCGGAGGTGATCACGTCGCCAGCCTCATCGTAAATTTCCAGCACGCCGGCATTGACCTTGATGGGCTTGTCGCCGCTGTTTTCAACCTTAGCGAAAACATAGCCGTAGTTGGAATAGCCGGGAACGGTGTAGTAATTCTCCTGCACCACATTCAGCTTGCCGGCGGCCAGAGCGCTGCAGGCAGACAGGGTGAGCACCAGAGTCAGAATCAAAGCAAGGGTCTTTTTCATGGTTGATTTCCTCCCGTGAGTTAATGATCCCATTATAGGAGTTTCTTCGGTTTCCGTCAAGCGTTTCTATTTTTTAAATGGAAAACCGCCGCATTCCAAACGAATGCGGCGGCTTATTGCTTGACCCACCAGGTTTCAGGAAATACTGCGCAGTACGAATGGTTCGCATGCGCTCCTGTACCTTAGCCCTGCTTCTGCTTGTGCTTGGGGTTTTCGCAGATAACCATCACGCGGCCCTTGCGCTTGATGATCTTGCACTTTTCGCAAATGGGCTTCACAGAGGGACGTACCTTCATGTTGGTTTCCTCCTTTTTGGGAACGGCCTTGCGGCCGCTGGAATGCTTTCGCTGTTAGTTCTTGCTGCGTCAGGTGATACGGCCGCGGGTCAGATCATAGGGCGAAAGCTCAACTGTAACTTTGTCGCCGGGATAGATGCGAATGAAGTTCATGCGCATCTTGCCGGAAATCTGTGCCATGATCCGGTGACCGCCGGGGAGCTCCACCTTGAAGTTCGCGTTGGGAAGCGCCTCGATAACCGTGCCTTCCATTTCAATGACGTCACTCTTGGACAAGTGCGCGTTCCTCCTTCATGTTGTGCGCCTTTTCGGGCGCATACCCGGTTTGGATGAGGTAGGCATCCTTCTGCTCTTTGAGCGCCCTGCGGATATCGCTGTCCGCGATAGGACCGCCGCTGGCGCCTTTGCCGTCGACCGCAATGGTCAAAGGCAGCGCTCGAAGATGCTTTACCTGCTTCTTTTTGGGCTTGGCCAGCCTGCGTGTATCACCATCGCACAGGGTGACGAAGCGGTCGTCCAGCACGCTTAAAACTGCGTACCATCGTCCTGCGTCATGCCCCTGTGTGGAGATCACCACACGGCCCGGCTCTGTCGGCTTTGCTTTCACTCAGGCTTCCTCCGTGAGCACATAGCCCGGATAAGTCATCAGCTCGGGCAGACCCTTCTCGTTGATGGCGATGGTGTGCTCGTAATGAGAGCACCAGCTGCCGTCATCGGTCACAATGGTCCAGCCGTCATCCAGCTGAGCAACCTCCCAGCCACGCTGGGTGATCATCGGTTCAATAGCCAGGGTCATGCCGGCGCGCAGACGCGTGCCGTGACCAGGCCTGCCGAAGTTGGGTACACTGGGGTCTTCGTGCATGGCGCGTCCGATGCCGTGACCGGTCAGGTCGCGCACAACGCCGTAGCCAAAGCTTTCGGCGTAGGACTGCACCGCATAGCCGATGTCGCCCAGATGGTTCCCGTTGATCGCCTGTCGGATCCCCTTGAAAAAGCTCTCTTCCGTCACGTCGATGAGCTGCTGATGCTCGGGAGCAATCTTGCCCACGCCGACGGTAAACGCGCTGTCCGCCTGCCAGCCGTCAAAAATGAGGCCACAGTCGACGGAAATGATGTCGCCTTCCTTCAGGATGGCGTCCTCGGCAGGAATGCCGTGCACCACTTCGTCGTTGATGGACGCGCAGATGGAGGCCGGATAACCCTGATAGTCCAAAAAGGACGGGATCGCTTTATGCTTGCGGATGAGCTGCTCGGCGTAAACATCCAGTTCAGCCGTGCTCATACCGGGCTTGATGGCTTCACGCAGGCGGCAAAGCACCTCGTAAAGCATCGCGCCGGATCTGCGCATGCAGTCAAGCTGTTGTGCATTCTTGAGATAAATCATGCGATCGCCTCAAGTGTCTTGATGATCTCAGCGCTGATCTCCTCGGGGCTGCCGCTGCCGGTAATGTTGCACAGAATGCCTTCACCTGCGTAGTAGTCGATGAGGGGAGCAGTCTTCTGATGATAGACCTGCAAGCGGTTGAGCACCGTCTCGGGCTTGTCATCATCACGCTGGATCAGAGGAGTAGCGTCTACCTTGCAGATCTTGGAGCCGTTCAGGCGGTCTACATGATAGGGAGCGCCACACAGAGGGCATACGCGGCGGCCGCTGAGGCGGGCTACCAGCACTTCATCGGCAACGTCCAGATTGACGGCAGCGTCGATCTTGGCGAAGGTTGCCAGCGCCTTGGCCTGCTCCACTGTACGGGGAAAACCGTCCAGAATGTAGCCGGGCTTGCAGTCTTCCTTGGTCAGGCGTTCACGCACGATGTCAATGACGACCTCGTCGGGAACCAGCTGACCCTTATCCATGTATGCCTTTGCTTTCAGGCCTGTTTCGGTCTGGGCGGAGATGGCCGCGCGCAGCATATCGCCGGTAGAGATCTGGGGGATGCCCAGCTTCTGGCAGATCACCTGTGCCTGCGTGCCCTTGCCTGCACCGGGAGGGCCGAGAAAAATGATGTTCATAGTTTGACCTCCTGTTTGCCACTGGGAGCATATGCTCCTCTTTGCACGGATGAAGCCGCTAATGCGCGGCACTCTAACAGTATACCCATCAGGTACTTGTGCCGTGCCGCGCCTTAGCGGCGCATCATTCGTAACGCTCTATCAGGAAATAGAGTCGTAGTTGCGGCTGACGAGCAGGTCGTCCAGCTGACGCTTGGTCTCCAGCACCACGCTCACAGCGATCAGCATGCTGCTGGCCGCGAAGGGCAGCTGCACGCGAAGCAGCAGGGTGAACAGGGTGGGAACGGTGGCCAGCACGGCCAGGAAGAGAGCAGCGAACAGGATGAGACGATTGTTGACCCTGCGCAGGTAATCCGCGGTGGGCTTACCGGGGCGCACAGAGGGAACGGCGCCGCCCTGCTGCTGAATGTTCTTGGCCATTTCATCAGGCTGGAAGGAAATGCTGGAGTAGAAGTACGTGAAGGCCACGATCAGCAGCGCGGTAACGATGAGGTACAGCGGGCTGTAGGCGTTCATGTACTGGCTCCACCAGATCGCAGCACCGCTGTCGGCGCCGCCCACCAGCTGGATGATGGTGCCGGGGAAAGCCATGAAGGAGTAAGCGAAGATCAGGGGCAGAACGCCGACGCTGACAACCTTCAGGGGCAGAACGCTGTTCTGACCGCCGAACATCTTGCGGCCGGAAACGCGCTTGGCATAGTTCACATTGATGCGGCGCACACCCAGGTCAACAAAGGTAACCAGGACGATCATCACCAGCATGATCGCCAGCATCGCCACCAGCTGCAGCCAGGGGATGAGGGAAGTAGCGGTGAAGGAAGCGCTGATCATGGAAGAGATGCCATTGAACATATTGGAGATGATACCGGCGAAGATCAGCAGGGAGATACC
>JAFULL010000036.1 GCA_017473345.1 Clostridia bacterium | reverse complement strand
TGATGTCCAGGATCTTGGCAGCCTCTTCCACGCGCTGCTTGATCTCAGCCTTGGGGGTCTTGCGCAGCTTCAGACCGAAAGCCATGTTGTCGAACACGGTCATGTGGGGATACAGAGCGTAGTTCTGGAAAACCATGGCGATGTCGCGATCCTTGGGAGCAACGTCGTTGACCAGACGGTCGCCGATGTACAGTTCGCCGCTGGAGATCTCTTCCAGACCGGCAACCATGCGCAGGGTGGTGGACTTACCGCAGCCGGAAGGACCGACCAGAACGATAAACTCCTTGTCTTCGATGTCCAGGCAGAAATCGCTGACAGCGGTCACGTTGCCGGAATATACCTTATAGATGTGATTGAGGGATACGCTTGCCATAGCAGACAGCCTCCTTTAAATTTGAGATATGCACACTGAAAGTACACATCCATTTGAACTGTCTGTATTATATCTGTTTTTTCTCAAAAATGAAATAGGCTAAATCCACCAAGATTCGTGTGCCCATTTGTACATGATGTACACTGTGGACAAAAACCAACCATAAGAATGACCAGAAAATTCATTCCTGACGGAGGGCGTCCACGGGTTTCAGACGGGCGGCTGCAGCTGCAGGAGCCACGCCAAAAACAAGCCCAACCGCTTGTCCTGCAAGGAAAACCAGCATACAGTCAACTGCTCGTACCGTTGTTGTGACCCCAATGCTTTTTCCCGCAAAAAAGATCAGCAAAATGCCCAAAACAATTCCTGCTATTCCACCCGATACTGCATATATCAGCGCTTCGCACAAAAACATACTGCAAATTTCCGCCTTTCCTGCACCCATGGATTTCATGATCCCAATTTCCCGTTTCCTTTCCCGTATGCTGACAAGCAGTATGTTCATAATGCCAATTCCCCCGACCAATACACATATGAGCGCCACCCAGCCAAGCACCTTCACAAATGTGTCCAGCACGCTTTCGGCTGCCTGAATCTGAACATCCATGGTCATTGTTTCAGCAGATCTGCCCTTCCACGCTGCAAGCGTCTGCTGCGCCAATTGTGCAGTCTGCACAGCCGTTCTGTCTGTCGGTACATCCAAAATGATCTCATGAACATACTGGCCGGATGAATTCAGCAATATCTCTGCAGGAATCATTACACTTGCAGCAGCGTCCACCTGTGAAAAGCCATTGCTGCTTGCTGTAACCCCGACGACTTCAAATGTTTTTCCGCCTATGCTGATCCACTCGCCCGGGGCTGTTTTCAGCACTTCTGCCAATTCTTTGCCAATAAGCACACTGCGGCTGCCTCGCGTCCATTCATTCGGAAACAAGTTTCTTCCCTCGACCACGTCTATTCCAGTCATTTCCATATAAGCCTTTGAAATACCGGCAACGGTCGTTTTTTTCTCATTCGTCTCGCTTCTGACAACTGCCGGCAGATAGATTTGCGCCGCCGTTTGGGTTGCAAGTCTTTCCGACAAAAGTTGGGCATCGTCATTCCTTAGCGCACTGCCTTCTGCTGCTGTTATCCATACTCTGTCAATTCCAAGACGACGCATCTCAGAATCCACTTGCGCGCGTCCCGCTTCACCCAGCGTAATCACAGCAAGCACGGCTGCGATGCCAATTGCCATACCAAGCGTTGTCAGTATCGATCTGGCAGGCACTGCACTGATGGTTTGCAGACCCATACGCCAGCATTCATTTTTTTGCATTTTTCACAGTGCACCCCTCCTGCAGTTGATACTGATCCGGCAGCAGCACAACCTGTCGTCCATCCCATTCATGCGCAGGTACAGCAACAAACTGAGTGTTATATTTGTCGCCTTCTAGTCTGACTGAATACACCCTGCCGTTTTCAATCATCCAGACGCATTCATTGCTGTCAATCGCCGCCAAAGGAATCAGTGCCTGTGATGGGATGGAATCAGTCAGTACTTCCACAGAAATGGACGTACCCGCTTCATATAAATCAAGGTCGTTTCCGTCCACGGGCACGAGTGTAATCTGTTGCCGAATTCCCTCAGCCGTCATCACTGGTGCATCAATTCTTTCAATCCTTGCCGTCCCTGTGTATTGCCCCCGATGGGTCATAACAGCAGCCGTTCCACAGTCAATACCAGCCAATTCTGTAGGAGGCGCAAGTACATTTATACATTTTCCCTCACCCCTGACAACAACAGCCAGCTCACCCGTTTGTGCATATGTTCCCTCTTTTATATATACAGCCTCTACGATTCCTTCTGCCTCACTTCGCATGTGAGAAGCCTCAATTCTTTGCTTTAGTTCTACATCCTGTCTGAGCAACTCGTATTCATTTTGCAACGTCATCAAATTGGCAACACTGCCCATTTCCCGTATTGACTGCTGCTGATAGCGTAATTGCGAGAGCTTTGTCATTGCTGTTTCCTCATTGCTCGTATCAAGAGCAAACAACAATTCACCTGCTTTTACCTTCTGTCCTTTCCTTACATACACTCTTGCGATTTTTCCATTTCGAAGAACAAAGCTGTTATGCTGCTGTTCATATTCCACTGTACCGATCATTGGCAGCGTCTGCAAAAAATCCCCTGTTTTGACCACTGCTGTCTGCACAGTAATCGCTTCGTCCTGATGCGTTGCAAGGCCCATAAAAAGTACTGTAATGCCTATCGAAAGCGAAGCCACCGCTGATCTGCGCATGACGCTTGCCCTCCCCGAAGTTCTATTCCCGCGTATTATTGGCAACGGACACTGCAAGCACCCATGGCAACTTCTTGACTCTTTTCCATAAAAAGAAAAACATCCACAGTCAAACTGCGGATGTTTGGGATGATTCATTTTACCTGATCGACATGCTCTGGTCAATCTGCTGACGGGTCATGCGAATATCGGTCAGCTTTTCACTGATGGAACGGTCAAGCTGCACAAGCACTTCATCGATGTGCTGATACACATCCGTGTACAGCTTCTCGATTTCTTCCTGTGTGCTGCGGCGCATTTCCTCAGCTTCCATGTTTGCGCGTGCGGTAATCTCCTGCTCGCTGATGAGCTGACGGGCGTGGTTTTCAGCATCATTCACCATTTTGGCGGCCTGTTCCTGGGCTTCGCGCAGCATCCCGTTCGCCTGCTGCTGGGCCTGATGCAGCATTTCCTGCGCCTGCTGCTGGGCCTGTGCGACCATCTGCTGGGCCTGATTCTTGGCGTCAGCCACAAACTGGTTTGCACGCGCCGTCGCGCTCTGCTTGGTCTGCTCAGCGCGTTCGTTTGCTTCAGAGATAATGGAAATCTGGTTCTGGACAACGCCTTCGCACTCCGTAAACACAGTGGGAAGTTCGTCCATGATTCCCTGCATGATGTTCATCACGCGGTCACGGTCAACCATGCACATGCTGCTCAGCGGTACACGCTTGCCGGAAGCGACCGTTTCTTCAAGGTCATTCAGATTTTTGCGGAACGCGGAAATGGCATCCTGCTGCATAGTGAGTACTCCTCCTTAATGTTGACAAAGAATAGAAACAACATCCGGCACAATGCTCGCCGGCACAAACGGCGAAATATCGCCGCCAAACGACCCTATTTCCCTTACGGCGCTCGAGCTTACATGGGCATATTCCGGAGCAGTGGTCATAAACAGCGTTTCAACATCCGGCTCCATCTGGTGGTTGAGCTGCGCCATCTGAAATTCGCTTTCAAAATCGGCTGTGCTTCGCAAACCTCTGATCACAACCCTTGCATCACAGCTGCGCATGAAGTCCACCAGCAGGCCATCAAAGCATTCAAAACGGACGTTGGACAAATGTTCGCAGGCCTTCCGAAGCAGCCCGATTCGCTCTTCCGCTGGAAAAAGGCCGGTCTTTGCCGGATTGTAAAGCACAGCTACAATCACTTCGTCAAACAAGCGGGAGGCCCGTTCAATCAGATCCAGATGGCCCTTGGTAACCGGGTCAAAGCTGCCGGGAAAAACGCAAACAGCCATTGATTCACCGCTCCTTTCTGAAGCCTGCAGGTTATGCCTGATAAATATAAAAGTGGATTTCCGTATCGCCGTATGCACGTTCTTTAATCAGTTCAAAACGTTCATCCGGCATGCCAAACGGACCGGTACGGTGTTCAAGCACCATCATGGCATCCGGCGCAAGCAGCCCTGCATCGGCAAGCGCAGCACAGCATTCGTTGAGTTCTGTCATGCGGTATGGAGGGTCCAGAAAAACCAGATCAAACTTCCGTCCGTCTGCCTTCATCTGCACAATTGCCTGCTTCCAGTCGGCCTTCAGCAGCTTCGTGCATTCCGCATAGCGCAGTTTTTCAATATTGCGGCGGATACACTGGTTCGCCTCGCGGTCCATGTCAACCATCACGGCATAGGAAGCGCCCCGGCTGAGCGCCTCCAGCGCCAGGTTGCCGCTGCCCGCAAACAAATCCAGTACTTCAGCATCCGGCACATAAGCCTGAATGATATTAAACAGCGATTCCTTGACCTTTGCCTGTGTGGGGCGGGTATCCATCCCCTTGGGCGCAAACAGCTGCGCCCCACGGCGATCACCTGCAATGATGTGCATAGGTCAGATGAGCTGCTCGGGGGACTTGCTGCGCTGGCGCTGCTTACGTGCCTTGCGTTCCCTGCGCTTTTTCTTTTCGTCGCCCATCTTGATGCCGGTGTTGATGCGCGTACGCAGATTCAGGCCCTGGGAATATCCAAGGGCATAGCCCATCGGCGCCACCAGGATCAGCAGGGGGCTGAGACGTTCCGCAAGCAGCGAAGCCTGGGGGCCAAAGTACGAAGCCACATTGATAAACGGCATGATCATGGCACGGTCGATGATCCGCAGTACATTCATCGCCTTCATACCGCCCAGCGATTCGTAATAGCACAGAGCGTCACGAACCTCAGTCTGGCTGACAAGGGAATCCACCCATCCGGGCAATGCGCCAAGCTGATAGACTGTCGCCTTGGTAATGCAGGCAAAAACCAGTGCGAACAGCACGAAGGGAACCGCGCCCACGATCACAGCAAACAGGCCTTTAAGGGGATGAAAGCTGCGATCGATGTCTTCGGCAGATACATTGTGTCCTTCCTCGCGACGGCTGTAGAGGATCTCGCCAAACGCAGCGTCCGTCTGACCCTGAGCCAGACCGGATGCGTACAGGTAATATGCAGCCGCAAAAACGATCATAACACAGCTGAAAACGCGGCCTGCAAGGCCGTCAAAACCCAGCAGCATGCCTCCGATAAGGTAGATCACAATGACCGCCAGCATGTTCATGGCACGCTTGCCCGCAAGAGACCATGCGTGCTTTCCGTGCCATGAACCGGTAATGATAGGCTTTTTGACCTCCTGTACCGGCGGCTTCTTTTTATTTGTTTTGTTCTGCATTCCGTTTCCCTTTCCTTTTGTCACCTGTAAAACAGGGATATTTTGGCTGGCACAACGGATGACTATTCATCCGCATTCACATAAATACGCGGCACACGATGCGTAACGGCCAGCAGCACCTCATAACTGATGGTGTCCGCCCACTTCGCGACCTGTTCTGCGTCGATCGTTTCACTGCCCTGGGTACCGATCAGCGCAACCTCGTCGCCCACGCATACGTCCGGCACGTCTGTTACATCGACCATTGTCTGATCCATGCATACACGGCCTACAATCGGCACCCGCCTGCCACGGATCAGCATCCATCCCCTGCCGGACTGCGCACGGTGATAACCGTCGCCATAGCCCACAGCCACCGTCGCAATACGCATGTCACGCTCCGCCACAAAAGTACGGCCATACCCGACTGCATCACCGGCATGAATGGTTTTCACATTAACAACTTCCGTCAGCCAGCTGAGCGCAGGTTTGAAGGGCAGTTGCGTTTCCACAGGCGGATAGCCGTACAGCGCGATGCCTTCCCGGATCATGGAGAAATATGCCTGCGGCGCCAGCAGGCTCATGGCGCTGTTTGCCACATGCGAAGGGATAGACGCATCAAAGCAGGCGCGCAGCTGTTTGAACCTCTCAAGCTGTCCCACGCTGAAGGCATTGATCTCGCCGTTTTCCGGAGCATCTGCATCCGAAAAATGGGTAAAGATGCCAGTCGGTTTTACATGCGGTGCATTTTCAAGCGCGGCCGCAAGTGCTTCTGCTTCCTGCAGCGTACGCAGACCGATACGGTTCATGCCTGTATCCAGCTTGATGTGCACAAGTGCATTCTTTCCTTGGCTGGCAGCTTCTTTTTCAAGCATTTCCACCATTTCAGGAGTAAACACAGCCTGCGTCAATCCGTGGGCAACGGCTTCCTGCGCGGCAGCCGGCATCGCCGCGCCCAGCACGAGAATTTCTCCTTCAATTCCGCCAAGGCGCAGTTCAACACCCTCGTCCGGCGTGGCCACTGCAAAATGATCAGCGCCCATTTTCGACAGCGTACGGGCTGTTTCCAGCATGCCGTGGCCATAGGCATTGGCCTTGATCACAGGCATCACTTTGACCTCTGCAGGGACAGACTCCTTCAGGATCCGGTAATTATGCCTGATCGCATCCATGTCGATCAGCAAGCGATTTTGCCTGAGCATTGTATAACCTTCCTGCTGATATCAGATTTCAGGCTTCCAGTTCACGGCCGCGCGTAAAGGCAGCCAGATTGACCGGCAGCGTTTTTGCCGGTACGCAGGCAGCAATCGCCTCGTGCCATGCTTCCTTCTCAAAGGGCAGATGTTTGGACAGCATCCCCAGCAGCACCAGATTCAACGCCTTCTGGCTGCCGCATTCAACGGCAATGCCCAGCGCATCAGCACATTCGATTTTATGACCAGCAAGCGATGCCAGCGCATCTTCGGGATATGCAGTCGCGCCGGTAATGACGGGCATGGGCAGAATGCACTGCGTGTTGACAATGGCAACGCCGTCCTCTTTAAGGAAAGCAGCAGCGCGGGCAGCTTCCAGCTGTTCAAAGCTAAGCAGAAAATCTGCCTCGCCGGGAGTGACAATGGGAGAATGCACACGGTCGCCCACGCGCACATGCGTGATTACACTGCCTCCGCGTTGGCTCATGCCATGTACTTCACTTACCTTTACGCCGCAGCCGGCCTTCAGGGCAAGACGGCCCAGAATTTTACTGGCCAGCAGCGTACCCTGGCCGCCCACACCGACGATCACCAGATCAAACTTCGTCTGACTCATATTCAGGCCTCCTTGGCTTTAATGGCATGGAAGGGACATACCTGTGCGCACATACCGCAGCCGATGCACAGCGCCGGATTGATAACGACCGTCTTGCCATGACGTTCGATGGCAGGGCAGCTGAGCTTCATGCAGGCGCCGCAGCCCTTGCAGCCGTCAATGGTGAAGGGCGGCTTGACGGTCTTGTCCAGCAGCGCACAGGGACGGCGGGCGATAACCACGCTGACCTCTTCGCGGGCAACTGCCTCACGAATGGCCTTTTCCGTCGCCTTCAGATCGAAGGGATCCACTATGGTGATATCCTTCACACCGCAGCTTTCCACCAGCTTTTCAATGTTGAGCTGAGGCGCAGGCTGATTGTGGATATCCATACCGCTGGCAGGATTCTGCTGATGGCCCGTCATGCCGGTAATGCGGTTATCCAGAATGATGACTGTAATGGTTTCCTGATTGTACACAGCGTCTATCAGTGAAGTAATGCCGCTGTGGATAAAGGTGCTGTCGCCAAGCACCGCGACCGTCGAGCGGGAGAAATCCTTGCCGTGCGCGCGCTCTGCACCGCCGGCCATGCCGATGCTTGCGCCCATGCACAGGCAGGCGTCCAACGCAGACAGCGGAGGCAATGCCGCCAACGTGTAGCAGCCGATATCGCCCATCACACGCAGGCCCAGACGGTTGAGTTCATAAAACACACCACGATGCGGGCAGCCGGGCACAGCACAGGCGGACGGTTGGGCAGATCCGACGCCTGAACCTCGGGCTCCTTCTCGCCATTGAGAACGCAGCGCAGTTTTTCAACACTCAGTTCGCCCTGAAGGCCGGTGAGGTTCTTGCCTTCGCACTCAATGCCGGCAGCCTTGATATCCTTTTCGATCAGACCTTCCAGTTCTTCAACCACGATGAGCCTGTCAACATTTTTGGCAAACTCACGGATGAGCTTCATGGGCAGCGGATAAACCATACCCAGCTTCAGCGTGCTGGCGTAAGGCATGGCTTCGCGCACATACTGATAGCACACGCCGCTGGTGATAATACCTACAGAGGTATCACGCATACGCACCACGTTGATGGGCAGCTGGTTGGCCGCCTCCGCCAGGAAGCTTTCACGCGCCTCTACCTTGGGATGGCGCTTTTTGGCCATACCGGGCATCATGACATACTTCATCACGTCCTTCTGATAGGGACGCACCGGCACGTCATTGCGCGCACCGGGCTGCACCGGGCTGCGCTGATGGGCAATACGGGTGGTCAGTCGAAGGAATACCGGCGTATCCAGCTCTTCGCTCATAGAAAAAGCCAGTTTGGTAAAATCGCGGCACTCCTGACTATCGGCAGGCTCCAGCATGGGAATATGGGCAGCGCGCGCATAATAGCGGCTGTCCTGCTCGTTCTGGCTGGAATGCATGGCAGGGTCATCCGCACAAACGATGACCATTCCCCCGTTCACACCCGTATAGGCAGCGGTAAAAATGGGGTCGGCAGCCACGTTGACGCCTACGTGCTTCATGCAGGTGATGGAACGTGCACCAGACATAGCAGCGCCAAAAGCAACCTCAGCGGCAACCTTTTCATTGGAAGCCCACTGGCAGTTGATTTCAGAAAATTTGGCCAGGCACTCGGTCACCTCAGTACTGGGGGTTCCGGGATAGCTGGACGCCACGCGCACGCCCGCTTCCCATGCGCCCTGTGCAACGGCCTCGTTGCCAAGCATCAGGCGCTCTTCTTCTTCCACGGCGGCAACAGTTTCCGCAGCGATGATTTTGTTCTCCATTGTGCATCCTCCTTGTTCAAGGCAGTCAAAAATGCCTTTGGGCAGGTTACAGATTAGTATAACACAAACCTGCATGAAAGAAAAGTTTTAACCTTGTTTCAGAATGAATAAACAAAAACCGGGAAGATTTTCTCCCCGGCATATTTGCAGTGTCTTTATTTTGTCATAAACATTTCCTGATACCCTGGATTGATGGTATCTTCCGTCGCAAAAGCCTCATCCCACACACGCAGAATCATCTTTTCAGGAATCCTGTCCATTGAGAGCATCTGAGTATAAACGACCGTGGGCAAACTCTCCACATCAATACCAGTACTCAAGCTGATGCCGGACGGAATGTCGCTGCCTTCTTCATCCAGCCAGCGGGGAAGTTCTCGGCTGAAAACATCATCAGCAGTGATGTTCTCCAATGCCTCAAACGTGGTGTACAGATAGAGCCCGGCGCCAATCAGTTCGGCCTTCACGCCTTTAAGCAGCAAACCGCCCGCGACAAAAGCGCCGTTGACCTCATAGTTGTATTCTTCCAGAGGTGCTTCCAGAAACACCTTCAGTGTTTCGCGATTTGTGAATACTTCGCTTTCTGTTTCGCTGTTTGCGTCAAACTCCACCACGCGCATATACAGCTGCATTTCAATCGTTTCGCCCTGTGCTTTTCCGTTGAGTTCCGGCATGCTCAGGTACACGATGCTGCCGTCCTCATTCCACAGCACGTCCTCCATTGCACAGCCACTATCGATTTCAGCCGGCACCTCCAGAATAGCCCGCACAATATACAGCTTGCGGTTCAGCTGACGAGCTGCTTCAATCCACGTCGTATCTGCCGATACGCCCAGCCGCTGTGCCATGAGCCTGCCGTTTTCGCCGGTGGCGCCGATTGCATCATATGGCTCAGCGCAAAGCAGCGCATCGCTTTCATCGTTCACGCTGATGTGTGTGGAAGCCATGGCGATATGGCCATCGCAAAGTAGCTCCTGTGTGGTAAAGCGGACCGGTCCCAGCGTAAAGCTGTGTTTGTTCCAATCCTCCTGCATGATCCTTTGAGCCGTGTCCGGCACATAGGTGCCATACTGTTCGTCAAAGTAATCCGACCATCCCAGCAATCTTCCGGCAGCTACCGCTGCCGCCATTGTAGCGATAATGATTACAGCCGCCATCAGTGCAGCACGCAAAGAAACTTTTTTCACCTTTGGTTCCTCCTCAACGGAGCAGGCGGCACGCATCAACGCAGCGTGGCATTCTTCCGGCTCGCTGCGAAACGCATTGCGCAAATTCAGTTCATCCGCATTTCGTTTCATTGTGCATCCAGCTCCTTTCTCAGTTGGGCTCTGGCGCGATGGATCCGTCCGCGCACAGTTGCCACCGGCACATGCAACGCCTCGGCTGCCTCGGCATAGGTCATGCCTTCCGAGCAGCAAAGCACAAGCGGCAGGCGCAGTTTTTCAGGCAGGCTCTCAAGCGCCATAGCCAGCAGCACATCCGGCGGAGATGCCGATAGTCCCGGGATCTCCTCAAGCGAAACGATTCTGTTCCTTTTTCGTTTCGTGTCGTAACACGTATGGATCAGGATACGCGTTACCCAGGTGCGGAAATAGCGTGTTTCCCGAAGGGTATATCGCTTTTCCCACGCTTTGAGCGCGGTATCCTGCATTGCGTCTTTACAGGCATCATCGTTTCGAAGAATCGTATAGGCCACTCGGTAGAGCATACCGCTGCAGGCTTCGATTTCCTGTACAAAGAAGTCCTTGTCCACCCGATCATCTCCTTGTAACGTTACGCCTGTTAGACAGCCTGGAGTCATTCTTCGTCACGTCTATATAAAAATTTTTTACAGTCTCAGCAGCGTTTGCTGTATCCAGTTGAACAGTACTTCAAAATCCTGCTGAAAATCAAGCGGTTGTCCATTTCTGGCAGCTGCTGTCTTTTCAAAAACAGCTTTGTCTGTTTCTCCGACACATTCCCGCATCTCATTCAGCGTGCCCGGAAACACACCGTTCTCAAGCCAGCACAGCCCCTGCAGGATAAAGAATACCATTTTGTATGCCTGTGGCAGACGTGTGACATTTTTCTCATCAGAGGCATGAATACGTCGATGTGTCAACTCATGCAGCAAATTATTCAGGCTCAGCCGTACGTAACAGCGCACATCCTCCGCCGAAAAATCCGGCACAAGCATTGCAAGCGTTCCATAAATATCGTACGTCGAATGCAGCAGATGGCAAATCTCCAGCCTGTTCCACACAGCCAGCTGCGCCTTTGCGCAAAGGAAACCGCACGACTTTTCAGATTCGGCCATTTCTTCAATCATTTGCCTGTAGGCAAGCAGGTCATCCGGCGTCAGCTCGTCAATAACGACCATCGGGTCGATATCGCTGTGTTCCGTGGCATCACCCCGCAGATAGCTCCCCTGCAGACCTACATAAACCAGCCGCTCGCCAAATCGCTCTTTCAGTTTCTGGACCAACGTGTGCATGTACTTTTGCGCGTCAAGCATTTTGTTTCTCCTTACATACATGTAGAAAAAAAGCCCCAGCTTTGCGCCTGTACCGGTCAAAGCTGAGGCTTTCCGTTTCTGGTGGGGGCGAAGAGACTCGAACTCTCAATCCCATAGGGCGGCGGATTTTAAGTCCGCATTGTATACCAATTCCAACACACCCCCGCGTGGAGCCATTATATCATCTTTTCCATCCCAGCGTCAACGGCTTTTCCATATGCATTCTTTGTGTATCCACCGGACAAACTATGTTTACTCTGTCAAATGAAAGGATGCGTGAAAATGTCCATCGGGATGATTTTTCTGACTGCAGCAGCCATACTGGTATTCTTTGGTGCTGCTCAAAGAGTACTGGATAAAATGTACCTGAGCGACCGGGCAGCGCTTACGCTGATCGCCCTCATGTTTTTCGGCACGCTGATTCCCAATATTCGTTTGGGAATGGTTCAGCTTAGCATCGGCGGCGCAGTGATTCCGCTGGGAATCTGCATTTATCTGCTCATACGTGCCGGAACAGCCAGGGAAAAACTGCGTGCCGTGATAGGTGCCGTGATCACGGCGGGGATCATCTATGCGCTTTCCATGTTCACACCGAATGAGCCTGAAGCCATTTTCATTGACCCAATGTACCTGTACGGACTGACCGGCGGTATCATCGCCTATATTCTTGGGCGTTCCAGACGCGGGGCATTCATTTGCGGCGTACTGGGCGTTATGCTGGCGGATACGGCGGTAGCCATCATCAACTGGCGAAACAGAATCAATCAGCCTCTGATTTTGGGAGGAGCAGGCGTGTTTGACGCCATCGTCATCAGCGGTTTGCTTGGCGTAGTCCTTGCGGAACTGGTTGGAGAGGTTTTTGAACGTTTGACGCGTGGAAACAGACGACCCGTCTCCAGTCCGATCCACAATCCCGTCCGCAGCAAGGAGAAGTGAGCCATGAAAAAAACTTTTTTCTTTCTTTGCCTGCTGCTTCTGTCTGTCTTTGCCGAAACTGCATCAGCGGAAGACATGGTCTATACTCTGATAGACGAAAACGGGAAAGGCCTCACGCAGGTTCAGTGTGAATGCGACACAGGCGACGAATACATCAGCAGTACGAACGAACATTACCGGGTCATCAGCGTGGATGAAACCAGCCGCACGGCAACGCTCAAACACGTTGGTCAGGCAGATATGCCGGACGTAAGCTGGCTTGGCATGCAGCAAAGCCTTCCCGTAGCTGCGCTGCGCGAAAAGAAGATCGCCCTGTACTGCACACACAGCGATGAAAGCTACATCAAGGGCGACGGTACGGAAAGCATTGAAGGCAAGGGCGGTATTTATGATATTGCTGACGCTTTCGGCAACTCGCTTGAAAAGCTTGGCGTGACGGTTGAAATCAGCACTGAAACCCATCTGCCGCACGATGCCGGCGCCTACCGGCGCAGTCGCCAGACAGCCGTTGCACTTTTGAAAGGACAGCCCGGTGCAATCTTCGACATTCACCGCGACGGCATTCCCGACCCGGATGAATATGCAGCGACCATCGGCAACCAGAAAATGAGCAAGGTACGTCTGCTTGTCGGCAAGAGCAATCAGAACAAAGAGGCCAACCTCAGCTTTGCCAAGCAGATCAAGGCCGTGGGCGACAAAATGTATCCGGGTCTGATCAAAGATATCTATATGGGCAAAGGTACCTATAATCAGGATCTTGCGCCCAGAAGTGTTCTGCTGGAATTTGGCACACACACGCTGGATAAGGAACGCGTCGTCAAAGCTGTGACGCCAATGAGCGAAGTGGTGTACAAAGCCATGTACGGCGGTGTAACCGGTTCGGCAGGAGCAAGCGACGTATCCGGCAGCAGTCAAAGCAAAGAAGCATCAAAACCTGCATCAGAGGACAATACCGGTGCCAGCTGGGGTATATGGCTGGTCATTGCCTTGCTGGCAGGGCTTGGTATTTTCGCTTTTCTCTCCACGGGAGGCAGGGGCGCTGCCGGCAAATTCGGCCGCAGCATCAGCGAAATGACCGGTGGTCTCATTGGTAAAAAACCGCGAAAAGACAAATAAACCTCACCTGCGGAAATCCGGTTTTGGTTCCTTTCTTTTCAAAAATATGCTATAATGGTATCAGGCAAAGTTTTGCACTGTTTGACCGGAGGGGAAAAGCCGTGTTTACGCCACGATACCAAAATGAACAAACCGACCGTCTGGTGGACGCCCTTCTTTCGCTTGAAAACACTGAAGAGGCCTACCGCTTTTTGGAAGATGTACTCACCATTCAGGAAATGAAAAGCATTACGCAGCGGCTGGAGGTCGCTGTGATGCTGCGCAGCAAGGAGACCTATCAGGAGATCGTGCGAAGGACCGGCGCCTCCACCACCACCATCGGCCGTGTCAACCGCTCGCTTCAGTACGGTGCAGAAGGCTACAGCCTGGTGCTGGACCGTCTGAACGACGCAAGCGGCACACAACAGAAGTAAAGGAAAAAAACGCATGAATTTGCAGGGTTTGAATCAGGAGCAGCGCAAAGCCGCTGAAACTTTGGAAGGGCCCGTTCTCATCCTGGCAGGCGCAGGCAGCGGCAAAACGCGCGCACTGACCTATCGAATCGCCAATCTGATCGATCACGGCGTAGCACCGTGGAATATTCTGGCCATCACCTTCACTAACAAAGCCGCCCGCGAAATGCGCGAACGTGTAAGTTCTCTGGTTGGTGAAGGCGGCAGTGAAGTGTGGGTAAGCACCTTCCACGCCATGTGCGCACGCATCCTGAGGCGTGATATCGAAAAGCTTGGTTACACGCGCTCCTTTACCATTTATGACGACGACGACCAGACTGCTGTGCTGAAGGAACAGTTCAAGCTGCTCAACATCGACGATAAGCAGCTGGCGCTGCGAGACGTGAAGGCCAAAATCAGCGACGCCAAAAACAAGCTGCTCACGCCTGATGAGTGGTTTGCCGCATCGCCGCGTGATTTTCGCAGCCAGCAGATCCACGATCTGTACAGCGGTTATGAACGCAAGCTGCGCGCAGGCAACGCGCTGGACTTTGACGACCTGCTGGTGCGCACGCTGGAGCTGTTTGCCGACCATCCGCCCGTACTGGAAAGCTACCGCGAGCGTTTCCGCTACGTGCATGTTGACGAATATCAGGATACCAACTTCGCCCAGTATTCGCTGGTCAAGCTCATCACGCAGAAGAGCCGCAACCTGTGCGTTGTAGGCGACGACGACCAGAGCATCTACGGCTGGCGCGGCGCGGACATCCGCAATATCCTTGATTTTGAAAAGGACTACCCCGACGCCACTGTCATCAAACTGGAACAGAACTACCGTTCCAGCGCCAACATTCTGGACGCTGCCAATCAGGTGATCGCCCACAATGAAGGCCGCATGGAAAAAGCTCTGTGGACTGAACGCGATGCGGGCGATCCCATCCGCCTGTTCTGCGCAGGCGACGAGCGCGAAGAGGCTGCCTGGATCTGCGACCGTATGCAGCGGCTTAAGCTCACCGGTCACGATTTTGGCGACATGTCCATCCTGTACCGTTCCAACGCACAGAGCCGCGTGCTGGAAGATATGCTGGTGCGTGCCGGCATTCCCTACCGCATCTACGGCGGTCTGCGTTTCTACGACCGCAAGGAAGTCAAGGATATCGTGGCCTATCTGCGCTGCATTGTCAATCCGTCCGATGATGTGAGCCTGCGCCGCATCATCAATCAGCCCAAGCGCTCCATCGGCGACAGCACCATTGCAGAGCTTGTGCGCTATGCTGCCGAGGAACAGATGCCGCTTTACAGCGCGCTTGTCGATGTGCCGGACACGCTGTCTGCCCGTCCGCGCAAATGCGTCAGCGAGTTTGGCGACCTGATGAACGAACTGGTCATGGAGCACGAAGATATGGGGCTGCTCGACTTTGTGACCCATCTGATCGAACGTACCGGCCTGAAGGCACAGTACGAAAAGGACCAATCTGACGAAAGCAAGAACCGTACCGAAAACATCGATGAATTCCTTGGCGCAGTGGCTGAGTATGAAAAGGCCGCCGAGAATCCCTCTTTGGAGGATTATCTGGAAAATGTTGCGTTGATCTCCGATCTGGATAACGCGCAGCCGGATGCCAAAGCGGTTACGCTCATGACCATGCACAGCGCCAAGGGTCTGGAATTCCCCATCGTGTTCATGGCCGGTCTGGAGGAGGGCATCTTCCCCACCGCGCGTGCCTTCCAGGATGATGAAAAGCTGGAGGAAGAGCGCCGTCTGTGCTATGTGGCCATCACCCGTGCCCAGCAGCAGCTCTATATCAGTTATGCCGCACAGCGCATGCTTTTCAATCAGGTCAACTTCAATGCTCCCAGCCGTTTCCTGAAGGAAATTCCTCCGCGGCTGCTGGACGAGCATCAGATGCACAAGCGCGAGCGCAGTTTCCCCGGTGTGATGGAAAGTTACCATCATCCCGTGCCCAAGCGTATGCCGCGCCATACGATGGAAGCCGGTCACGGCATCGGAGCCGGGCGCAGCGCTCTGGGCATTCCCGGCGTGCAAAAAGGCTTCACGCCATCTGCAGCATCCAGAATCCCCTCCAGTGCTGTCCCCTCTCTTTTTAAGGTGGGCGACCGGGTCATGCACCGCAAATTCGGCGAGGGCAATGTGCAGGAAATCCGCGGCAGCGGCAGCGACGCCCGCATCATTATCGGCTTCGCAGCCTACGGCCAGAAGGAATTTGTGCTGTCCATTGCCCCGATCGTAAAGGTGAACGAATGAGTATGACAAATCTCAACGAGCGCATGCATGCGCTGATCGATGAACTGAACAAAGCGTCCGTTCTGTACTACACGCTGGGTGAAAGCCCGCTGAGCGATGCGCAGTGGGATGCCAAATACAACGAGCTGTTACTGCTTGAAAAAGAGTCGGGTACTGTTTTGCCCGGCTCTCCTACTGTACGCGTTGGTGCAGAGCCGCTTTCCTCCTTTGAGTCTCACAGGCACATCAGCCGTCTGTGGAGCATGGACAAAGTCCAAAGCAAGGAAGAACTGCTGACGTGGCTCAAGCGCACCGAAAAACAGCATGAACAGCTCAGCGACGGCCGTGAAACACCCTTGCCTCCTCTGCGTTATGCAGTGGAGTACAAGCTGGATGGTCTTACCATCAACCTTACCTACCGTAACGGTCAGCTGGTTCAGGCTGCCACACGCGGAAACGGCGAGGTCGGCGAAGGCATTCTGCCGCAGGTGCGCACCATCCGCTGTGTGCCGCTTACCATTCCCTATCAGGGGCTTCTGGAAGTGCAGGGCGAGTGCATCATGAAGCTGAGCACGCTGGAAGAATACAACCGTACCGCTGACGAGCCGCTCAAAAATGCACGCAACGCTGCTGCAGGCGCCCTGAGGAATCTGGATCCTGCGGTAACCGCCAAAAGAAGGCTGGATGCTTTCTTCTATCAGGTCGGCACCATTGAAAATACGCCGTACACTGATATGGATGGCATGCTTGCTTTCCTGCGTGAAAACGGCTTCCCCACCAGCCAGTATGAAGAACACGCCCTTACATACGAAGAACTCTGCGACCGCATCGACAAGGTGGAGGAAAAGCGCAGCTCCCTGGACTTCCTCATTGACGGCGCTGTTGTGAAGATTTGTGATCTGGCCACCCGTCAGGCGATGGGCAACACTGAAAAATTCCCGCGCTGGGCGGTTGCCTACAAATTTGCCGCAGAAGAAAATACCGCAACGCTTCTGGACGTCACCTGGGAGCTTGGCCGCACCGGCAAGCTGACGCCTCTTGCCCATCTCACCCCCACCGATATCGGCGGCGTGACGGTCAAGCGTGCCACCCTCAACAACTATGGCGACATTCAGCGAAAGAATGTTGCTATTGGCTGCAAGGTGTGGATCCGCCGCAGCAACGACGTCATCCCGGAAATCATGGGCCGTGTCGGCGAGGCCGGTGAAAATGAAACCGTCATTCTGCCACCGACTCATTGTCCTTCCTGTGGAGAGGCGCTCACAGAACGCGGTGCGCATCTGTTCTGCCTTAACCGCAGCACCTGCAAGCCGCAGGCCGTGGCGCGACTGGCTCACTTCGCCAGCCGCAGCGCTATGGACATCGACACTTTTTCAGAAAAAACAGCGGAACTTCTGTATGACACACTTGGCGTGCGCGACTGCGCCGATCTGTACCGCCTGACAGTCAACGATCTGCTGCCGCTGGACGGTTTCAAGCAGAAACGCGCCGAAAACCTGATCGCTGCGCTGGACAAAAGCCGCCATTGTGCACTGGACGCCTTCCTGGTAGCCATCGGCATTCCCAACATCGGCACCAAAACCGCCCGTGATCTGGCGCAGCACTTTGGCTCGCTGGAAGCGCTGAAACAGGCCACGCTTGAGGACCTGACCGCCATTCAGGACATTGGCGAAATCGTTGCCGCCAGCGTGGTGGAGTTCTTCAGCTTCCACGAAAACGTCGAAATGGTGGATCGTCTGCTTGCAGCAGGCGTAACGCCAGTTTACGAAAGCGACGCGGTTTCTGATACGCTTGCCGGAAAAACTATTGTTGTAACAGGCACGCTTCCCACCCTCAGCCGTGAGGAGGCTGAAAAGCTGATCGTACAGCATGGCGGCAAGGCCGGCAGCAGCGTCAGCAAAAAGACGTCATATGTGCTTGCAGGTGAAAAAGCCGGCAGCAAACTGACCAAAGCGCAGACGCTGGGCATTCCCGTGATTGATGAAGAAACCTTCCGTCAGATGCTCGGCCAGACAAATTGATAAAAAAGTGACAAATTTCGCTTTTCCCCTTTTCACCAAGTCGGGATATATGCTATAATAAAACGGTGTCTATCCCACATTAATCCATTAGGAGGCTGTGAATCCATGCAGTATTCCCGCGAAGTCGAGGAAATGGTATGCGTGAAGAAGGGCCCCAACCATGGCCCCGCGCCCATTCCTGAAGAAGGCAAATGGATCCAGGCGAAGGAAATCAAGGACATTTCCGGCCT
>JAFULL010000035.1 GCA_017473345.1 Clostridia bacterium | reverse complement strand
CCATTTGAATGACCTCCTTTTGCTTTTGTTGCAGTTGTCAGGCCGCATCATCATTCTAGCAAAAGGAGTTTTTATTTCATACTCATAGCTATAAGCTTTTCTGAACCCCACGCCTAGCGTGGGGTTTTCGATATACAAAAATGTGCAGCGTTTCCGTCCGGAAAACGACCCAGCCATCCTGTTGTTCAAAAGCGACCAGCGTTTTTTCAGACAGCAGGCACACGCCGCTGACAGGCGCATCCACACGCAGGCGCACCTCAAAAGAGGGAGAGGACGTCCTTCTGCTTTCCTCGCACACCACGGCGGCGTGCATCATCCAGCCATCCTCCGCATCAAACACGGTCAGTTCCACATTTTCAGGTGCATCGGAGAGAAGAGTGCGTTCCAGTGCGCCGGTATCGTCCAAAAGTTTCAGCCAGATCTTCCTGTACTCGTCATATTCGGCCGCTTCTATGGGGGGCAGCCGACCAAATTACCTGACTTTTTCCATATCGGCTCACGGTGACTGCCGGGAACTGTGTGGCAATACCGGGCGGATTGGAATGAATGGAGGCATACTGCGCGCCGGCGGGCTTCGTCCACGGCAGCGTCACCGTTGCAAGCACCGTGCAGTCCTCGCCGGCCTCCACGATCGGCAGCGCGCCTTCAAACGGCAGAGGATACTGGCTGTTAAAAGGGCTGAACAGGTTTTCACCCGCCTGCGTCGGGGCGATGTAGACCTGTTTTTCATCCGTCATGCCCTGCAGCTTGTGACCGGCAAGTCTTTCCACCAGCGCAGCATTCCCCATGCCGCTCAGATATAACACGCCGCCTTCCTCCACCCAGCGGCGTATGCGTTCGTTGTCCGCACATTCCAGTTCCGACAGCATCGGCGCAGCGATCAGCTTTACACCGTCCAGCGGTGTAAAGCTGCCCACAACGCCAAAGGGCACATGCGCACGGATAAGCGTCTGGCCGATGTTGCGGCAGCATACGCGGCTGCCGTACAGATCACCGTCGATATTGCTGCGCACGCCGTAATAAACGCCCATGTCCCGCCGCATCGTTCCACGGAAATACGGTTCATAGCGCTGCTGGAATGCAAAGATATCGCCCACCCGGTCATACACGCGGTTGTCCATGGTACCCACGGGGTCGATGGCGTCAATCACCAGCGTCGCGCCATGGTAATGGCCATGGCGGTCTTCATTTCATCGGGCGTTTTGGTCAGCGTGTGAGAAGCAAGCGCGTGCTTGCAGCGCGAAAACATCTGCTCAAACGGCTGATGTCGGCTGGCCACCATGAAGTACTTGCACGCAAAAGAATGGTTGTACAGATTGCCATACAGATCGCCGCCTAC
This sequence comes from Clostridia bacterium, assembly GCA_017473345.1. Taxonomy (GTDB): domain Bacteria; phylum Bacillota; class Clostridia; order Christensenellales; family Aristaeellaceae; genus Limiplasma. Next base: position 4,831 of record JAFULL010000035.1, on the reverse strand, counting down.
ATAGTCGCACTGTGCAGCCACTCCCTCGCCGCAGGCAAGCGACGCATTGCCTGCGATGGAGTTTGCAAAATTGTGTTCAACGGGCATATCAGGCCGACACGCTTTCACCCGGCAGGTCACAAAGTGCACAAAATCCGCCATCGTTTCATACTTGAACTGTGTAAGCTCGGTATATTCCTCCGTATGCGGCACAGGCTCCTGCGGCATGTCGTGACCATAACGGTCGCGGTACAGCGCGCGGCAGTGTTCACAATAGCAGGTATGCGGCCAGAAGGGCATGTCAAAAAAGAAAGCGTCAAAATCGAAATACGCCAGCATCTCATCGATCTGGCCGCCCACAAATGCGCGGTACTGCGGATGATTTGGGCAGCAGAAACCATAGCGGCTTCTTCTGCCCTGCTCCTCTGTGCGCTCCTGCCCCAGTGCAAGCAGCCGTTCCCTGCGTGACTGTCCGCCGCCTCCAGCATGCGCCACTCAGGATGCGCATCATGCTCGCGCGTATTATGGATGAGGCTGTAATAGCCACACACGCGGATGTCGCCACATGCGCCAGATCGACCAGTGGCCTCATCTGATCCGGCTGTTTGACAAAGGCGCGGTGGAGGGCTCCCGTGTCTGTAGGATAATAGCACAGGCCGACATGCGACTGAAAATAGATCATGGCATAGTTGATGCGCGCACGTTTGAGATTTTCCACATAGGTCTCCGGCGAAAAACGGGACAGAAAATCCGGATGCCAGACTTCAATATGCATATCCAGCAAGTGGCGGCGATAAAGGTTTTCGTACCACATATATACTTTCTCCTGTCTAAGGGCTGCTTTGCCTATAGAATGCCACTGCTTTGTGATGTTTTCAACCGCATGCGTCTCGACTTTTCCCGCCCAGCAACGCAGCACTTTGTTTGACAAGAAACGCCCGTAAATGATAAAATATAAGATGTGATTTACAAAAAGGAGGCCGTCCAATGAAGCAGCTTAAATGGCTGAACTGCGCAAAGTTCATCGCTATTTTGACGGTAATGATTGATCATACATATATGACGCTTTATGACAGCAAGCCCATTCTTTATGCTTCTTTTGTCAGTGTTTCGCTTTTCATCCTTATTTCCGGCATGACTTCCTATCTGTCCAACAGTCATCATGAAGAAAACTGGTTCCAAACCTTTTTCAGGGGAAGCAAAAAATTAATTGCTGCTTACTGTATTGCAACGCTGGTCCATCAGCTCCACTTCGATCACCGTTTTGACCTGGTGAGCTATCTCACACATCTGATTCATTTTAACATCAGCCGTACTCATTACTTTGTCCTGCTGTATCTGCAGTTGATGCTCACAAGTCGTTTCCTGTACATGCTGCTGCAAAAATGCCCCACCGGCAAACGCGGCATGCTGTACGAAGCACTGATTCTGATTGCCGTCACACTATTCTCTGCATGGTGCAGCAATTATACGAATATTCTGGGCGTATATGGCGGCGCAGGCAAACTTTTTGCCGGTACCTATCTGGTTTCCTATTTTGTAGGCATGCTCATTATGAAGCATTCCCTTTTGGAAAAAGCCTCTACTGGCAAGTGCCTTGTACTCACTGCTGCAGGCGGTGCTGTATGGTTTGCTATTTGGCGCCACATGTGCCAGACAGGTTATGATCTGGCTCACTATACGCCTGCCGAGCTGGGACTCAATCCCCCTGGACTGCTGCTAACCATTCAGACGGTCGCGGTACTCGTGCTGTTGTTTGGCCTTTTTACCCTGATGGACCAACTTCGCATACTCATACCCATTACAAATCTGTTTGCATTTATCGGTAAACACACCCTGTACATCTTCCTTTATCACGATATGATTTATGCAGATTATCTGGTACCCTATCTGTATACAGACAATGTCTGGATCAACCGCATCATCTTTCTGTTCGGCATGATCGCCATTCCTCTTGCACTGGAGTGGCTCATCACCCAAATCCAGAAAGCTCTTCACACTGTAATGTACTGTCCTAAAAAATCATAAACATTCAAAAGCTTCCGACGGGAAGCTTTTTCTTCTTTAATACCATCATTCCCGTCTCCCCTCGACTTTTCCCGCCCGAAATGCTACAATAAAATAGCAATCATCTTTTCATTCAATATAAAGGAGTTCACATCTTGACCACCTTTTGTACATTATTCAGCGGTTCCAGCGGAAACGCCGCCTATCTTGGCACCGACCAGGGTGCCATCCTCATCGACTGCGGCATGAGCGGCAAACAGACGCTGGAAGCCCTTTGCCGTGCCGGACTGGACCCTGCCGGGCTCAGCGCCATCGTCATCACCCACGAACATTCCGATCATATCAAGGGCGCAGGCATTCTGTCGCGCAAGCTGAATATCCCTATTTACGCCACCGAGGGCACGTGGGCCGGCATGGAAAGCTGCGTGGGCGACGTACCTGCCCATCACCGCGTGGTGATCGAAGCCGGCGAAAGCTTCTTCCTTAACGAATGGGAGGTTGCCCCCTTCTCCATTCCGCACGATGCGGGTGATCCTGTGGGGTACCGTTTTTACGGTCCGGCCAGCGTGGCCATCGCGACCGACCTGGGTTACTTTTCCCCCACTGTGCAGGATGCCGTGTGCGGCGCCGAGCTGGTGCTGCTGGAAAGCAATCATGATCCGGAGCTGCTCAAGCACAACCCGCATTATCCGCAGCATCTCAAAAGCCGCATTCTCGGGCGGAAGGGACACCTGAGCAATGAAAGCGGCGCCGAAGCCGCCGTATGGCTGGCGCAGCACGGCACGCAGCATTTTCTGCTGGGCCATCTCAGCAGCGAAAACAACGACCCGAACCTTGCCTACCGCACCAGCTGCGAAGCACTTGCGAAGGCAGGTGTGCAGGTTGGCCGCGACGTCACGCTGCACGTGGCCGGGCGCTATCAGCCCAGCCGACTGTACACCATCAAATAAAAAAGGAGTTTTTCCATGCGTCTGCTGGATGAAGTCATCGACCTTGGCGCTTTGGGCGCAGTGCTTTTCTGTGCGGAGGGTCAGCCTCAAAGCGGCCTGAAGCTGCGCGATGCGCGTGGCAATGTGCATATCGTCTCCTCTGTTACAAAAGAAGATGACCTGTACACCCTGCACATTGCCGACGGTGACGCCGCCTATTTTGAGCGCCTGTTCCGAGACGTGCGCATCGACGCCACCCGTTTTGAGGAGGTCGTGTAAATGCCGGTCAGCATCATTTGCGTTGGCAAGCTGCGCGAAAAGTATTTTTCGGATGCGGCGGATGAATACCTGAAGCGTCTCAAGCGCATCATGCCGGTCAGCGTCATCGAACTGCCTGATGAGCCTGAACCCGCCCAGCCATCCGACAAACTCAACGAAGCCGTGATGAAGCGCGAGGGTGAAAAGATCCTGCAAAAAATCGGTCAGCAGGACTATGTGATCGCCATGTGCATCGACGGAAAACAATTTGAAAGTCCCGAGCTTGCCAAAAAACTGTCCGGCCTGTTCACGCAGGGCAGAAGCCACATCACCTTCGTCATCGGCGGATCGCTTGGCCTGCACCCGGACGTTGTGCGCCGTGCCGACGAGCGCATGAGCATGAGCAAAATGACCTTTCCCCATCAACTCGCCCGTGTAATGCTGCTGGAACAGCTGTTCCGCGCTGCCAAAATCAATGCCGGAGAAAGATATCATAAATAATCCGGTTACATATCGGCCTTTACTTCCGTCTGAAATACGGGTATAATAAAAGAAAGACAACTGCCTATACGAAAGGAGAGCGCTTCATGAAAGGCATTATTCTGGCCGGAGGCGCCGGCACGCGCCTGTATCCACTGACCATGGTCACCAGCAAACAGCTGTTGCCCGTATACGACAAGCCCATGATCTATTATCCGCTCAGCACGCTGATGCTGGCCGGCATTAAGGATATTCTCATTATTTCCACCCCCACCGATACGCCGCGCTTTCAAGAGCTTTTGGGCGACGGCAGCCAGTACGGTATTTCGCTGAGCTATGCCGTTCAGCCCTCTCCCGACGGACTGGCGCAGGCCTTCCTTATCGGCGAGGACTTCATCGGCGGAGAGCCCTGCGCGATGATCCTTGGTGACAACATCTTCTACGGCAACGGCTTCGGCGGCATGCTGCGCGAAGCGGCTGAAAGCGCTATGGAAGGCAAGGCCACCATTTTCGGTTACTACGTCAACGACCCCGAGCGCTTCGGCATCGTTGAATTTGACAAAAACGGCAAGGTGCTCTCTGTGGAGGAGAAGCCAAAGAACCCCAAGAGCAACTACTGCATCACGGGTCTGTACTTCTACCCCGAAGGCGTCAGCGCCATGGCGCACGAGGTGAAGCCCTCCGCCCGCGGTGAGCTGGAAATCACTACGCTCAACGATATGTACCTCAAGCAGGAACGCCTCAGCGCCAAGGTGATGGGCCGCGGCTTTGCGTGGCTGGACACCGGCACCATGGACAGCCTGGTCGACGCCGCCAACTTTGTGCAGATGATCGAAAAGCGTCAGGGCATCAAAATTGCCGCGCTGGAAGAGATCGCCTACAACAAGGGCTGGATCGACAAGGAAAAGCTGCTGGTTTCCGCCGAACGCTACGGCAAGTCGCCCTACGGCGAGCACCTCAAGCGCGTGGCCGAGGGCCGCTTCCTCTATGACAAAAAGTAAGGAGACACCATTATGACCATCATCGTCACCGGCGGCGCCGGCTTTATCGGCTCCAATTTTATTTTCTACCAGCTTGAAAAGCATCCCGAGGACCGCATCATCTGTCTGGACAAGCTGACCTATGCCGGCAATCTCTCCACCCTCGCGCCTGTGATGGACAACCCGCAGTTCCGCTTT
>JAFULL010000034.1 GCA_017473345.1 Clostridia bacterium | reverse complement strand
CGATACTTCATGTCTTGTGTTATACTATCCATGAGACTTGAAGCTCCTTTCGTTATGTTGTGTCGCAATTCAACTATAACAGATTGGCTTTCAAGTCTCTTCTCTTTTTTCTTACTGTCCAAGATGTATTGTAGCTCTACACGTTATAGAATATGCTTCTGCTTGCGTGTACTTGCAGCATGGTTTTGGATTAATGTATAATAAAAAAGTATGTTACTTGCGGCAGATGTCCAGAATAGAATCGGATGTTTATAATAGAAGGGCTGGTGTTGACGTGGCACTTCCATATAGCCGAATGTTTGCGGGGCTTATACCATGGTATGGGATTCTGGTTACTTGCGGCATGGGTTTGTCGATATGGCTTGCCGGCAGGGAAGAAAAGCGGCTAGGCTTACCTGCTGATACAGCGGTCGATCTGGCTTTGGTTGTCATACCGTTTGGGGTGCTGGGTGCAAGGGTGTATTATGTGCTGATGTCGTGGGGTGAGTTTGAATCAGCGCCGCTGTCAGTGTTTTACATCTGGAACGGAGGACTCGCTATTTATGGCGGCGTTATCGGCGGAATTGCGGCGGCATGGATTTACGCAAGACGAAAAAATTTGTCTTTTTCTAAGATCGCTGATATGGTTGCTCCAGGATTGCTGTTGGCACAGGGTGTTGGGCGTTGGGGCAATTATTTTAACATGGAGGCATATGGGCCGCAAATCACAGAGCCGTCGCTGCAGTTTTTTCCGTTTGGCGTGCTCATTCCGTCTGCTGCTGGAAATGTGTGGCATATGGCTACGTTCTTTTACGAGTCGTTATGGAACTTGACTGGGTTTTGCATGCTGTGGGGAATACGCAAAAAACAAAAAGATAGCGGTAACATTTTTTGCTGGTATTTGCTGATCTATGGCAGCGGTCGTTTTGTTATTGAACAGCTTCGTCAGGACAGTTTGTATATTGGATCTTTCAGGGCATCACAGTGGCTCAGTCTGGTGCTGTGTATAACTGCGGCAGTAATCCTTCTAAAACGTTCTTTTGCGGGCACAAGGAAATTTATCACAGTAACTGCCTGTACAGTTCTTTGGCTTTTGAGATGGAGCCTGCTTTACTAACCATCTTTTTATGCCCTCTTTATTCTGATAACAGGTATTGTTTCAATCTGGCTGCTTCGGAATGAAAAAAGCATTCGTTTACTTGTGATGATGCTGGCACTTGATGTTGCAGGTCTGCTGGTGTATTTGGCGAAAGTCCCTGCTGCGGATTTTGTTCATTCGCTCCTTTGCAGTCTGACTCTTGTGGGTTATGTCATGGCGCTTTGTATGAAAAATAAGGACGAAAGATAAGGGGGCATCCGGATGCCTGTTGGAACTTTGAAAAACACAGTCTATGGCGCGCTTCTTCCGCTGGCAGGCAAACGCTGTGACTGGAAGCCAGCTTCGGATGTGGAGAAGGTGCTGAAACATCATTGTGTTCCCGGGGCGGCTATACAGACCTTTGAAAAAGGTAATCTTTCAAGCCTCTATACGGTTGGCTGGGCGGGATTGGATGGTAAAAAACGTCCGGTTACATCTGATAGTTTTTTTCGAACAGCCTCCATTGCAAAAACAATCGCAGCCCTTCTTGTGTTTCGGCTTCAGACGTTGAAACGTTTGAACGTGCATGAGGATATTTCTGATCTGCTGGGATATTCCGTTCGCAATCCGCTTTTCCCTCAAAAGCCGGTCACTGTCGGAATGGTTCTCAGCCATACATCGTCCCTGAATGATTCGCCGGCATATTTTGCGTCTTTCGACAAGCCTGAAAAACTTGAAACCCTTTTGAAAGATGATCAGGCCTTTGTGCCGTATGAGCCGGGACAGCATTTCAGGTACAGCAATTTGGCAGCAGGCATGATTGCCTGCATGCTTGAACATCGCTTCTCGTTGAGCTTTGAAGCCCTGGCACAGCAGGAACTGTTTGAACCGTTAGGGATAAAGGCTACGTTTGATTTGAATAAACTGCAAACCGAAAATGTTGCCGACAGTTGGAGAGTGCTGCCTGCTGGGCTTGCTTTTGATGCCGAAAACAGGAAAAGGAGTGCAAAACCTTTGAATGAGCCGGATCCACAGCGCCATTATCTGCTGGCATCGGGCAATCTGTATCTGACGGCGGAGACGCTTGCAAGATTGACGCTTCTGGCATGGAATGGCGGAAATGGTTTTCTGGATGAAGCAAGCCTGCTGCAGATGAAAACGCCTGTTCTTGGCTGGCCGGATCAAACGGTACGCATGCGACACGGAATGGGACTGTTTCAGCTGGATGACCGTTCGGTTTGCAGTCGAACGCTTTGGGGACATCAGGGGTTTGCTTATGGCGCTGTAAACGGCTTGTTTTTTGATGTGGAAGGCAATGGGTTTGTCTGCCTCAACAGCGGTGCAAGTGAACGCCGCATTGGGCATCTGGCCTGCCTCAACCGCGACCTGATCGGCCTGCTGATGAAGGAGAGCAAATGATGACCGAACTGGTAAGAGAAATCATTGAAAAAAAACGCAGCTCTGTGATCGTTATGGAAAACGGCGAAAAGTTCTGGATGACACGAAGCCAGCTGCACGAGCGCGAACCCATTGCAGAAGGGCAGGAACTCGATACTGATGAGCTGCGTCAATGGCTGTTGCCCAGACAATATCCCATGGCACTCAATGATGCTGTCGCCCTGCTTGCACAGCGCGCTCAGTCAAGCGGAGAAATTGCACAGAAACTGCGCCGCAGGCTGTATATGGAAGATACCATTGAAATGGTTCTGTATAAACTGGAAAAGGAACGTCTGCTTGACGATGAATCTTTCGCTCGTGAATGGGCAGCATCACGGGCACGCAGTCAGGTGGGTCGCTCACGCATTCGCCAGGAATTGCGCATGAAGGGAATCAAGCCTGAAACGGTGGAAATTGCACTGGAAGAAATGGATGAAGAGGAAAGCGACGATGCCGCGGCTGCACTTGCCAAAAAGCTGCTGAAACGCTACGAACGTGAGCCTGATGAACGAAAGGCCATGCAAAAACTGCTTGCTGCAATGGCCAGACGTGGTTATGGGTATGAGGAAAGCCGTGAAGCAGTCGAAAAGGCACTGGAGGAACAGGAATAAAAGAAACCGGAATATATTCCGGCTCCTTTTTTCCTGATTGCCATCTGACGCCTGATTTGGTATAATTTAAAAAACTGCTGACAGGCAGGGGGACAATTGATATGGACGCCCGTTCGGCATGGATCTGGTTAAAACAAGGCGAAGCAGTGGATCAGTACGCGGAGTTTTATGATGCCTTCACCGCGACTGAAGGCAAAGTAACGCTTAAAATATCGGCAGATTCCAACTATGCGGTTTATCTGAATGGAAAACTGGCAGCTTCAGGCCAGTATGCCGATTTTCCACATTACAAGGTTTTTGATGAAATCGATGTGGCAAAGTACTGCCGTCCGGGACATAATCATCTGGCCGTTATCGTCTGGTACTATGGCCAGGGAAATATGGGTTATTATCCGGGAAAAGCTGCTTTGAGATATGAAGTATGGCAGGATGAAGAGTTGTCCGCAGTTTCATCTCCTTCCACGCTTTCACGTCAGAGCAGATGCTACACCAATGGACTTGCAAAGACGATTACCGGTCAGCTTGGTTTCAGCTTCCATTATGACCTCACCTGTGAAGACGACTGGATCACTGGCAGGCTTGATGGCTTTGAACCAAGCTGTATCGTTGATCAGGAGCTTCGGTTGTATCCGCGGCCGGTCGCCCGTCCGGAAATGCGGGAAGCAGCAGCTTTTTCCATTGCGCGTAATGAGAATAACCGACACTATCTGATCGATCTCGGACGTGAGGAAGTAGGGTTTCTGACATTGCGCGCTACATCCGAATGTGGGCAGGATGTGCTGATTACCTATGGAGAACACATTGCCGATGGACAGGTGCGCAGGCTGATTGGTGGACGCGACTTCAGTGTTGAGGTAAAACTGCGCAGCGGTTTGAATGAATATCTCAATCCGTTCCGCAGACTTGGACTTCGCTATATGGAATTGTATGCTTCAAGCCCGATCGAGCTTGAGCGGCTTACGGTATGTCCTGCGGAATACCCGCTGGCAGTGAATGAAAATCTTCCCAAGATGGATGGACTACAGCGCCGTATATATGATACTTGTGTCCGCACGCTTGTGCTGTGCATGCACGAACACTATGAGGATTCTCCATGGCGTGAGCAGGCGCTGTATGCCATGGACAGCCGCAACCAGATGCTGTGCGGTTATGACGCTTTTGGCGAGTATGATTTTGCCAGAGCCAATTTGCTGCTGATGAGCAAGGATGAGCGCCCCGACGGGCTGCTGTCGATCTGCACGCCCAGCAGTGATGATCTGACGATACCGTCGTTCTCGCTGCATTATTTCACGGCTGTATATGAGTACACCCTGCGCTCGGGCGATCTGACGCTTGCACGCGAGAACTGGCCCAAACTTGTGCGGTTGATCAAAGCATTTACTGACCGGATTGAAAACGGATGCGTTCCGATCTTTGAAGAAAGCTGCCACTGGAATTTTTACGAGTGGTCGCCGCGAATGAGTGGACAGCTGCGCAAACAGGAAGCCAAACGGTATGATGCTGCGCTGAACTTTCTGCTTTGCATGGCGCTGAAAAATATGCAGAAACTTGCAGATGCGCTGGAGGTTAAGGCGGACTATGCCCAAACGGCTGAGAAACTGAAACAGGTTTCGGCCATTCGCTTCTTTGACAGTCAGCGGGGCGTGTTTTTTAACAGCACAGAGGATGACAACGCCAGCATTCTGGTTAATGCGCTTGCAGTTCTGTGCGGCGCGGCGGAGGACGAAACGGCGGCTGCAATTGCCCAAAAGCTTGCAGAGCCTGAAAAGTGGTTTACGCCCATCTCGTTGAGTATGGTGTGCTTCCAATATGACGCAATGCTCATGGTGGATGAGGAAAAATACCGTTCGTATGTGCTTGACGACATCGCCTTCAAATATGGCAAAATGCTCGATGCAGGCGCAACGGCATTCTGGGAGACAGAACTTGGGGAAAGTGATTTTGATAATGCCGGCAGTCTGTGTCATGGATGGAGCGCTATGCCGGTTCACTATTATCACAGACTGCTGCCAAATGAAGGAGGACACGGCAAATGAAGGAGTATAGGGTGGACGGTCATGTATCCAGCTTTCTGCCTGAAAGCAAAAAGTGGCAGATGGTGTGGAACGACGAGTTTGACGGTACCAAACTGGATGAAAGCAAATGGAATTATCGCCTGTATTTCTGGGGAAAAAAATCGCCTACGTTCAGCGAAGATGCACTGGTGGACGGCACCAGCTGCCTGCATCTGCCGCTGGTGCTTCGCGACGGCGTCTACCGTTCTGCACATCTGCAGACGGGTTCACTGACCTTTGATATGCCGCGTGATAAGGATCAGCTGGGCTTCTGGCCGTTCGGCACCAAAAAGCCGGCGGGTTTCCTGCATAAGTATGGCTACTATGAGATCCGCTGCAGGCTGCCGCGCAACGACGGCTGGCATGCTGCTTTCTGGCTGCAGGCGCCGGGTATTGGTTCGCATTACGATCCCAAGCAGTGCGGTGTGGAAGTGGACATCATGGAAAACTATCGTCAGCACACCGAAAATAAGCTGGTGTGTGGCATTGGCTATGGCGGATACGGCAAGGAATCTGTCTGGCCGGGCCATTTCCAGGTGCCGTTTGTTGAAACTGAAGATGGATGGCATACCTATGCGGTAGACTGGAGCAGGGAAGGCTATATCTTCTATATGGATGGACAGGAAGTAGGCCGTCAGATGGCGCCTGAAAATCCTGTAAGCGATGTGGAGCAGTTTGTGCTGGTGTCGACGGAATGCCACGGCTACAACCGTATTTTCGGCACTGACGGCGACTTTGCAGGCATGGGTGATACCTGGCGCGGCGAGCCTGTCGAAGAACTTTTGAAGGCTGAACTGCCGGATGAATTCGTGGTGGACTACGTGCGCGTTTTTGACGAAGTACAGGATTAATGCAGGCTTTTTTCGACGAAAATGATTGACAAAAAAGGATTCGGGCCGTATAATACCATTCGTGCTTAGGGGCATGGTGTAATGGTAACACGTGGGTCTCCAAAACCTTTGTTGAGGGTTCGAATCCTTCTGCCCCTGCCAAAAGCGGCTTGCTTTGATTCGTTCAGGTGAGTCGTTTTTTTGTTTGTAACAGGAAAGGTGACTGCAATGAGAACCTGGCTTTTTGATTTTGATGGTACGCTGGTGGATTCCATGCCGACTTATGCCGGTATCATGCTGCGCATTCTTGATGAAAATCATATTCCCTATGGGGATGACATCATCAAGATCACAACACCCCTTGGATATGCTGGGGCTGCAAGGCTTTTCAGGGAAATGGGGCTTGAACGGCCGGTGGATGAAATCGTTTCACTGATGCAGCGCTACGCTGTGGATGCGTATACGAATGACGTGCCTGCAAAAGCACATGTGATCGATGTTTTGCATGAACTGAAGGCGCGCGGGGACGATCTGAACGTGCTTACGGCCAGCCCTCATACGGCGCTGGATCCCTGCCTGAAGCGGCTGGGGATCTTTGAGCTGTTTACCAATGTGTGGTCGTGCGAGGATTTTGGCACGACCAAGGCAGATCCACAGATCTACCGTATGGCGGCGCAGCAGCTGAAAAGACCGGTGGAGGAGATCTGGTTTCTGGACGACAATCTTGGCGCGGACAAAACGGCGAAGGCTGCAGGCATGCGTGTGTGCGGTGTGTATGATGATTCATCCGCAGAATATACGGATCAGATCAAAGCAGTGTGCGATGCATACATCGATGATTTCTCGCAGCTGCTTGAACTGTACTGCTGAAGAAAAGAGGTGTTTGCTATGAAAAAAGTATGGGCCTGGCTGAAAGACGAAATGGTTTTGCTCATTGCGCTGGCTGCGGCGCTTTTGTCCATGTGCATCGTTTTGCCGGACGCGGGATATGCACATTATGTGGACTGGGATGTGCTGATGCTGCTGTTTGCGCTGATGACAGTCGTCGCGGGTCTGAAAAGCTGCGGGCTGATGGCACGTATTTCGGCCATGCTGATCCGCAAGGCTGGAGATACGCGCAAGCTTTGCATGGCGCTGTCGCTGGCATGCTTTTTCTCAGCGATGCTTGTGACCAATGACGTGGCGCTTATCACCTTTGTGCCGCTGACGGTGACTTTGCTTGCGTCCATGCCGGACAAGCTTATCCTTGCTGTCACGCTGGAAACCATCGCAGCCAATCTTGGCAGTATGGCGACGCCTGTGGGCAATCCGCAGAATTTGTACCTGTATGCGCATTACAGCATGCCAATGGGGCAGTTTCTGCGCGCGGTTGGCCCGCTGACACTTGCCAGCCTGGCCCTTGTGCTACTGGGCTGTCTGCTGATGAAAAAGCAGCCTGTGCAGGCAGAAGTGGAAACAGCAGAAGGTAACCTTTCCGGAGTGGCGCTGTGGCTGCATGCTGCTCAGTTTGTCGTTTGCCTGCTGAGTGTGCTGAATGTTTTGCCAAAATGGCTCAGCTTTGTGCTGGTGCTTGTAAGCACCCTCCTTTATGACCGCTTGCTGCTCAAACAGGTCGATTATGCGCTGCTGGCCACGTTTGTCTGCTTCTTTGTGTTTGTCGGCAATCTGGGCAGGATCAATGCGGTAAGCGCATTGTTGGGGCAGATCATCGCCGGAAGGGAAATGGAAGTTGGCATCCTTGCCTCGCAGGTCATCAGCAATGTACCGGCCGCGCTGATGCTTTCCGGTTTTACGGAAAACGCTGCTGCGCTGATGCGCGGCGTGGATCTGGGCGGACTGGGCACGCTGGTTGCGTCACTGGCCAGCCTGATCTCCTTCAAACTTTATATGAAAACGCCCGGCGCAAAGGCCGGACGCTATCTGGCGGTATTTACTGTTTTGAATATCCTGTTTCTTGCAGTGCTTTATGTACTTGCAAGACTGGGACTTTGACCATCAGGGCTGGGAAACCAGCCCTTTTCTGTACTCCTGGAAAGGAATGATGGCAGGAGGATGGCTGCGGTAAGGGTTCAGTTCCTTTGCGTAAATCACTGCATCCAGCCACTGGCCGCGCTTGCAGGCGACATTTTCAAGAACGGCAGTCTTTTTAAAGCCAAAACGTTCATGCAGCGCAATGGAAGGCTTGTTCTGCGCGTAAATCACGCCAAGCGCTGTGCAGTATCCCTGTTCGGCAAGCATTGCAAGCAGGGCACGATACAGCGCGCTGCCTGCACCATGGCGCTTTGGGGCGGAGGGATGCAGGTAAATGGTCAGCTCCACCGTGAAACGATAACTGCTCTTTGATCGGAAGGGTTCGCCGCAGGCAAAGCCCAGGAAGGCGCCGCTTTCGTCCTCGGCAACCAGCACCGGGTAATTTTCCAGCAGGGTGATGATTTCATCGCGGCGTTCTTCCACAGAAGGATTTTCTTCTGCAAAGTTGATCATCGTATGCGCGATGTAGTGGCCGTAGGTTTCGTGGATCAGCGCCGCATCCTGCGGTGTGGCGATCCTTATGTTCAATGTGACACCTTCTTTCGTTTTACTTTCCGGCTTCTTTGATGATGAATGCAGCATCCTCAGGCGTCAGACCGATGATGGCAGTCTTGAAATTGGTATAGGTGACCATGCCGGCAGGAGAACCGGCTGCTTTTTTGACATACTTGCGCTTGGTATAGTCAATGGCCTGCTGCGGATGATTGCGGCCTTTGCTGTAATAAGTAGCCAGCTTGCAGGCGTACAGCAGCGTTTCATCGCTGGGTTCTTCTTCGGAACGGATGATAACGTGTGAGCCGGGGATATTCTGCGCGTGCAGCCAGGTTTCGTTGCCGCGCGCGTGCAGGGTCAATCGATCGTTTTGCAGGGAGTTTTTGCCCACTTCGATCAGTGTTCCATCAGGTGCTGTGAAACGATAGGGTTTACCTTCCTGCAGCTTCTTTCCCTTTTGTTTACGCTGGCTGGCGTCGGGCCGCAGGAAACCGTTTTCAGTCAGCACATAGCGAATTTCCGCAAGGTCGGTGGTGGTTTCGCACTTGTCCAGGTCTTCCAGCGCATTCTCCAGAATGGTCAGGTCGCGTTCGATGGTCACCAGCTGTTCTTTTGCATACTGCTCGGCTACCTTGGCCTTGCGGTATTTTTTGTAATAGCTCTGTGCGTTCTGGGCGGGGGTCAGACGGCTGGAAATGACGATGGTAATTTCCGGGCACTCGGGATCGTAGTAATTCTGCACCTTTACGCTTTCTGCGCCCTTTTCAATCAGATGCAAATTGGCGGTCAGCAGGTCTCCGTAAATGCGGTTTTGTTCCGTTTTGTCGCTCTGACGCAGGGTGTCCAGCATAATGACTTTTTTCTTTTCCGTGCGGTCCAGGGCGCTCTTCACATGCTTTTGAAGCCCTGCGCTTTTCTGCTGCATGCGCATGCGCAGGTCACGGCCGAGGTAGTATGCATCCATGGCCGCGCTCAGGGAAGGCATGGGCTTTTGATTTTCTTCTGTGAAGGTCAGGTAGGGGAAAGCAAAAAAGTCGATAGCGAGCCCAGCGTCGTCATAGAGCGTAACGGGCTTTGGTTCAACACTGGTATAAAAGTCATAAAGTTTGGGAGCGACAACGTCCAGCAAAAGCTCGCTGATCGGCGAGGATGCCTCCACGCCAATTTGTGCACACACCTCTCTGGAACAAACACTGGCCATACCGGCCACGCATTCCATCAGCCCCTTGGAAAGACTGGTTGTCAGCTGGCTCAGACGCTGCCTGAGCGCTTCTGCAGACAGTGTATCCGGAGTAAGCTTATCCGGCTGCGGAGGCAGCTGATACACGCCTCCGGGCAGCACAGTGCGTACACGGCTCATTTCGGCATTGACGTGGCGGATGGCATCGATGATCGTGCCGTCGTCACTGACCAGCGTCAGGTTGCTGTGGCGGCCCATGATTTCCAGATACAGCGTGCGCTGCACATGGTAGCCCATTTCATCCAGGCAGTCAAAAACAATAGCCAGAATGCGGTCGCCGGCGATCTGTTTGATATCAACAATGCGCGAACCCATCAGATGTTTGCGCATCAGCATGCAAAACATCGGCGGTTCCGCGGGATTTTCATAAGTCTGCGCAGTCAGCTGCGCTCTGGCCTGATTGGCATTGGCGCTCAAAAGCAGCTTATGGTTGCCGCCTGCTGAACGAATCAGCAAAACCAGCGCGTCGCGCTCCGGCTGATTGACCTTGTCAACGCGTCCGCCCAGCAGTTTGGCGTGCAGTTCACGCTGCATAAAGGACAGGGTGAAGCCATCCATCGGCATAGTATGATTCCTCCTGCAAAAACTCCTCCAAATGATAGCACAAGATACCAAAAAGAGCAACGCGCCTTCGGCATGGAATGCCGGATGAACGCATACGTTTTCTATGCAATCGACTGCTGAGGAGTGAAAAAGCATGAAAAAAATCAAACGGGCCGATATTGAACGTATCCTGATCGTATGTGCTGCGGCGCTGGTGGTGGTACTGGCAATGCAAAGCGGGGAACAAACCACCTCACAGGTGCTGGTGGAGCAAACGCTGATCCCTGTAGAGGAAACCATTGCGGACAGCAATGTGGAAACTGTGTCGGCGGTTGTGTTCTATGAGGACGGGGATGGGTATCTGGTGCCGGTTACGCGGCAGATTGAAAAAACCGACGGCATTGCTAAAGCGGCTCTTTCCATGATGGTGAAGGACAGCCAAAACGACATGCAGGCAGCGCGTCTGGGGCTGCGCACCGTCATTCCGGAAGGGACCACCTTTGAAATTGACATCAGCGAAGGCCGTGCCAATGTAAATGTCAGCAAGGAAGCGCTCACCTGCACAAGCGCTGCGCAGGAAGCGCTGATGGTGGACGCCATCGCCAATACTCTCACCTGTTTTTCAACTGTAGATGAGGTCACTTTTGAATTCGGTGGGCAGAAGCGCAGCAAACTGACCTACGGCACAGACGTCAGCGGCGTCTTTACCGGCAATGGTCTGAACCTGGAATCCGTTGAAACCTTTTCTCCGGATACCGAGCTTGTCAAACTCTATTTCCCTTCGCAAAACGGCAGACTTCTGGTTCCTGTCACGCGTTCCGTTTTCAGCAATGCTGATCTTTCCACCGCTGTTCTCGAACTGGCCAAAGGCCCCAAAGACGACAGCGGACTGGAACGCGCGCTGCCTTCCGACTGCGGCGTGAAATCCGTTTCCATGAAAGACGGCGTTGTGACCATCAACTTTTCGAAGGAATTCAAACAAACGCTTGAATCCAGCGACGGCGGTCAGCAGGCCATCCGCGCCATTCTGTTCACCTGCGCACAGTTTCCCGGTGTGAAAAAGGTGGAAGTACTCGTCGAAGGTGAAAAGCTGGAAAAACAGCCTGAAGCTGCCACGACCTTTATCAACGAAGAAGCCGAAGTCATTGCGCAGTACCCCGGTGTTATTGAGTTGGAGTAAGATACGTGGTGGTACGCAGGGCGCTGCCCCTGCACCCCGCAAGGGGCTTTGCCCCTTGACCCCACTTCGCCGTCCGTTTTACGGACGGCGGTGGATCCACGGGGTAGATTTTTCTTTTGAGGCATCCCAACCACAGTTGAAGAAGTACTGATTTTCTAGTGCGTGAACCGTTTTGATAAGAGTCAGCAATTCAATGAACTGTTCGCGCTGAGGTTTATTCATGGGCTTTGATATGGCTGAAAGTAGAAAATTGATGTAATCATCAAGCATTTGACCGTGCGAAGAAAGGTACATTGGGCTTTTATCAAAAGGAATACATTTTTGGAATGCAGTTTTTCGGATGCTCATATGGATGTCTCCCTTTAAAAGAAGTTCTAGCATCATAAATTATACATTAAAACCTCATACTTATCTATGCTGAAAATGTAGATAATACAAATATATACATTGAAAGCAGGTGAGCATGTTGGAGCCTTTCGCGTATGATCGCAAGCGAGCTGGAATGATTCTGCAGACGAAACGCTTGCGTGAAAACTACACGCAGGAAAAGCTGGCGGAAGTTGCTGGCTGCTCGCCAAGAACCATTGTTGACATTGAAGGCGGCAAAGTAGGTATGTCAATCGAAATGTTGCTGACGTTGTGTTCTCTTCTGAAAACAACGCCCGACGAGGTGCTGTTGGGTGAGGGAAACGGCAGTGTAGAATGGTTGGTTGAAGAAATGCGCGCCCTCACCCCAGAACAACGCAAGGTGGCCATCGACATTATTTCGCCTTACATTGAAAGCGTGCTTCGTCCGGATGCAAAATAATGCTTTTGCTGGACTTTCACCTGCAAAACCGCTATAATCACAAATGTGCCGCAGCAGCACGCTGCGGCTTTTCTCATGATTTTTTTACAGGAGGCCTGTTTATGGCACGCATCGACCAGCGAAAGAACCATCAGCCCCGTCCCTGCAGCATCGTCACCAATTTTATGGAAACCGCTGACGGCAGCTGCCTGATCTCTACCGGCAAAACCCGCGTCATCTGCACCGCCAGCGTGGAGGAGGGTGTGCCGCCCTTCCTGCGCAATACCGGCCGAGGCTGGGTCACGGCGGAATACGCCATGCTGCCTGCCTCTACCGGCCGCCGCAAGCAGCGCGACGGCATCAAAAAAGATGGCCGCAGTGTAGAGATTCAGCGACTGATCGGCCGTTCGCTGCGACAGGCTGTGGATATGAACAAGCTGGGCGAGCGCACTATCACCCTTGACTGCGATGTGCTGCAGGCTGACGGCGGCACGCGTACGGCCTCCATTACGGGCGCTTATGTGGCGCTGGTACTTGCCGTCGACAAGCTGATGCAGAATGGCCTGATCGACGAAAATCCCATCATTGGTCAGGTGGCGGCCATCAGCGCAGGCATTGTGGATGACGAGCCCATGCTTGATCTGTGCTATGTGGAAGACTCCAGCGCGCAGACGGATATGAACCTCGTGATGAACCAGCGCGGCGAGTTTATCGAACTGCAGGGTACCGGCGAAGGTCGCGCTTTCACCAACCTTGAACTCAATGCCATTCTGGACATGGGCCGTGCGGGCGTGCGCAGCCTGATGCGCGCCCAGCGCAAGGCACTGGAAGGCCAGGGCGAATGGCTGCTGCCTGCCAAGCGCATTGTGGTTGCAACCGGCAACGCTCATAAGCTCAAGGAACTCAATGATATTTTTGGCAGCTCTGTTGAACTGATTTCCATGAGGGAAGCCGGTTTCAAGGGCGATATCGTTGAAGACGGCGACACTTTCGAAGCAAACTCCGCCATTAAGGCAGAAGCTGTTTCGAAGTTCTGCGGTCTGCCTGCACTGGCGGATGACAGCGGCCTGAGCGTGGATGCACTTGGCGGCGCTCCCGGCGTATACAGCGCCCGCTATGCCGGCGACCACGGCGACGACGATGCCAACAACGATCTGCTGCTGAAGAACATGGAAAACATCAGCGACCGTACCTGCCGTTTTGTGTGTGCTATGGCGTTGGCCCTGCCCGGTGAAGAGACCCGCGTTGTGCGCGGCGAATGTGTGGGTGAACTGCTGTATGCCCGCGCAGGTGAGGGTGGCTTTGG
>JAFULL010000033.1 GCA_017473345.1 Clostridia bacterium | reverse complement strand
GAAAACCACAAATTCCTTGTCCTTGATTTCGAGGTTGAAATCCTGAACGGCAACAACGCCGCCGTCATAAATCTTCTTTACATGTTCAAGAGTAACGCTTGCCAATTTGCTTGTCCTCCTTAACCCTTCACAGCGCCGCCGGTGACGCCTTCAACATAGTACTTCTGCAGCGCCATGAACAGCACGGTGATCGGAATGGCCACCAATACGCCGCCAGCGCAGAAGCGGGTGAAATAGCCCTGATAGTCGTTGGTGTTGACCCAGCGGTACAGACCGACTGCCACGTTGTAGCTGGCCTTGTGGCCGAACGCTACATAGGAGGCAAATACATAGTCGCCCCACGGGCCCATGAAGGCCATCAGGATGGTATAGATGACGATGGGCTTGGCCATGGGCATAATGATCTTCAAAAACACCTGAAAGCGGGTCGCGCCGTCGATGCGGGCAGATTCGTCCAGCGATTTCGGAATGGTATCAAAGAAGCCCTTGGAGATGTAATAGCCCATGCCGGAGGAAGCGCAGGAAATCAGGATCAGACCGGGAACGGCGCCCGCCTGGGTCAGACCCATCATCTTGAGCAGGTAGTACAGCACGATCATGGTCAGGAAGCCGGGGAACATGCCCAGCACCAGCACCACGTTCATGATGAGTTTACGACCCTTGAAGCGCATGCGGCTCAAGGTGTAGGAAACGCTGAGAACCATGATCGTCTGGATCACAGCGCAGAACAGCGCGATGGTCAGCGTGTTCATGAACCACTGTACGAAGTCGCAGTTGGTGGAATCCACGCAGCGCATCACATTGATCAGAAGCAGCACGCCGAACACCAGCAGAGCGCCCTTGATGTTGCCGGAAGTCTTTTCAAAGGGATTCTTGGGCTTGCGGGTGAGGAACTTCACCATGCCCAGCACGCCAATGGCGTTGGTGACCACCGTCAGGATGATGGCGGGCACGTCCTTGACGAGAGCCTTCAGGCTGAAGGCAACACCCTCAAACAGGAAACGGTAGTTATCCAGCGTCCACTGCTTGGGAATGACGTAAGCAACCTGACCGCCGCTTTCGCCGCGGAAGGACTGCAGTACCAGGAATACAAACGGGCACAGCCAGATGATGCTCATCACGATGAGGATGGCGTAAATGCTGGCGTTTACGCGGCGCTCATGGCCCTTTTTGGAACGCAGGCGAGGAGCCTTTTCAGCGACTTCCTGAATGTTCATATCATTAGCCATTACTGAAAATCCTCCTCGTTCTTGACGGACGGAATGAAGTTATAGACAACCAGGTTGATCACCGCGCAGACGACGAACACCAGAATGCCCATAACAGCCGCCAGTTTGTAGTTGCTGTCGGTAACGGTCATCTTGTACAGCCAGGTGATCAGCAGGTCGGTGGTACCGGCATTGCCGGCCAAGTCCAGACCCAGCGGCTTGCCCTGGGACAGCAGGAAGATGACGTTGAAGTTGTTGATATTGCCCGTGAAGCTGGTCAGCAGGTAGGGACCGGTGACGAACAGCATGTAGGGCAGGGTGATCTTCATGTAGGTCTGGAAGGCGTTCGCGCCGTCAATACGGGCAGACTCGTACAGGTCGGCGGGGATGTTCATCAGAATGCCGGTGGCGATGAGCATCAGGTAAGGAATGCCGATCCAGATGTTGATGCCGATGATGGTCACGCGGGCCCAGGTGGGATCGGTCCAGAAGGGCAGCGGCTGGCTGATCCAGCCCCAGTTCATCAGCATACCGTTGATCAGACCATCAGCCGCAAACATCTTCGATACATACAGCAGAGAGATGAACTGCGGGATGGCGATGGTCATGACCAGAATGGTACGCCACAGCTTCTTGAACTTGATGCCCTTCTTGTTGATCATGATGGCGACCAGCATGCCCAGGAAGTAGTTCAGGAAGGTAGCGAAGAACGCCCAGATCAGCGTCCACAGCAGCACCTGCTTGAAAGTGTAGGAGAAGGAAGGCGTCTTGACCGTCAAAAGGTCCTTGCCCACGAAGCTCACGCTCTCGCCGGCCTCGCTGAACACCTCGAACTGATAGGTCCCGTCAGCCTGCTCGACCATGGTGAACTCGGTGTCGGCAGCGGCAGTCAGGGCTTCGGCAGCCTCAGCAGCAGCCACGTCGGCAGTGTTCACGGTGAGGATATCGCCGTTCTTGGCGGTGATGGTCAGAGCTGCGGACTCAGCGGTAGTGCTGGTCACGTCGAAGTTAACCTTGTTGTCAGGGCTGGCAAGCAGGGTTTCGAAGTTGGCGGTGCCAACCCAGGTGAACAGCTTTCCCGGAGGCTGATGCTGGTTGTCATAGTTGGTGAAAGCAACCAGAATCATGAAAATGATGGGCAGAATGGTGAACACAGTCACACCCAGCGTGGGAATGGCCAGCAGGGTCTTGTGGAACTGGTTGTCCAGCAGAGAGGCCATGTCATCCTTGGCGGACTTGAGCTTTTTGCCGGACTTGAGAATCTTTTCGCTCATCTTGTTCTGCTTAACGTTGACGTACCAGGTATAGATGAACGCAACAACAAAGAAAATGGTAAGTACGCCATAGAGCAGAATGAGGAAGGAGTTATCGCCGTAAACGGTGACACGGCCCTTCTTGACGGTTTCAACCGTGCCCAACGTACCCAGCTTGCTGAGATAGCCGGCGCCAAAGAACCAAACATACAGGTTAAACACCGTCTGGAACACAAAGAACAGGATGCCGCGCAGCCACTGGCCGCGGGCCATGGAACCAAAGCCCATCACGGTGTAAGAAACCTTGGTCTTCCAGTCGCCGTGGATGTAGGTGGTAACCAGATCGCAGATGAAGCTGCCGATTCCCTTGAACAGGTTGACAAACCACATCAGCAGTCCCTTCAGCGCGCCAAGCAGGCGGGCCGGGAGCCCTGCGAAGAACTTCTTCATTTTCAGGGCGAATTTCTGAGGCTTGCTCAGCCTCAAATAATCCAGATCGTTCATGCTTTCACCAACCATTGCATTTTATCTGTTGTTCGGTGACAGGGTACCTTTCCCCTATTGCCCTGGCAAAGTGGGAAAGATGCGAAAATGCGGACTGGAAGCATAGCGCTTCCAGCCCGCCTTTTTCAGGGAATTACTTCGCGATGTAGCCGCCAGCGGTGGTCTGGAAAGTGGTCATAACTTCCAGCAGCTGCTCGTCGGTGTAAGCATCGTACTTCTCAGCCAGGATGTCGTCGCCCAGAGCGGTAGCCAGAGTCCAGTACTCGCCGGGGTACTGGCCCTGACCAACGCAGTACTGCAGCTGGTCAGCCAGAGCAGACAGAGCCACGTCAGCCTTCACGCCTTCGGACTGCTGAGCTTCCAGGTTGGAGGGGCCCCAGCCCACAGCGTCAAAACGGGCAGCCTGAACCTCGCCAGAGGTCAGGTACAGAGCCAGAGCGTCGCAAGCAGCCAGCTTGGCCTCGTCGGTCTGGGGCTTCACGCCCAGCATCTTGAAGCCGCCGAAGCCGCCCAGCTGGTAGCCGTCGATGGTGGGCAGCTTCACAGCAGCGTAGTTGTCGCCCAGAATGGCCTGCACAGCAGCAGCGTCCCAGGTGCCGTCGATGATAGCGCCGAGGTTGGTGGCGTTGGAAGCGGAGGAGCCGTTGACGTGAGCGGGAGACTTGGCCAGCTTGATCATGGACTTGAGGGCCTTCACGCCGTTCTCGGAAGCGTAGTCGCAATCCATGGCGATCAGGTTGCCGGAGTCATCGGTGGAGTAGGTCAGGGTGCAGCCGGCACCGAAGAAGAAAGCAGTCTGGTACCAGCCGGAGTTGATCTCGAAGTAAACGTTCTTGCCGGCCTTCTCGCAGTCAGCCAGAACAGCTTCCATGTTGGTGGGGTCGGTCACGACGGACTTGTCGTAGTACATGAAGTAGCCGTTGTCGGAGGTCATGGGGTAAGCGTACATCACGTCGCCCATCTTGACGGCGGACACAGAGCCGGCGTCGTTGGTGGCAGCAACGATCTCAGCGTTTTCGGGCAGCACGTCGACCAGAGCGCCGGCGGCAACCAGACGGTTGAGCTGGTCCTGAGCGAAGCCGAAGATATCAGCGCCGGCTTCAACGTCGGTCAGCATATTGGAAGCGGCATCGCCTTCGCCAACGGGCTCGACGACGACGGTCATGTTAGCATAGTCGGGGTTGGCAGCCTTGAAAGCTTCGACCTGAGCCTTGGTGAACTCAACGGTAGCCTCGGCAACCCAGATCTTGATTTCGCCGCTGAAAGCTTCAGCGTTGGCGCTGACGAGGGACAGAGCCATCATCATGCACAGAACCAGAGCAAGGAACTTTTTCATGGGGATTCTCCTCCTTTTTCTTTCGCGAGTGAATATTCACTCATGCAAACAGACCGGCCGGTCTGTTTCATTGTTTGGCATTATACCACAATTTGTGTGATGCGTCAAACGTTTGCACAAATTTTACATGTCTTTTTAGGGAAAATTTTCTTTGCTATTTGACAAAAACAACAATTCCGTAGGGCTGAAGGGTGATTTGAGCCGTTTCCGTGCTCAGCTGTACTGTGCTTGAGAACGCATTCACATCCAGCGTCCCCGCCAGCGAAAGCCCCGATTCTTCCAGACAATAATTCTGTTCCTGCTTTGCAGAGAAGTTGATGACGATCCAGCTCTCTTCCCCATTCCAGGTGCGTTTCATCACGCATACATTCGCATCGTTATAGACAAATTCATTTTTGCCGCGCGCGATGGAGGGCACTTCCAGTTTCAGGTGATTGAGCGTCCTGCAGTAATTCAGCAGAGACTGTTCATCCGCCAGCTGATCGTCCACACAGGGATAGGCATATTCGATCTTGGTCACGCCGGGCGGCTGGGTGGTCATATCGTGGTCGTTCCAGTACATGGCAAGACGCTTGTTGGGATCGTCGCCAGCACCGACCATGCCGATTTCCTCACCATAATAGGTGAATGTTGCACCACCCATCATGTTGACAATGCCTTCAGCAAACTTGGCACGCTGAACGGACGAACGCGCCTGCAGGCTGCCCACGGCGCGGCCTGTGTCATGGTTGCCGATGAACGGCGCCCATACGCTGTCGCCAAGTGCATCGTACACCTGCTGCATAAAGCTGACATAGCTGCCCGCCGGGTTGCTGCGCGCACGGATGACCTTTGCAATGCCGCCCTCCGCCTGAGATGCAGGGAACAGGAAGAAGCTGTCCACGCCGCTTTGATAATACTCAGCAATGGTGGAAAGTCCCGTCCATGCCTCGCCCACCAGATAGCTGCCCGGCTTCAGCTCCTCGGTCATCTGCTTGAGCCAGCTCAAGAACGCCACGTTTCGCTGCGTATCCGCTGCGTAATAGCTGGTGACTGCATCCAGACGGAAGCCGTCCACTCCAACGTCGTTGAGCCAAAAATCGAAGATACGCCGAATTTCGGCGCGTACAGCCGCGCTGTCAAGGTTGAGGTCAGGCATTCCGCCGCCGGAAAACTGTTCTTCATAATACCAGTCGGTGCCGCTGACCGGGATATATTTCTGACCTGCCTTTTGAGAAAAGCAGTAATAATCCACCATGGGGTCATCTGTGCGGCCTTCACGCAGGGCATTGCACGCCTGCACAAACCACGGATGATCCTTCGATGAATGATTGAGCGGCATGTCGATAATCAGCCGGATGCCGCGTTCGTGGCAGTCCTGCACCAGCGCACGGAAATCCTCCATGGTGCCATACCGACTGTCGATGCCAAAATAATCCGTCACATCATATTTATGATAGCTGGGGCTGGGCATAATGGGCATCAGCCAGATCCCGGTATACCCCATCTGTTCAATATAATCCAGCCTCGAACGCACACCGTTGAGATCGCCGATGCCGTCGCCGTTGCTGTCCTGATAGGAATACACAAAGATCTCATACCAGTTCTGATAAGGATCCGCCGCAGTGACCGATGCAGGGATCATCAGTGCAGTCATCAGCAGACACAGGCAGCGCTTCATTTTTCATTCCCCCTTTTGATAGTGGTATTACTATACAGGGAAAGCAAACCAAAAATCAAGATGGAAAGTTTGGCAGGGAATACCATCTGTGATTCGTATATATATGTAACAGACCGATTGGAGGCGCACAATGGTGAAAAAGCTGTTCTTTTTCCTGGTTTTGATGCTGGCACTGACAGGCCATGCCTGCGCTCAGGCCGATCTTTGCCCCGAAGCTGCCGCCGTATTTCGGGCACAATATCCGTCTTATACAATTTCCACCGCTGATCAGTGCGGCAAAACAGCTGCGGCTGTGCTGACCGAAGGCGATCAGCAGGTATTGTGCCTTGCGGAAGAGGTGAATGGAAACTGGCAGCTGACAGTGAACAATCCGACTGCTCTTTGGAAAAATTCTCCCGCGCCTTCATTGCTGCTGGATACGGACATCACCCTTTTCTGGAGTTATTCCGGCGGAGACAAAACCATCACCTACCATGCATCCAAGGGAAACGGGCGCTGGATCGTCAGCGGACTGATGAACGTCACAACGCTCAGCAATCAGAATATCAGCGAGCATCATCTCACATACAGCAGCGGGATGCTGCATTACATGACCTGGCTTTGTGATGAAAACGAGAACTACATCTCATCAACTACCTATCAGCCGGTACCGGCGGCATGGCTGGCTGAGCATATGGACCTGACAGTCTATGACGATGTGGTCTTCCCCGACCCCTATACAGACTATACTCACAGCTGGCTGAGCGCCTACGAAACGGAACTGGCCGCTGCCGAGCTGTTTCCGGAATACACCTGTCTGGGCGGCTGCGCGCAAGCAGACCAGCTGGAATTTCTGCTGCAAAAACCATCCGGCGAGTTGGTGTTTGCCGTATGCCGTTACCAAAAGGATAAGTGGAAAATCGTTCTGAGTTCCCCTCTCCCCCACGGCACGTTCTATGGCTGGGAAAACTTCTCCTCGGTTCTGTGCATCGGGGATCTGCTGGTGGATGTATCAGCCGTTGATGCGGATACCTTTGGCGTGACCTATATCTATAACACCGCCGACAACGCTTCCGGCGAAGTGATGTTCCAGCTGGGCCGAAACTGGGTTGCCGACAGTGTGCCCATCAGCTATCACTGCTGTTTCGGTGATCATCCGTGGTATGACATCACACTCATCGACTGGAATTCCCTTCCGCATTCCTTTGAAGAAGCGGTTGCCGCACTGGACGCCTCTGACTGGGCTGTGGTCAGCAATCCCAACCCCGAAGACCGGCTTCACCTGCGTGTCAAACCCGACCGAGGTGCAAAATCGCTTGGCAAATACTACAACGGCACGCCCGTCCGCATTCTGGAAGAAAAGGGCATCTGGGCGCGCGTGAACCTCTTTGGCGTGGAAGGATGGATGATGACAAAGTACCTTGCTGCCGGCTCAAAGATGCAGTCCGTCGAGCCTGTCTTCCCTGCCCGCATTGCTGACGGGGAGATGCAGTGGCATTCTCTCTTTGAAACATCTGAAGCGACACGGACGATTGCTGTTCTTGAAACCAATCAAATCGCATTTGTTCTGGGTGTCATCGAAGATGAATGGTACCACATCTGGCTGCCGGACCTTGCGCTGGCCGGTTATGTGCAGCAAAGCGAATGGTGGGAAGGAAACGGCTGAGCACGCTCACGCTCGGCCGTTTCCGAAAAAAGCATAGAAAAAAGCCTTGAAACTGTTACGTTTCAAGGCTTTTCCTTATGGCAACCTTGACAGTAATTGATACAATCGCACGGAACACCAATATTTGATTTACCCCCGGAGTTTTTTACGCCTTCGGGGGTAGTTTTTTGCGTTTTAGGGGGGTAAAACAGTACCCCGGGGTAATTATTCTACGTCAAACCGGAAAACTAGCACGTGGCTGCGGAGCTGGCGAGGGGTTGAGTTAAACTCCTCAGCAAGTTCGTTGATATTCTCCGGCTGCGGGGTATCGAGTTCTTCCATCATTTTCGCGAGTTCTTCACTGAAACCCGGATGGGGTTTTACGCCATTGGGAATAGCTCCGAGCTTCCGCATCAGGCCCTGGCTGGGCAAGTTGCTCGGGCTTACCTTGGCATGGAAAACATGGGGACCGACCGTATCCGCATAATGCTTCATAAGCATTGGCACAACGGCTGTACCGATTCCTTGATGATGGAATTCAGGCATCAGCTCGATGGACAGCTCAGGCGTCTCCGATTTCAAAAACTCCTGCAGCCCACAGAAGCCACAATATTCAAACCACGATGAATCGTTATGTACACAAGCAAAACGACAAAATCATCGAAACCGGAAGCAGACTCCAAAACCTGTTTTCAGACGGTTTTGTGCAGATTCCGCGCACGCAGGAAAATCCCGCAAACGCTTATAGCATAAGCATTTGAAGGCTCTTTAAAAATCCATTTTGTGCAGTTTTCGTGCAGAAAAACACCATTTCAAGCGTATGAGTGTCGTATTCCCACATCCCGCTTTCCGGACAAAAAAGAAGAAAGTCTTGATTTCTCAAGACTTTCTAGATGGTAGCGACGATCGGATTCGAAGCAATGACACTCCGGGGCTGAAGCCAGACGTCGCTATTTGGGGTTGTTCTTGATTATTTGACCCCGTTGATTTCCCGGAACAGGTCAAACATGGCCTTATCAATGTAGAAGGCGTAGTCGCCTACCTGTTCATATTCGGCGCCTTTGATGGCGGGACAGCCGCAAACAACACCGTAGCTTCCGTACCACACACCGGTACACCAGCCGTATCCTTTTTCTGCCATAGCGCTGACCATATCCCGGAAATAGGCAGAAAGGGTTTCGTCAGAATATCGGTTGTACGGCATACCGGTTGTAAACACGCCAAATTCACCGACCATAAAACCAACGTTGTACTGCTTGGCCAATGCTGCCAGCTCGTTGGCGGAAACGCTTTGGGGAATAGCACTGTCCAGCACAGCCTGCGCGTCGTAGGTTTTCTTATTGGATGCGGCATAAGGCCATGTGATACTGTAGAGACGTTCCGGCTTGTCCTGCATCTCATAATCCACCGCGCAGAAGCTGCGGGGGTCGTAAGCATGATAAGAGAGCGCAACGCCCATTTGCGCCATGGTTTTTCCCGTCAGGCCGCTGCTGTGGATATCGGCAATGATGCAGCGGTCGGGAGAGACCTCACGGATCGCCTCCACGACCGGTCCAAAGAAAGCGGCATACTGGCTGTCGCTGCTGATCTCCGGTTCGATCATCAAATTGAAACTGAGATAGCAGTTGGGAATGTCGGCATAGCGCTGGGCAATCGCCTTCCACAGCACGGCAAACTCAGGGGCGTAGGCAGTGCTGTTGACGCTGTCGTGATTCCACTTCTGCCAATCGCCAAAGGAATCCTCTATGGTAAGTCCGCCGGAACCGCTGCAACGCAGATCCACATGGATATCGCGCTCCATGCACCATGCAATGAGCTGATCCATTTCTCTCAGCCGCATCTCGTTCAGCTTGCTTTCCTCAGGAACAGGGCCCTGCAGAATGGAGAAATCGAAAGCCAGACCAATGAAATTGAAACCGGCGTCCTTCACCGTCTGAATTTCATACTCATACATCCGTTTGTCCGGCATGCCATCCAGCGTCTGGTGATTAACGCGCCCAATATCGAACATCAGCGTTCCGTGCCATTCGGAGGGCAGCTGCGCACAGGTTGCGTCGGGCAGCGTGGTTTCCCTTGCCAGCAGTTCAGGGGTGATGATGGAAGAGTCAAAAGCGGCAGTATCGGCATAGGAAACCATCTCGGCAGCGGGCTCGAAAGAGTTGTAGTACCGCAGCGCGGCCTCAGCCACCTGAGCGATGGTCATGGGTTCAAAGGGACGGAAGCAGTTGTTTTCGTCCAGTTCCAGTACCTTTTTGCCATTGGTGCGGTCATAGGTAAGCATGGCATAGTTGACGGCGGGAGAAGAACCGAAATCGACCCAGAAACGCATGCCTGTCTGATCGGCGGGGTCTTCGATCTCGGAAAGATCGGGGCAGATATCCCACACGCCGCCTTCGCCCACAGTGCCGTCCAGCCGCTGCGCAATCACCTGAGAATCAGGCCAGATGTTCTGCGCTTCATTCTCCGAGCAGTAGGTTGCCCACTGGTCATAGTTCCGGAACGGGACGTCATAAAAAGTTTCCATTGCGGAAAAGTAGATGGCCTGAGCAAAGAAGTAGCGGGTGGCAGTGCTGCCCCTTTCGGCAACGATCTGGTCGGCAAGATACTTGCTGGCAGTGCCGTATTGCAGCTTGTGAACATTTCCAAGCATTTTGGCCGCCTCGTATTTGGTGCATACCTCGTCTGCCCGGGCCAGCACCCTGGCGTCAGCGATCCCCAGGTCACACACCTTCTGCAGTGCGTCAG
Organism: Clostridia bacterium; assembly: GCA_017473345.1. Lineage (GTDB taxonomy): Bacteria > Bacillota > Clostridia > Christensenellales > Aristaeellaceae > Limiplasma. The sequence goes on along the minus strand of JAFULL010000033.1, from coordinate 36,343 downwards.
ACAATTCCGCAGCCGAATCGGCAGAAGCGGCAGACACACAGCCTGTCAGCAAAGCGCATACCAGTACGACAGACAACAGCAAACGGATCATTCGTTCATACTTCATAGCCATTCCTCGCTTTCCATTTGAAAGGATAATCTGAAATCATTATAGCACAAATGGAAAAAAAAACCATTTGTTTCACACAAAAAAACAAAAATCGAACAGCATCCCATTTGCTAGACAGTATGATGAATCGTTATGTACACAAGCAAAACGACAAAATCATCGAAACCGGGAACAGGCTTCAGAACCTGTTTTCAGACGGTTTTGTGTAGATTCCGTGCACACAGGAAAAGCCCGCAAACGTTTATAACATAAGCGTTTGAAGGCTCCTCAGAAATCCGTTTTGTGCAGTTTTTGTGCAGAAAAACATCATTTCAAGCGTAGAGTGTCGTATTTCGTCCATTCGCCTTTGGGATAAAAAAGAAGAACACCTTGATTTCTCAAGGTGTTCTTAAATGGCGGAGAGTTAGGGATTTGAACCCTAGTTACGCTTACCACGTAAACACGATTTCCAGTCGTGGGGCTTCGAATCACTCAAACCCTTGCGCCACAATGAATCTAGACAGATTGATACCAACCCAGCACATTCGTCAGCTGCGCGACATATGGCACGAAACTATCGGCGGAAAGGTGGGCAGCATACAGGTCGGCGGTCAGCTGATATTTGGAGTGGCCCAGGATCCCCTGCAGGATCTTCATGGGCGTACCCTGAGCAGCAGCAGCCGTGGCCATCGAGTGCCGCAGGCCATGCAGCGTGACGGACAGAGGCAAACCCGCTGCCGCGAGTGCTGCGCGGTGAGACTTGCGCAGGGCCTCCGGCGTCATGTCACAGACCCAGCCGACGAAAGCACGTTCGCGCTGATCGGCGCGGTGAGCAGCCAACTCGGCCACCAATGGCGGCGGCAGCGGCAGCACACGTTGAGCGCTGCGACTCTTGAGCGGAGCCGCCTGGTACCCGTGATTGATCCGGATGCGCTGGCGGGAAACGGTGAGCCATCCCCCGGTCAGATCGATGTCGCGCCACTGCAGGCCGAGCGCCTCTGAACGGCGCAGGCCGCAGGTGGCCATGAGCAGCAGCAGCACGAACCCCCGTTGTGATCGGGCGGCAGTCAGGTACGCGGACAGCTGCGAAACGCTGAGCACATCGGCCCGGGCAGACTGGTGCAGAGGCTTCACGCAGCCGATCATCGGCGAACGGTCGACCAGACGCATACACTCGGCCTTGGTCAGAGCGGCGTGGAGCATGGCAAACGTAAGCTGCGCCGCACGCGGATGCTTGACGGCCTGTTGGTTCAGCGCGGCCTGAATGTGCAGCGCGTTGAGCTGCTGCAGTTCGCAGCCGCAGACGGAAGGCGGCAGGGCTGCAATGGCACGGCGGTAGCATGCCGCTGTGTTTGCTGCCCGAAATGGACGGACAAAGGTATCAAGCCACTGATTCAGATATTCACCCGTAAGCATTTTGTACGCCTCCCATCAAGGGGAACCCCTGATGGTATTATAACGGAGTCGATGACAAAATGACAACTACAGCATCTAGTATCCAGGAAAGAGAAAGATCACAATCACAATCACAGCATACTAATAATAATTATTATAATAATAATAATCCCGCGCGCGCGCGTACGCGCGTGAGGGCGCTCGACTACCACATGGAGCGGGCCAGCGAGCAGCAAATACAACAGGTCTGTCATGGTGACTTTGCCCAGGCATACGAAGATGCCATAGGACGCCCGCTGCCGAAGGTGGTCGAACGTGAGATACACAGTATGATGGACCGGGGAATATGCAGCGGGCTGATAATGGCCGTGCTGGACTACACGGCAGCAGCCCCGCGGCCCAGTTGGGCATATGCCCGGTACGTGATCCTGAACAACTATCAGCGCGGCATCAATGACGAGGTGGAATTCTATGAGACCCTTGGACATCACGGTTGAGGAAGAACTGGAACGGGAGGCCGATCGGCTGCTGCAGCGCCATCCGCTGAACGGCACGCATATGAACGCTGTCGAGGTGTACGAAATGAGCTGCCTGCTTGAAAGAGCCCTGCACCGGCTGCGGGACCTGCGGGGCGAAAACGAAGAGCTGAGAACAAAACTGGAGGCACGCAATGGTCGAAGCGTATGAGCAGTACCAGCTACCCCATGAAGCTGAGCGGCTGCGGGCTGAATGGATGACGCCCAGGCAGGCTGCTGACGTCTGGGGCGTGAGTGTACGCACAGCACGCCGGTACTTTAGCCAGATGTATACATGGCCGATTGCCACGATCAATGTGCGCACCGACAAGGTAACTGTGCGACGCATGCTGCCTGCAGGGACTGCCGCACCGGACATGCCGCCTGCAGGCAACCCGAATTTCTGCAGCAGCGATTACCAAAAAGCACTGGCCGGTAAGCGCTGGCAGGGGCACATGACCAAAGCGCAGCGCGACGCCATCAAGGCAGCAGCCAACGAAGAAGCCATTGCGGAGGCAGTAAGTGCCCTGCCGCCAATAGGCATGCCTGCAGCTGCTGAGGAGTGGCAGCCATACCCAGAACAGGCCCGCGCGGGCTGGCCAACAGACGCCGAGGGCAAGCCCCTGCCACCACAGCTGGTGTACCCTGATCTGAGTGTGCGCAAGCGCATGGAGCGAAAAGCCAGGCGCGACCCGCGCGTGCCCTGGCCAAGAGATGAAGAGTAACCCGTGGTGAGACCGTGCCGGCACAGCCGGTGCGGACGCAGCACGGGTGCCGGCCGGCCGCAGCCGGACGAAACCAGCCCACAACCAAACAGCTGAGCAAGGGATGCAGCATGGACTGCATCCCTTCGCTGCATTTGACGCAACGCGTCCCGCCCGACCGCAGTCGGGCGAACCCCCAACCTGCAGGGTGGGCAGCACAGGCAAGGTGGCGCCGCGCGCACAGCGCACAGGGCGACGCCGACGGCAGGGGCGCGCATGCAGTGCGGCGCCGCCGACGGCATGCAACTGCTGGTGGGTGGGCACGACCAGCTGCAGCAGTGGCGACCGGCACCTGCTGGAGGAGGGAGGCACAGCGCGTGCCAAGGGCCCGAAGCGGCCCGTGTGAGGGGCGCGCGAAGGGCGCTGGCACAAGTGCTGCGCCCCCGACGAGCACACGCCATGGCAGCAGCGACCAGCCAACCCAGAAACCCTGGACCATGGCAGCAAAGCCGACATTGGATGGGTGGGCAAGACGGAGCAGCTGAAGGAGCCAGCCCCGAAAACTATTCGCTAAAGGTGGACTTTAGCGAAATAGTTTGAAAAACTTTTCGCTAAAGCCTTACCTTTAGCGAAAGCGCTGGCACCGGAGCGAAGGGAACAAGAAATGCCTGGACGGTAGTTTGAGGGGCTGTGCGACGCCAAGACAACTGAGTGGGTGGGCCGTTCCCCATCGTAACGGCCTGAAATCCCGCCGCTAGGGGCACTTCAGACGGTACATGTGAGTATCTGGTCACCTCTACCCCATCAAAGCGCCTTAAAACAGCTTCTGTGAGCAAATCAGAAAAGCCCGGTCATTCGACCGGACTTCTGTCTTGCTGCCTCTTCCTCCGCCATCGTTCAATGGCATATCGACGTTGCCAGTGTGGATCTAGCAAATCAGGATTACCCTTCATGGCAGGTACCTTTATCGTACCTGCCTTTACTGCGATAATCCATCTGGGTTTAGGTGCAGTTCTCGCCTGGATCCTGATCAGCACTCCAATGCCTGGGTGTCTGAGGATGTACAGCCGAGCAGCTCTGTACGTGCAACCCCATCGACGAGCGGCATAACGAACAGGCCAATACTCCTGAAGCATCCGCTTTTTCTGGTAGGGCAGTTGATACGGTGATCGTGGATCTGAAGGGAAGAGTGAATCATAGGTGGTCGGTGGGGATGTCTTACGCACTTTTTTTCCTCCGGGCTGAAATGTGTACCATAGACGGAAGCCCTGTTCGCCCTCCAAGACCTACACCGTGCACGGCAAACCCTTGCAAAACAAGGCTTTCCGTCACTTCAATTATACCACAAAAGTGTACCATTTGACCATGTAGCGCGCACGCTTGGCAAAATAAAAATCCCAAATTGTCCCGGTCGCTATTGACAAAGTGGGACAAATTGGGATATGCTGCCTCCTAGAGGCAACAAAAGAGGAGCAGCCCTGCAAGCTGCTCCCCCTTTACGGAGTCTTTCGCGGTAGTATTTCCAGCACACCGCGATGACAACTGGCGGAGAGTTAGGGATTTGAACCCTAGTTACGCTTACCACGTAAACACGATTTCCAGTCGTGCGCCTTCGACCACTCAGCCAACTCTCCATGGTCTACAACGTTGTGTCGATCACAACGAACGTTATTATAGCGTCATCCCGAAAAAATGTCAAGCCCTTGTTTTCATGTTTCGAAAATTTTTTTCTATTGCCGGATGAAACATATGTTTTTATCGTCTAAAATGGTATAATCTCACTGCATCAAATCATTCAGGAGTTATGTACGATGAAAACACCGCTTAAAGTTCTGGGAATTATCTTTTCTGTTATTGCCACGATTGAGTTGGTTGCGCTTGCAGTGTTCTGGCTGATCTTTGCTCCCATTGCTCCCTACGAGGCCAAACTGGTGTTTACGCTTGTTTTAGGTATCCAGTCCGTTGTTTTTGGCAGCATCGGCTTTGGTTTTCTGGCGCACATTCGCAGGCGCAATGCCATACGCGAGGACCTCATCGCCGGCGGTTATTATGAAACAGCACAGGTCGTTGAAACCGAACGCGTATACAATGTGCAGATCAATGGCCGCCGTCCCTACCGCGTTATCTGCCGCACACAGCGCGACGGCGTGCTGCATGAGTACCGCAGCGAAATGCTTTCGGCCGATCCCGGCCTTGTGCCGGGCGATGACGTTCGCGTCTACCTTGACCGCCGCGATGACAAACGCTACTATGTAGATGTGGAAAGCGCTGCTCCCACCATCATTCGTCACTGACAACGGGCTGATGGCGAACCCGTTTCAGCCCCAGTTCCTCGTCACCTGTAAACCCCATCACAATCGAGCTGCGCCCGTATCTGCGGCGCAGCTTTTGCATTGCCGCCTCCGCCTGCTCAAACTTGTCACGCACAGCACCACAGCTATCCGTCAGATCCACCTGCTCCTGCAGCTCCTCATCGGCGATCAGCTGCTGGGCTGTCAGCGTCAGCGCACGCACAGGCGATTTTTCGCGCCAGTTGGCGCGCAGCAGCTTCATACCCTCTTCCACCAGTTCCTTTTGCAGATGTGTCGGATGCGGCAGCACAGTCTGACGGCAAATGCTTTTAAGCTCAGGATTTTTGATAGTTACCTGCAAAGCAGCACATTTCACCTGTTCCGCCCTCAAACGGCTGGCAACCTCGTCCGCCAGTGCAATGAGGGCGCTTTTCAGTTCGTCCCAGCCCACAAGATCGCGCCTGAACGTCATGCCATTGCCGATGGACTTGGCCGGTTCGCGTTCTCCCACATGCAAAACCGGCGCATCGTCCAGTCCGTTGGCGTAACGCCACAAAGCAGGACCTCCCTTGCCAAGCATCTTTTCCAGCGCCGCCGGATCAGCCTGCGCCATTTCACCAATGGTGCGAATCCCCAGCTTATGCAGCTGCTCAGCTGCCGTATGGCCCACAAACAGCATCGCCGTCACCGGCAGAGGCCAGATAAGCCTTTGATAGTTTTCGCAGGTGATGACCGTCGTGGCGTCCGGTTTTTTCAGATCAGAACCAAGCTTGGCAAACACCTTGTTGTAACTGACGCCCACCGACACTGTAATGCCGATTTCTTCTTTTACCCGCAGGCGGATGCGGTCAGCCAGTTCACGCGGCGTGGCGCGGAAATACCGCAGCGATCCCGTCACATCCAGCCATGCCTCATCCAACCCGAAAGATTCCACCTGGTCGGTATATTCTGCAAACAAAGCCTTCACCCGGCCGGAGACTTCCCGGTAACGCGCAGATCTCGGCGGCACCAGCACAAGATCCGGGCATTTGCGTCTGGCCTGATAAACGGTTTCGGCCGTTTGAATACCATAAGCCTTTGCCAGTTCATTTTTGGCCAGAATGATACCGCTGCGCGCCTCAGGATCGCCCGCCACTGCCATGGGGACGCTGCACAGCGACGGATCGTCCAGACATTCCACCGCTGCATAGAAACCGTTGCAGTCAATATGAAAGATCACGCGATCGGCAGCCATCGTTCGTCCCCCTTCGTTGATCATGACTGTAATTATAGCACAAACCAGCGAACAAATGTTCGCTGGTTGAAAATTTTTATTCTGCAATGGTTTGTCCCTGCAGTATCCAGTTGCGTGTAACGCGTTCCAGTTCAAATGCATAGTCACGTCGTGCCAGTGTTTCACCTGCAATCAGCGGCACGCTGCATACCTCTTTGCCCTCGGCAAGCAGCACAACTCTGCCCACCGTTTCGCCGCACCGCAGCCCCGCCTGCACTTCGTCCGGCAGATCGATGGCCAGCACCGGCACAGTCCCTTTGGGAAGCGGACAGGCCAGCACCTGTGCTGCCTGGATGCATACCGTTTCCTGCGTGCCATCCACCACCGGGAGCACGCGCACCGTTTCGCCCTGTGAAAAAGCAGTAAAGAATTCATACTTTTCAAACCCGGTATCCATCAGTCGGGCTGCCTCGTCAAACCAGTTGCTGCAGTTGAGCACCACCCCCAAAACTTCCATGCCATCGCGTCTGGCGCCAAATACCAGGCATCGCCCGGCTGCTTTTGTGTAACCGGTTTTGATGCCCGTCGCTCCCTCATAGCTGGCCAGCAGCCGGTTTTTATTGTTGAGGATGCGCGAATATCCGCGGCCCTGCCATGGAATGGACGCCCGCTGTGTGCTGACGACTTGCCGAAACAACTCGTGCGACATGGCTTCACGTGCGATCAGTGCAAGATCATACGCAGTGGTATGATGTCCCTGCACAGGAAGGCCGTTCGGATTGATGAACACCGTATCCCTGCAGCCCAGCTCGGCCGCGCGCTGCGTCATCATGCGGCAAAAGGTATCCACATCGCCGCCGATATGTTCAGCGATCGCCACCGCCGCATCGTTGCCGCTGGCCAGCATCAGCCCGTACAGCAGATCATGCAGGGTGATCTGCTCTCCCAGGTCAAGATAGATGCTTGTTCCCGGCACGCCATAGGCATTGCGGCTGACGGTGACCATTTCATCCAGCCTTCCATATTCCAAAGCCATCAGGGCCGTCATCACCTTGGTGGTGGACGCCATGGGCAACGGCTGCTGTGCATTGTGCGACAACAGTACCTGCCCCGTCGTCTGCTCTATGAGTATCGCTGATTTGGCAGAAGTTTCGACCTCTTCTTCGCTATGCGCACTGCCAGTGATCATTGTCAGCAGCGCGCAGCAAAGCAGTGCGGCCAGCGAGCGCGGCTTTCTCATGCATCCTCTTCCCCGGTCTGCATTACCGTTTCAGTCAGCGTTTCTGTTTTGACTGTTTTTTTCGTTTCCCCATTCTGGGACAGGTCCTCCAAAAGCTGAGGCAGCAGCTCCACCACACGCTCCATCGCACCGCTGGTCTGGGCAGGCAGCATCTTCACCGATCCATCGCCCACCACCAAAAACCCTACAGGCTGCACCGACACGCCCGCGCCCGTGCCGCCTGCAAAGGGCAGCACGTCTGTCGTGACCGCGCGGTTTCGGCCTTCCTCCACGGTATATTCGCCGCCTCCGGCAATAAAGCCAAAACTGACTTTTGAAATAGGAATAATGGTCGTGCCCTTTGCCCCGGCAACGGGTGAACCCACTACCGTGTTCACATCCACCATGCCGCGGATATTCTCCATGGTGGTCTGCATCATATTATCAATGGGATGCTGCATGTTTTTCCTCCTCTGCTGCAAAGTCTGCCTTTGCTTTGGCCGCGTTGATCATCAAATGCGCGACTGCAAGGCCTATTCTTCCCAACCGGCCTGCAAATATACAGCTGACATCTGCATGGGTTCCCCTGCCGCCAAAATCAGCCTGTACCGCTCCTGTCAGCTTTCCCCTTTGCACACCACAGCATGCCAGCGTCTGCATCAATGCTTTCAGAAAGGCGAATACCATTGCCGTCACAGCTGCATCTTCAAAGGAAAGGCAGGCGTGAATACGCACCCGCTCCAGCGGCATCGAACGCAGCAGCCTTACGGCAGAGCCGTCCCGAACCAGCAAAAACGCCAGTCTGTGTTTCTTTTTTTGTGTCATCAGTCCAACGGTCTGATGCGTTTTTTCTTTTTTTTCGCATTTGACAACCGGAATCCCGGCGATATACAGCTGCATTGTCCAATCTATTTTCCCGTCACAGCGGATATGCACCGTCAGCATAACCGGTGTGATGAGTACTGCAAATATCGCAAAAGTCCAGAAATACACATTCAAACCGCTCACCTGCCTGCTGACAGTATGCCTGCCGTTCCGTAGCCCCTATACAAAGCGCTCCCACCCAGAAACAAAATTCACAGTTTGTTCATATTTAGGTTATAGCTTCTCCATGCATATGAGGTATGCTGTTACAGTGCATTCGCACATCCGCATGAAGAATGCATTTAGGAGGATCCATTTTATGGGCAAGACCATCGGCATCGATCTCGGCACCACCAACTCCTGCGTTGCTTTTATGGAAAACGGCACTCCTGTCGTCATCTCCAACGCAGAGGGCGGACGCACCACCCCGTCCGTGGTCGCCTTTACAAAGGACGGCGAGCGCATCGTAGGCGCAGCCGCCAAGCGTCAGGCTGTGACCAACGCCAGCCGTACCATTGCTTCCATCAAGCGCGATATGGGCACTGACAACCGAAGCAAGATCGACGGCAAGTCCTTCACGCCGCAGGAGATCAGCGCCATCATTCTGCAAAAGCTCAAAACCGACGCCGAGGCTTATATCGGCGAGGCAGTCACCGACGCGGTCATCACCGTGCCTGCCTATTTCAGCGACAGCCAGCGTCAAGCCACCAAGGACGCTGGCCGCATTGCAGGCCTGAACGTGCTGCGCATCATCAACGAACCTACCGCAGCTGCGCTGGCCTACGGCATGGACAAGGGCGGCGCGCACAAGATCATGGTGTATGACCTTGGTGGCGGCACGTTTGACGTGTCCATTCTGGACATCAACAACGACGTGATTGAGGTGCTGGCCACCGCAGGCAACAACCGTCTGGGCGGCGATGACTTCGACAACTGTGTCGCCAATTATCTGGTGGAAACGTTCCGTCAGCAGGAGCGCATCGATCTCACCAAAGACGCCACCGCCATGAGCCGCATCCGCGAGGCTGCTGAAAAGGCGAAGATCGAGCTCAGCTCCGCCACGGCTGCATCCATCAACCTGCCGTTCCTGGCCTCTGACCGCAACGGCGCCAAGCATCTTGAAATGACGCTCACCCGCGCCAAGTTTGACGAGCTCACCAGCCATCTGGTCGAGGCCACTATGGGCCCCGTGAAGCAGGCCATGAGCGACGCCGGCGTGCAGCCCAGCGAGCTCAGCCGTGTGCTGCTGGTAGGCGGTTCTACTCGTATTCCTGCCGTACAGGCTGCCGTGAAGCGCTTTACCGGCCGTGAGCCCAGCAAGGACATCAACCCCGACGAATGCGTAGCCATGGGTGCCGCGCTGCAGGGCGGCGTGCTGCAGGGCGAGGTCAAGGGCCTGCTGCTTTTGGACGTGACGCCCCTGTCGCTGGGCATTGAAACCATGGGCGACGTGTTCAGCCGTATCATTGAGCGCAACACCACGCTGCCTGTGCAGCGCAGCCAGATCTTTACCACCGCCGCAAATTTCCAGACGAGTGTTGACATCCATGTGCTGCAGGGCGAGCGCGAGATCGCCAGCTGCAACAAAACGCTGGGCCGTTTCCGTTTGAGCGGCATCCGCCGTGCGCTGCGCGGCGTTCCGCAGATCGAAGTCACCTTCTCCATCGACGCCAATGGCATCGTGAACGTATCGGCCAAGGACTTGGGCACCGGCAAGCATCAGGAGATCACGCTTACGCAGTCTTCCAACATGTCCTCCGCCGAGATCGACGCCGCAATCCGCGACGCCGAGCGCTATGCCGCCGAGGACGCCAGGCGCAAGGAAAGCGCCGAGCTGCACAACCGCGCCGAAGAACTGCTGTATCAGGCCAAGGCTGCTCAGAAGAAGCTCAGCCCGCAGGATAAGGAACGCATCGAAACTCTGCGCAGGCGCGTACAGACGGCGATGGATCAGAAAAACGACAGCGAGCTGAAATATGCCTGCGAGGAATTGACGCAGGCGCTGCAGGCTGTGGGCCGCTTTGTGGATAACGACGCCGCCTCCAGCGAGGACGGCGCGATGGACGCCGACTATACCACCGGCGGTGACAACTGATCATGTTTGGTTATGTGACCATTGCAGCAGGTGCGCTCACACCTGAGCAGCAGGTTCGCTATCGCGCCTTTTACTGCGGCCTGTGCCATGCTTTGGGTCGTCGTCATGGCCAGCTGGGCCGCATGACGTTAAGCTATGACGCAACTTTTCTGTACCTGCTGCTCACGTCTCTGTACGAACCGGAAAGCACAGAAGGCTCAGCACGCTGCCTGCCCCACCCTTTTAAGCCGCATGCTTATGTGCAAAACGAGCTGGCCGATTACTGCTGCGACATGAACATCGCGCTGGCCTATCATAAATGTCTGGATGACTGGCAGGATGATCACAGTCTGACCGGCCGCACCGAAGCAGCACTGCTCAGGCAGGCGTATGACCGCGTCTATTCGCTCTATCCCGACAAATGCCGCGAGATCGAGCGCTGCCTGAAAGCCATCAGCGCATTGGAAAAAAGCGGCGAATCCTCGCCCGATACCGGTGCAAACCTGTCAGCCCGCATGCTGGGCGTGATCTATCGTTTTCGCGAAGATATGTGGGCGGATACGCTTGGCACGCTGGGCGAAGGGCTCGGGCGTTTCGTCTATCTGATGGACGCGTATGACGATCTGGAGGCGGATCTCAAAAAAGGCCGCTACAATCCGCTGCATGCCTGGCATGACCGCGACGACTACGAAACCTTCGTCAAAGACAGCCTGACGCTGCTCATCGGCGAAGCCACGGAAGCATTTGAAACACTTCCTTTGGTTCAGAATATGGACATTTTGCGAAATATCCTGTATTCTGGTTGTTGGTCACGTTATCAGCTCAAGCAGCAGAAGCACAACGGCAGCGTGGCAGAAACCGGCAAAAATGCCGGACAGGCATAAGGAGGACGGGGCATGAGAGACCCCTATGAGGTGCTCGGGCTTTCCCCGGGTGCATCGGACGACGAGATCAAGGCGGCCTACCGCAGGCTTGCCAAAAAATATCATCCTGACCTCAACGGCGGCTCTGCCGAGGCGGAAGCCAAAATGAAAGAGGTCAACGAAGCCTATACTGTGCTGATCAAAAACAAGGGCCAGTATCAGCAGGGGGGATACGGTTCCTCTGGCGGATACGGTTCTTCCGGTTACGGCGGCCAGAGCAGCTATGGGCCGTATGGCTCCTCCGGCAGTTACGGCCAGTATGGCGGATACGGGCAATACGGCGGTCAGCGCCAGAGCAGCTATGATTTTGGCGGCTTCGGCTTTGATTTTGAGGATCTGTTCGGCGGCGGTCAGCGCCGTCAGTATCAGACCAGCGCCTACACCGAAAACGACCCTGAGTTAAGACCTGCCGCTCAGGCTGTGCTCAGCGGCCGCTACGGCGACGCGCTCAACCTGCTGAAGGCCGCGCGCAACCGCAGGGCTGCATGGTATTACTGGAGCGCCAAGGCCAATATGGGCGTGGGCAACCGCATTGCCGCGCTCAACGACGCGCGCACAGCCGTCAACATGGCTCCGGATGAACCCGCTTTCCGCGAACTGCTGGCGCAGCTCAATGCCAGCGGCGCATCCTACCAGCAGCGCAGCGCACAGGGCGGCTTTTCCTCCCTGCTGTGTTCCAATCCCTGCCTGACGCTGTGTCTGGTGAATTCGCTTTGCAACTGCTGCTGCGGCTTCGGGCGCGGAGGCATGTTCTACTGCTGACCAACTTTGAAAAGAGGTTTTGACGTCTATGTCTTTCTGGGAAAAGATCAAGCAATCCCTTTGTTCCTTCATGAACGGCCGCAACGGTGCAGACCATTATTCCATGGCGCTGCTGTGGACGGGCCTGGCGCTGTATCTGCTCGGCGCCATCGTGGGCTCCATTCAGGCAAGCCCTGTTTTTCCGCTGCTGGGGCTTCTGTTTAACACGCTGGGCTTTGCGGCGTATGTATACTGTATCTTCCGCATGTTCTCGCGCAACGTGGACAAGCGCCGCGCTGAAAACCGCCGTTATGTGACCTACACCGAAAAAAAACGCACCGAAATGCGTCAGGCGCAGGTTCGTTTCAAGAACCGCAAGCAGTACAAGTATTTCAAGTGTCCCGGCTGCAAGGCATGGCTGCGCCTGCCGCGCGGCAAAGGCGTGGTGACCATCACCTGCAGCCGCTGCCACACCAGCTTTACGCAGAAGGGCTGATATATCAAAAGAGACTCCCATGAGGGAGTCTCTTTTTGTATGTCTGAAAATCAGATCTGCCGGGTAACAGGCGGTGCATCCACCGTACCGCCCTTGGTGAGGGGGCCATCCAGCTGAGCTGCACGCCATTTTTCCTCAAACGCAAGCACTGCTTCCGAGGGAAGGATCGCTTCCTTCCGACCGAAAAAGCGCTGCATATAGCTTTCCGACTGTGCGGCCTGCAGTTCGATCAGCGCCTTGTCGGCTTCGCCCATGGCATAGGCGCGCATGGCTGCGCCTTCACCCTGACAGATGCGTGTAAGATTGGGGAAGTAATACTTCAGCAGGAACTGAGCGTAGGCTACCAGCCTCAGGCTGCCGTAGCAGCGGTAGTGACGGCCGTATTCCTCGCCCGTCGCCTCAACAGCCACACAGCTGCCGTTGCGCACCGCATCAATGATGGCGTCGTTCGTCTTTTCCTGCGCAAAACAGATGGTGAACAGATGCGGGAATTCGTTGGACTTTTCCAGCCCGTGCACGTCGCTGGAGCCCACCACGGGAAGGCGAAGGCCCTCAGCGCGCAGGTCATTCCACATGGCGACGGATTCATTGTTGCCCACCTGCCCCATGCCGCCCACCAGCTCGTAGGCATCAAACATGCCGCTCTTGAGCAGGATACGTGCAAATTCGCTGCAGACGTTATGCATTTTGGAGGCCCCCGGCCGCCAGAAGGGGTGCGGGAAGATAGCCAGTCCGCCAGCTTCGTGGATCTTGTCGGTGGCCCACATCGCCAGCGCATAACGCTCCCTGTACTTTTCGGGAAGATCTGCCGGGATCTTCTGCCGGTACTGTTCCACCTCGCGGTCGTAGGCCTCGCGGTGATGCACATACAAATCCGCAACGCTGCTCTTTCCGCCCACATGCACAATGTGGACAATGCTTGGCGGCGCATGCACTTCCTCGCCGTATACGCGGGTCAGGCCCGTGTGCACGCCTTCGTAGGTTTCGTCGATCTCGCCGCCGGGGTAGTAGCGGTTGTGATCGGTCAGTGCCTGGAAGTCATAGCCCTGTTCACGGTAATGACCGGCGAGGGCAGACGGATCCAGCTGTCCGTCGGAACGGAAGCTGTGGGAATGCAGGTCGCCCTTGAGCGGAAGCAGGCCGTACAGATCAGCCTTCAGCGAATAAACCACCAGATCGGCCAGCTTCTTTTCGCTGTTTTCCAGAATGATCAGGTGTTCCTGTTCATCCGGAAAAACATAGCTGAAGCGCAGCACGCCGCCATGTGCCGTAACGGTCAGATGCACATGTGAGGAGCAATGGTAATAGTCCGCCTCGTCACTGTCCACATGGACGATGGTCAGCCTGTATTCTTCATTTTCTTTCAGCAGAAAAGCCTTTTCTGTGGGTGCGATCGTCATCTGGCAGGTTTCGTCCGCAGGCACTACAGAGGGCCACACCGCATAAATGCGAGGAGTTGGAAGCATGTGCAAACCTCTTTCTTTCTGTTACTTTGCGTAGGCAGCCGCCATCACCTGTGTCAGCCGCACAGCCGCATCAATGCCAAAACCGGCGGGCAGTTCATCAGACGTTTTGGCCTTCGCCCACTGCTGCAGCGGAGACGGCAGAGCTTCAGGCAGTTCAGCCTCCACCCATGCATTGCCTGTTTCAGGGCAGCACCAGCGTACCGTTTCACCCTGCATGATCAGCGTGCCGTCAACGCCGCCGATTTCAAAAATCAGCGGATAGCCAGCCGACACAAAGCCGGTTTCCGAAACGCCGATGGCGCCGTTTGCAAAGGTCAGCAGACTGACGGCGTTGTCTTCAACGCCTCTTCCAAGCGTTTGCGTAAAGGAGGACTGCACGCGCACAGGCAGTTCACCGTACAGTTCGCACAGCAGATACATCGGGTGTGCGCCTAGATCGATCATCGCCCCGCCGCCGCAGGCAACCGGGTCGTAGAAGTGCGGCGGCAGCCAGCCGGCAGTCGCACCGTTATGCGCCTTGCGGAAGCGCGCATAGTTGATGGTGCCCAGCTTGCCGGCCTTGGCCGTTTCAAGGGCAAAACGCACCTGCGGCTCACTCAGATGCGGGAAGGAAATGCCAAAGCGCGTGTTGTTTTTTCTCACCGCTTCGCGTACCTTTTCCGCGCCTTCAACGCTGAGAGTAAGCACCTTTTCGGTAAACAGCGCCTTTCCGCTTTCGCACACGCGCAGCATCAGTTCATCATGCTCGTTGGTGGCGTTGCAAACCACCACGCCCTCGATTTCAGGGTCAGCAAGGATCTCCTCCACCGTGGAACTCACGCAGCCGTTGCCCAGGGCAGCGGCCCATTCCTTGGCAGTTTCTTCGTTTTCATCCCATACTCGGGCAACGCAGCAGCCGTCCATGCGGTTGATCTCGTCGGCATACTGCGGGGCATGCACATGCCAATTGCCAAGCATTGCATATTTTCTCATCAGCTTATCCTCAGCGGTCGAAGTACACAGGCTCGCCGGTCCTGGCGGAGGTGTAGATGGCTTCGAGGATCTCGCTCACCACGCAGGCCTGCTCAGGCAGCACGACGGGATCGGTGTCGTTTTCCAGCGCATCCAGCCAGCGCCTCTGCTCGGTGATGGGCGGGGTTTCCTGCACGCCGTCGTAGAAGGCTACGCCGCCGGCCGCCATATTGGGGCAGATTTCTTCCTGACGGTTGAACTCAACCTTGTTGATGACGACCTTATTGGGACGGATGGTCGCACCGGCCTTGCTGCCGCACAGGTTGCAGCTGCCCTCGGGAATGGGCTCGTCGGTATTGAGCGCCCAGGTGGCGTCCAGCGTGATGGTCGCGCCGTTTTCCATGACGATGAAGCCAAAGGCAGCGTCTTCCAGCGTTTTGTTCTCGTCTTCGCCCCAGCCGCCCCAGGGGTTGCCCTGATCGGCGTTTTCAACCTTCTTGTACTTGGTGCCCACCACCATACGGGGCTTGTAATTGTTCATCAGGTACAGGGTCAGGTCCAGACTGTGGGTGCCGATGTCGATCAAAGGGCCGCCGCCCTGCTCATACTCGTTGAGGAACACACCCCAGTTGGGCGTGCCGCGGCGGCGGATAGCCAGCGCCTTGGCATAGTAGATCTCGCCCAGATCGCCGCGGTCGATGCAGCTCTTCACATAGGCGCTTTCAGCCTTGTGACGGTGCTGATAGCCAATGGTCAGCTTCTTGCCGGTTTCCTTGGCAGCAGCCACCATGCGGCGCGCATCGGCAGCAGACTTGGCCATGGGCTTTTCACACATAACATGCTTGCCGGCATGCATGGCGTCAATGGAGATATCGGCATGGCTGCGGTTAGGGGTCAGCACGTAGCACACGTCGATGCTTTCATCCTTGAGCAGTTCCTTGTAATCGGTGTACACCTTCGCGCCAGGCACGCCGTACTCTTCGGCAGCCTTCTTTGCACGTTCTTCCACCAGGTCGCAGAATGCCACCATATCCGCACGGTTGATAGCCTTCAGAGAAGGCATATGCTTGCCGTTTGCGATGCCGCCGCAGCCGATGATACCAATTTTGAGCCTTGCCATGATTCAGTTCCTCCTTGAATGATATGTATATGAAAAAACGAACGGATCACTATTTCACAGTATAGCATACTTCCGGCAAAATACAATGTGCCTTTGATTGTGCTTTTACTGTTTCATATTGCTTTTTCCAGCGTTATCCGTTATTCTGTATGCATGCCAAAATCTGAAATGAGAGAGGCAAAAAAATGGACATTATGAATTTTCTCAAGGAACAGGCCGTACAGCACGGCCCCAGCGGTCATGAGTACGAAGTTGCCGCGTGGTTCAAAAAACAGTTTGAGCCTCTGTGCGACAGCGTGACCATCGATCCGCTGTACAATGTGATCGCCCTGAAAAAGGCGACCCGGCCCGTAAGCGACGGCAAGCGCGCGCCCCGTGTGATGCTGGCCGCCCATCAGGATGAAATCGCCCTGATGGTGGCGGACATCCTGCCCGACGGCACGCTTCGCATGGGCGAGGTTGGCGGCGTGGACCCGCGTATCCTGCCTGCCTCCACCGTAACGGTGCATGCCCGTCAGGGAAAGAACGGTTACGAAAAGCTGCTGGGCGTTGTAGGCGCCATGCCGCCCCATCTGCTCAGCGACGCCGACCGACAGAACAACTACAAGCGCGAAGACCTGTTTGTGGACCTTGGCCTGCCGGCTGAGGAGGTCACTGCCCGCGTGCATGTAGGCGACCTGATCACCCTCAACGGCCCGGCCCGTGAACTGCTCAACGGCCGCTGCGCTGCCAAGAGCATGGACGACCGCGCCTGCGGCGGCGCTCTGCTGCAGGCTGCCGAACGCCTGCAGACCATGACTCACATCTGCGACGTGTATTTCGTCATCACCTCGCAGGAGGAAGTGGGCGCGCAGGGCGCGACCTCCGCCGCCTACGGCATTGATCCTGATTTGGGCATTGCGCTGGACGTGACCCACGCTCCCCTGCCCTCCAGCCGTCCGGATACCACCTCGCCGCTCAACATGCCGGCGCTTTGCTGCGGCCCCTATCTGCAGCCGAAGGTCTTTGCCCGCATCCGCGACACTGCAAAGGCGCACAGCGTGGAGGTTTCCATCGATACCGCCAGCCGCCGTACCTACACCGACGGCGACGCGCTGCAGATCGTGCGCGCTGGTGTACCGACCGCGCTGATCAGCGTGCCGCTGAAGTACATGCATACCTCTGTTGAGCTGCTGGACACCAACGTCATCCGCGAAAGCGGACGGCTGCTGGCACACTTCCTCAGCGAACTGGATGAAGGGTGGGATAACGACTTATGGAGCTGAAAACCCTGTGCGAACTGCCCGGCATCAGCGGCCGTGAAGAGCCTGTGCGCATGGCCATCTACAACGAATGCGTCGAAAAACTGGGCAAGGAAAATGTGACCATCGACCGCATGGGCAACGTGATCGCCCATAAGAAATGCGCCGATGAAAACGCCAAACGCCTGATGATCGCCGGCCACATGGACGAAGTGGGCCTGATGGTGATCTCCGCCACCGAAGATGGCCTGCTCAAGGTGTGCGCTATCGGCGGCATCGATTCCCGCGTGCTGGTCTCCAAGCGCGTGAAGGTCGGCTACGGCGAAAACGCTCTCAGCGGCGTGATCGGCGCGATGGCCATCCATCAGCAGACTGCCGAAGACCGCAAGCATGTGCTGCCTATCGAGCAGCTTTATGTCGACATTGGTGCCAAGGACAAGGCGGAGGCTGAATCCGTGGCGCCCGTGGGTACGCCCATCATTTTTGAAACGCCCTTTACGCTCTTCGGCGATCATAAGGTGCTCGCCCGTTCACTGGATGACCGCGTGGGCTGCTATACCATGCTTCGTCTGCTGGACGACGAAACCAATTACGACACCTGGTTTGCTTTCACCTGCCAGGAGGAGGTCGGCTGCCGCGGCGCTTACGGCGCTGCATTCCGCATCCAGCCGGATATCGGCCTTGTGCTGGAAGGCACCGCTTCCAACGACGCAGGCGATATTCCCGAGCATGAGCAGATATGTGTACTGGGCAAAGGCGTTGCCATCAGCTTTATGGACCATGCCTCCATCGCCCAGCCTGAAATGTTTAAAACCATGCTGGCCGTCGCTCAGGAGGCAGGCGTGCCTCATCAGGTGAAGATGGCCGTGACCGGCGGCAACGACGGCGGCCCCATTCAGCGCACGCGCATCGGCGCTCAGACCTGCGCGCTCAGCGTCCCGTGCCGCTATATCCACAGTCCTTCCACCGTTTGCGACCTGCGCGATCTGGATGCGCAGTATGAGCTGGTCAAAGCCTTTCTGCAGAAATGAGGTTGATTGAAATGTTTGAACTCATCAAGAAAATTGCGGACGTTTACGGCGCTACCGGCCGCGAGAGCGCCGTTGCCGATACCATCGAAGCCCTTCTGAAGGACAAGGTCGATTCCATCACCCGCGACGCGATGGGCAATCTCATCTGCGAAAAGCGCGGTACTGATCCGGGCGGCAAGCGCATCATGCTGTCCGCTCACATGGACCACATCGGCTTCATCGTGGCCGCAGTCGAAAAAGAAGGCTTCCTGCGCGTTGCTCCCGTGGGCGGCATCCGCGTTGCCTACAGCCACACCCGCCATGTATGCTTTGCCAACGGCGTACAGGGCGTGATCGTACAGGAGCCTGTGGCCGACAATGAAAAGCCCGTGATGAAGCACATGTTCATCGACATTGGCGCTGCTGATGCTGAAGAAGCGCTGAGCATGGTGCAGCTGGGCGATATCGCCGTATACGCGCCGGACTGCTTCCGTCTGGGCGAATACCGCGTGGCCGCTCCCGCCATGGACGACCGCATTGCCTGCGCCCTGCTTATAAGCGTGATGCAGCAGCTGGGCGAAACCAAAGATACCGTGTATGCTGTTTTCTCCACGCAGGAGGAAGTGGGCTGCCGCGGTGCAAAGACCGCTGCCTACGGCATCAACCCCGACGTAGGCATCGCGCTGGACGTGACTGGCAACGGCGACACGCCCAAGACCAAGCTGCCCTCTGTGAAGCTGGGTGACGGCGCTGCTGTGAAGATCATGGACAATGGCAGCATCTCCAGCCCCGAGGTCGTATCCGCCCTGCTGGCTGCCGGTGAAAAGGCCGGTGTGAAGACCCAGCGCGAGGTATTGCCCTATGGCGGTACCGACGCCATGGCCATGCAGACTACCCGCAGCGGCGTGCGCGTAGGCACGGTGAGCATTCCCTGCCGTTATGTGCACAGCGCCTGCGAGGTCATCGACCTGCGCGACGTGGACGCAGCCGAAAAGCTGCTGCTGGCGTATCTGCAGTAAAAAAGCACAAAAAAGAAGGACGACGATCGTCGTCCTTCTTTTTTGTTGTTATCAGAAATCAGCCAGCACGCGCTCGGCAATGCTCTGCGCATCCAGCTTGTAGGCGCGCAGCAGGTCGGCAGGCTTGCCGCTCTGGCCGAACTCGTCGTTGATGCCCAGCTTGGTCAGCTTCACGCCGTCCATGTTGACCATGGCAGCTGCGGCAGCATCGCCCAGGCCACCGATTACGCTGTGCTCTTCAACGGTGTAGATATGCTTGAACTTCTTGGCCAGTTCCTGCACGCCCTCGTTGTCGAAGGGCTTGAGGGTATGGGCGTTGACGACCGTCACGTTCTTGCCCTTTTCAGCCAGGATCTCGGCGGCGGCCAGGCATTCGCTGACCATCACGCCGCAGCACAGCAGCACCACGTTTTCGGTGCCTTCGCGCAGAACGTTGACCTTGCCCACGGTGAAGGGCATGTCCATCTCAAAGATGGGGCTGGGCAGACGGGCCAGACGGATATAGACCGGGCCGTTGATGGCCAGCGCGGCGTCCACGCAGCGTTCGGTCTCGTTGGCGTCGCAGGGAACGAACACGGTCATGTTGGGCAGGGCGCGCATGAGGGCGATGTCTTCGACAGCCTGATGGCTGCCGCCGTCCTCGCCCAGGGTGATGCCCGCATGGGTGAAGCCGAACTTGACGTTGAGCTTGGGATAGCACACGGAGTTGCGGATCTGATCAAAGCAGCGGCCGGCAAACACGGCAAAGGTGCTGCAGAAGGGAGTCAGGCCCGTGGTGCTCATGCCGGCAGCCAGATCGACCATGTTGGCCTCGGCAATACCGCAGTCGAAGAAGCGGGAGGGATGCTCCTTCTTGAAGTACTGGGTCATGGTAGCGCCGGCAAGGTCGGCGTCGAGCACGACCAGCTTTTCGTTTTCATGGCCGATTTTGGCCAGATATTCGCCATAAGCGACGCGCGTTGCTTTCTTTTCCATATTTTTATACCATCCTCTCAAACGGCTGCTTATTCAACCATTTCGGCCAGAGCCTGATCACGCTGTTCCGCGTTGGGGGCCTTGCCGTGCCAGCCGACCTGATTTTCCATAAAGCTGACGCCCTTGCCCTTGGTGGTCTTCATCCAGATCAGCTTGGGCTTGCCGGGGGTGTGGGGCTTGTTGAGAGCGGCCAGCACTTCGTCGTAGTCGTTGCCGTTGGCAACAGGCACCACATCCATACCGAAGGCGGCAAACTTGGCGCCCACATCGCCCAGGCTCATGACTTCGTCATTGCTGCCGTCGATCTGCAGGCCGTTGTTGTCGAGGATCACAGTCAGGTTGTCCAGCTTATAGTGGGCAGCAGCCATGCAGGCTTCCCACACAAGGCCTTCCTGGCTTTCGCCGTCGCCGATAATGGTGTATACCTGATAGCTCTTGCCCTGCGCTTTTGCGCCCAGCGCCATACCGGCGGCAATGGAAATGCCCTGACCCAGCGAACCCGTGGAAGCGTCTACGCCGGGGCAGCGCTTCATGTCAGGATGACCCTGCAGGAAGCTGCCATACTGGCGGAAATCTTTAAACTCTTCAGTGGAGAAGAAGCCGCGCTCGCCCAGCACTGCATACAGAGCGGGAGCCGCATGGCCCTTACTGAGCACAAAGCGGTCGCGATCCTCCATCTTGGGGTTCTGCGGATCGATGTTCATCTTTTCATAGTACAGCGCGACCAGCGCTTCGACGACGGAGAGCGATCCACCGGGATGGCCGCAGCCGGCAGCCGCCGTCATGTTGATGATGTCGCGGCGCACCTGCGTGCAAGTGGAACGAATGGTAGCTTCCATAGTTCTTCCTCCTTGAAGCATAAGATGGTTTTATGCCAGGTTTTATCGTATCAATACCGGGGATATTTGTCAATTGTTTTTATGAAAGGGTGTGCTTTCCCATCGTGGATTTGATGCGCGGACGGATGGGCTGCGGCGCATCCACAGTTACAGGAGCAGGCGTTTTATCAGGCACGGGCGGCTGCGGCGTGCGCAGGATCACCCGCGCTCCGCTGGGACTGACAGAACCGGTTTCGGACACAACGGCTCTTGACTCAGTCTCAAAAGTCACCGGCGTACGAGCCGGAGGCTCATCCACAAGGTTGGCGTCCAGCATCGGCCGGTCATAGAGCACAAAACCGGGCGAACGGCTTTGGCTTGCCTGCACACTGGGGGCAAAGTCCGGCATAGCACAGGGCTCAGGCGCAGTAACCACAGCAAAGGGGTTATCCTCCTGTACAGGCTGCACAGTGACAGGCTCCGCCACAACAGGCGTTTCAGCAGGCTTTTCATATACGGGCTGCGGCTGTTTGGGCGCAGCAGCGGTGAAACGCGCCACCATCCATCCGCCCAGAGCAATACCGGCCGCACCGCCTGCGATCATCGGCCAGCCATGCCGCATGGCAAAACGCATGCATGCGCCCACCGCGCCGACCAGCCAAAACCGCGACGGCTCGTCAAACGAAGCGACCACCAGCCCGACCTGCGCATTGCTGCTGTGCGACAAAAGCATTGCAATCAGGCCTGTAAATGCCGCTGCGCACCCTGCTGCAAGCAGCAGCGCGCCCAAGGTTCTGCCCGTTTTCATCTGATCCCCTCCGCGAAGTTTACCATCTGTTTTTTTCGTTGCCAGACGGCTGTTTTCCTTCTGTTTCGGCAGGAAAAGCACCATCAATGAAGAATTGTTGACTGATGAGCATTTGCCCTTTCAGGAGGAACAAAAGTGGAAAGCTACAAACTGACATACCATGTAGACATGGTTTTTTGCATTGACGCCACCGGCAGCATGCGCCACGTGCTGGACATGGTCAAGCAGAATGCCCTCAACCTCTACCGTGACATTGCCGCTGAGATGGAAAAGAAGCACAAGGTCATCGACTGTATGCGCGTGCGCGTGATCGCCTTCCGCGATTATGTGGCCGACGGCGAAGACGCCATGCTCAGCAGCGACTTTTTTGTTTTGCCCCAGCAGGCTGAAATTTTCCGCGACTGCGTGGAGGGCATCACCGCCAAGGGCGGCGGCGACATTCCGGAGGACGGTCTGGAGGCGCTGGCCTACGCCATCCGCAGCGACTGGACGCATGTCGGCGTGAAAAAGCGCCATATTATCGTCATGTGGTCCGACGCGCCCACGCATGATCTTGGCCATGGAAAGATCGCCCCGTGGTATCCTGAGGGCATGGCAAAGGACTTTGATGAACTCAGCCTCTGGTGGGAGGACGAGCAGCTGGGCGGCAGCATGGATGAAAACGCCAAACGCCTGCTGATCTTCGCCCCTGACGCGCCCTCATGGAGCCGCATTTCGTCCGAATGGGGGCAGGTCATCCATGTGCAGACGGTCAGCGAGGGCCTGCTGGATGTGGAATACCGCCAGATCCTTGACGCTGTGTGCAACACCATTTAAGGAGAAAAGCCTTGACAGACAACGCATTTGCCTTTTCCCGTGCTGTCCTTCCTGAAAACGGGGAGGACAGCTTTGCACTGCGTAAAAATACAAATCATCACTTTATGTGCGTTGCGGACGGCTGCGGCGGTCTGGGCAGCCGCCGATATCCGGCGCTGGATGATCACACCGGCGCTTATGCCGCCTCGCGGCTGGCAACACATATGGCGTACGAATGGTCGGCATCACAGAGCGTTCCCGCAACTGATGAGGGCGCGCAGCTGCTTTGCCGCACGTTGGAGCAGGAGACAGACCGGCTTTTTCGCGCCTTTGCCGATGGAAAATGCCGCACCTCCGGCGTACGCATCACCGGCAGCATGCAGCGCTGTCTGCCCACCACCTTTTGCGCAGCTCTCACCGATGAACAGCGCGCCTGTTTTCTGTGGGCAGGAGACAGCCGTGCCTGCGTGCTGGATGCAAATGGTCTGCACCAGTGTACAACGGATCATCTCAAAGGTTCGTCTGATCCGTTTGAAAGCCTGTACCGCGACACGCCGCTGAGCGCTTATCTGTGCGCCGACACACCTGCGAAACTGTCCGCGCGGTGCGTTGCGCTCTCTTCTCCATGCGCGGTGGTGCTCGCCACTGACGGTGCGTATAATGCCTTGCCTACGCCCATGGAGTTTGAAATGCTTTTGCTGGACACGCTCAAAGCCTCCAAGAATGAGGCAGGCTGGAGACGCAAGCTGGAAACGGCTGTTGCACGCATTGCGCAGGACGATGCTACACTGGCCGTCTGCATATTCGGAGCAGAGACCTTCGAGGCATTCAGACAGGCAATCCTTCCTCGAAGAGAAACGCTGCAAAAGCAGTTCATCACCCCTGTGAGGCGCAAAAAGGGCGATATTGACTTTGCACGCGAACGCTGGCAGCTGTACCGCACCCATTACGACTGGACGTTGGAGGAACGCCATGGCTGAATTCATCAGCGGATACCGCCTGCTTACGCCAATGCACACCGCAGGCAGCGGAAGCGCCAGGTGGTGTTTTGCCTCGCGCGGACTAGAACGTTTCTTTTTGAAGGAATTCCTCACGCCGGTCTGGCCTGCGCAGGAAAACACGCCGCTGGGTCAGCGGCAATGCGATCGCTGCGAGACGTTTGAGGCCCAGCGTCAGAGGCTCTACACAGCCATTTCCTGTGTCATCGGCGATACGCTGGTGCCGGTGGTAGACTTTTTCCAGTATGAACGGCGTTACTATGCTGTAAGCGAAGCGCTGGACCATGTGGACCAGACAGCTGAAACAATCACCGGGCTGTCTGACGAGGAAAAACGTGCCATTCTCTACGAGGTTACGCTATGCCTGCATCGGCTGCACATGCAGGGTGTGGTGCATGCCGACCTCAGGCCGGATCACATTCTGCTGCAGCAGCGTCCCGATGGCTGGAAGCCCCGGCTGATCGACCTTGACAGCGGTTTTCTGGAAAGCGAGCCGCCGCAGCATTCCCGTGAAATGGAAGGCGATCCCGTTTATCTTTCACCGGAAGCTTTTCTGTGCATGGCCGGTCAGCGGGCCGAACTGACCCATCGGCTGGATACCTTCGCCTTTGGCGCGATCATCCACCGCATCTGGACGGGAAGTCTGCCGATGTTTGATCAGACAAAATACCAGTATCTCTACGAAGCGTCGCTGGATGGCGGAGAGATTCAGCTATCGGACGATCTGCCGGAAGCTTTCCGGCCGGTGATCGTCCGCATGCTCAGCGTCAATGCATCCGACCGTCCGTCAGACGCCGAGGTGACCGCCTTGTTTGATGTTCCCTGTCCGCAGACGCGCTCATCCAAACCTGTCAACGGGCTGATGCGCCTGATGCGTACCTGATCCTTTTTGAAACAGGCCCTGCGCCTGTTTTTTTTTGCTCCATTTTGGCTGAAAACACGACCAAAGATTGCAATTCAAACGTTTGCGTGGTATATTATAAGATAGGCAGTTTTTGCTGCCATACTTTTACACAAGGAGACGACCCATTCCCCATGCTTCTTAAATGGCCGATTTCCTATCCTGCTTTTCAGGGCAAAGAAAAGCGTAACGTATATGTGTACGTGCCAGACGCCGCCAAGGATGATCCCGAGCTGCGGTTTCCTGTGCTGTACATGTTTGACGGGCATAACCTGTTTCTGGATGAAGAGGCAACCTACGGCAAATCCTGGGGACTGAAGGAATACCTTGACGAGCACAAAGTACCGCTCATCGTAGTAGGCATCGAATGCAGCCACCATGTTGAGGACGGACGCCTTTCCGAATATTCCCCCTTCGACTTTTCCTTCGACCGTCTGGGCCATGTGACCGGCCGCGGCCAGCAGACCATGGACTGGTTTGTCAAGTCGCTCAAGCCCCGCATCAACCGCCTGTACCCCACCCTGCGCGGAAGGGCGCATACCTTTATCGCAGGCAGCTCGATGGGCGGGCTGATGAGCCTGTACGCAGTTATAAAGTACAACCGCGTTTTCTCCCGCGCAGCTGCGCTGTCTCCCTCGCTGTGGGTAGCCCCCAAAGAGATGAAGCACATGATCCATCAGGCAAAGCTGCAATCCGGCACCGTGGTGTACATGGATTACGGCCAGAAGGAAATGCGCAACCACGAACCCATGGCGCAGGCTTTCAGCGAGACCTGCACAGCTCTTTTGCAAAAACAGGTGCTGCTCACCAGCCGCATCGTGCCTGGCGGCACGCACTGCGAAGCCAGCTGGGAAAAGCAGATTCCCTTTTTCATCAATACACTTTTGTATCAGCATGATTAACGGAGGATAAACCCAATGCACACGCAGTATTTCAAGCACTACAGCCACGCGCTTGGCCGCGATATGGAAATGAAAGTCTATGGCCATGCCGGACGCCCGGTGCTGTTCATTCCCTGCCAGGACGGACGCTTCTTCGATTTTGAAAACTTCCGCATGACCGATGTTTGGGCACCGTGGATCGAGAACGGCCAGGCGATGGTCTTCTCCATCGACACCATCGATCAGGAAACGTGGTCCAACAAAGGCGGCGATCCCCGCTGGCGTATTGAACGTCATGAGGCGTGGATGCGCTATATCACCGACGAGGTCGCCCCTTTCATCCGTCACATGGCCAACGAAGCCAACGGCTGGACGGGCTATCCCGGTATCATCACCTTTGGCTGCAGCCTTGGCGCGACCCATGCTGCCAACCTGTTCTTCCGCTTTCCGGAGATCTTTGACGGTAT
Organism: Clostridia bacterium; assembly: GCA_017473345.1. Taxonomy (GTDB): domain Bacteria; phylum Bacillota; class Clostridia; order Christensenellales; family Aristaeellaceae; genus Limiplasma. The sequence goes on along the minus strand of JAFULL010000033.1, from coordinate 10,370 downwards.
GCTGGCCTTGAGCGGCATCTACGACGCCCGCTACGGCTTTGACGGTTACATGGACGAGGACGTCTACCGCAATTCTCTGGTGGACAATCTGGCCAATCTGCCTGCCGATCACCCCTATATCGAGCGCTATAACAATGGCCGCGGCATCATTTGCGTGGGCACCGGCCCCTGGGAAATGGCCGACACCACCTTCCGCATCAAGCAGATCTGCGAAGAAAAGGGCATTGGCGTATGGGTGGACATCTGGGGCAGCGACGTTGCACACGACTGGGACTGGTGGTACAAGCAGGTCCCGTATTTCCTGCCCCATCTGCTGGGCTGAACCTGACCGACACACAAGAAAGAAGGATCACACATGAAGAATTTTGTTTTCATCTCCCCCAACTTTCCCACCAACTACTGGCAGTTCTGCCAGGAGCTGAAGAACAACGGCATGAACGTGCTGGGCATCGGCGACCAGCCCTATCATGAGCTGCTGCCCCAGCTGAAGGACAGCCTGAACGAGTACTACAAGGTGTCCTCCATGGAAAACTACGACGAAGTGTACCGCGCCGTGGCTTTCTACATCCACAAATATGGCCGCATCGACTGGCTGGAGAGCAACAACGAGTACTGGCTGGAGCGCGACGCCATGCTGCGCACCGACTTCCACATCACCAGCGGCTTCCAGTCTGAGGACATGCACCGCATCAAGTACAAGTCTGCCATGAAGGAATACTACCAGCGCGTAGGCATTCCCATCGCCCGTTACCACATTGTGGATGACTGGAACGGCTGCAAGGCTTTCATCGACGAAGTAAACTATCCCGTCGTCGTCAAGCCTGACAACGGTGTGGGCGCTTCCTGCACCTACAAGCTCAAGAGCGACGACGATCTGGCCGACTTCCTCAACAACAAGCGCGAGTGGGAAGTTCGCTACATCATGGAGGAGTTCATCCACGCCGAGGTCAACTCCTACGACGCCATCATCGACTCCAACGGCGAGCCCATGTTTGAAACCGGCAACGTGACCCCCATGTCCATCATGGATATCGTCAACGACAACGACAACTCCCTGTACTATATCGTTCGCGAGCTGCCCGACGATGTGCGCGAAGCCGGCCGCAAGACCGTGAAGAGCTTTGGCGTAAAGAGCCGCTTTGTGCACTTTGAGTTTTTCCGCCTCACGCAGGATCAGGAGGGCATGGGCAAGAAGGGCGACGTGGTGGCGCTGGAAGTGAACATGCGTCCCTGCGGCGGTTTCTCCCCCGACATGATGAACTTTGCCAACTCCACCGACGTGTACAAGATCTGGGCGGACATGATCGCCTTCAACCACTCCACCAAGCCCGTGGGCGAGCGCAGCTACTGCGCCTTTGCGGGTCTTCGTGACGGCAAAAATTTCGTGATGAGCCATGAGGACATCATGAGCAAGTACGGCGCTCAGATGCGCATGGTGGAACGCATCCCCGACGCCCTCTCCGGCGCCATGGGCAACCAGATGTACGTGGCCACCTTCCCCACCGAGGAAGAAATGAACGCCTTCTATGCCGACGTCACCCGCTGCTGGTGACTCTCAAAAGCGTCTCCGTAACGGAGACGCTTTTTTTCATTGACTTTCCATGCCAGTCGTAGTATATTTCCACTTACAGAGACATCCCCCGAAAGGAGAACCATATTATGTATCTTTTGCCTGTACCGCAGACCCTTCGCATGGAAGAGGGCCTTTTCAGCCTGAAGCTGGATACCAAGATCGTGCTGGACTGGGAGCTGGGCACACTGGCCCGCACCGGTGCAAAGCAGCTGCAGGACGAACTGCGCGTCTCCTGCGGTCTGACGGCTGATATTCTCAGCGGCGAAGGCCGCAAGGGCGACATTTTCCTCACCGTCTGTGCCGCTGAACCTGCACAGGGCTACACCCTTTCCATCAGCGCTGACGGCGTGACCCTCAAGGGAAACGATGAAGCCGGCCTGCTCAACGCTGTGCAGACGCTTCGTCAGATCATCATGCAAAATGGCTGGGAACTGCCTGCCCTTACCATTGAGGACGCTCCCTGCTTCCCCAACCGCGGCTTCTATCACGATATCACCCGCGGCCGCACTCCCACCATGGAAACGCTCAAGTGGTGGGCTGACCAGGCCTGTCTTTACAAGATCAACCAGCTGCAGCTTTATGTGGAGCACACCTATCTGTTCCGCGACATCACTGAAATGTGGCGCGCCGGTCAGCCGCTGACTGCCCAGCAGATCATGGAACTGGACGACTACTGCGCCGAACGCGGCGTGGAGCTGGTGCCCTCTCTGAGCAGCTTCGGCCATCTGTGCGAACTGCTGCGCACCAAGAGCTACTGCGACCTATGCGAGCTGGAGGACGCCCGCGAAACTCCCTCCACCATGCCTCACCGCATGGCGCATCATACCCTCAACCCCATCGATCCCCGCTCGTTGGAGCTCGCCAAGAAGATGATCGCGGAGTTCATGCCGCTGTTCCGTTCCCGCCAGTTCAACCTCTGCGCTGACGAGACCTTCGACCTTGGCAAGGGCCGCAGCAAGGAAGCCATGGAAAAGCTGGGCGAAAGCCAGCTGTATATCGGCTTTGTGAAGGAACTGGCCGAGTTTATCGTTTCCAAGGGCCGCCGTCCCATGTTCTGGGGCGACATCGTCGTGCGCTTCGCCGATGCTGTGAAGGTGCTGCCCGAAGGCACCATCTGCCTCAACTGGGCCTATCATCCCACTGTTACGGAAGATTCCGCCCGCATTCTGGCCGAGGCCGGCGCTGTGCAGTACATGTGCCCCGGCGTTGGCGGCTGGAACCAGCTGATGAACCTGCTTCACTCCAGCTATGAAAACATCTCCCGCATGGCCAAGCACGGCAAGAAGTACAACGCCATCGGCCTGCTCAACACCGACTGGGGCGACTACGGCCACGTCAACGACCCGCGTTTCTCTCTGCCGGGCTTCATTTACGGCGCGCACTTCGGCTGGAGCAATGTGGAGCTCAGTTTCGGCGAGATCAACGAAGCCATTTCCAACCTGACCTACACCGACCGCAGCGGCCGTGTAGTGTGCACGCTGGCCGCTGCTGCCGGCAACGACGTGTTCACCTGGCACGCCATCGTGCGCCACAAGGATCAGGCGCAGGGCGTGCTCAATACCCTGTTCTGGGACGGCAAGGACGCTTTCGAGCATTGCGATGAAAGCCGCGTGAAGGAAGCCAACGCCAACCTGGACAATGTGATCGCCGAGCTGCGCAAGTGCTGCCTCACCATGGATACCTCCGCCCGTTCCATGATGGAATGCTGGCAGCTTGCTATCGAAGGCATGAAGGTGTGGAACCTGGTCGGCGCCGCTGTCAAGGCCGGCAAGAAGGATGCTGCGCTGGCTGAAAAGCTGGAACGCTGGTATTACCTGTACGAACGCATGTGGCGCAGCGTATCGCAGGAGAGCGAACTGTGGCGCATCCGCGACGTGATGGGCTGGTACGCCGATCAGCTGCGGTAAAAAATACAAACTTAAAACGACCGGATCTGCCGATCCGGTCGTTTTTTTCTTTACCTTTTGCTCTTCTTCCGTTACAATGATTGCATTCCTATTTCACAGGAAGGAGAAAAGTCATCCATGAATACCTTTAATGTCAACAGTCCGTTCCTCTACGGCGTGACCGCCGTGGTCATCGTGTATGTGCTGGCGCAGTCGCTGTTTTTCCTCATCCGGGCAGCCAAACGTGCCGGAGAGCTTGGCATCAGCAGTTCGGTCGTCAAAAAGACCATTCTGTCCAGCGCGCTGTTCTCCATCGCGCCTGCGGCAGCCATTCTGCTGGGCGTGATCACGCTGTCGAAGTTTCTCGGCCTTCCGCTGCCGTGGCTGCGCCTGAGCGTGCTGGGTGCCCTCACCTATGAGCTGCCTGCCGCTGAAGCCACTGCCATCGCCATGAACGTCGACACCACCATGACCCTTGTGGATGCAAAGGCCTTTGCCTCCATCGCATGGGTGATGACGCTGGGTATCATTCCCGGTATCTTCCTGGTGCTGTTTGGTCTGAAGAAGATCCAGTCCGGCATCGTATCCATCAAATCCAAGGACGCCAAGTGGGGCGAGCTGTTCCTGTCCGGCCTGTTCCTGGGCATGATCTCCGCCTTCATGGGCATGCTGTTCAGCGATGTTCGTCTGGGCGTGCCGGGCTTTATTCCCATTGTGGTGGCGCTGATCTCCGCCGTTATCATGGCCATTTGCGGATTGCTGATCAAAAAGTGCAACATAGCATGGCTGGAACAGTACGCGCTGCCGCTGAGCATGCTGGGCGCAATGGCTGCGTCCATTCCCGTGACCGCGCTGATGGGCTGAGAGGAGGATGCACATGAAAAACCGTGATTATATGGATTCTGTTCATTTCTATGGCCGCATCTGGGTGGCCACGGGCATTCTGCTGATGCTGCTGACTCCGGTCGCCATTTGTGTATACTACAATGCATGGCCGCAGCTGCAGCATGTATTCAAGGGCTTGCTTGGCGTTGCGCCCATCTTCTGGACCGTGGGCATCATCGAAGTGTTCACCTACGCGCCCATGCTTGGCACAGGCGGCACCTATCTGGGCTTCATCACCGGCAACGTGACCAGCCTGAAGGTACCCGCCGCGCTCAACGCCATGTCTGCTGCGGATGTGAAGGCCTCCAGCGAGCAAGGCGAAGTCATCTCCACCATCGCCATTGCTTCCAGCTCCATCGTCACCACCATCGTGATCGCCCTTGGCGTGCTGATGCTGGGTTACCTGCAGCCGCTGCTGGAATCCCCTGTGCTGGCGCCTGCATTTGACAACATTCTGCCCTCGCTGTTCGGTGGTCTAGGCGTGGTGTATATCTCTAAAAACTGGAAAATTGCCATCACGCCGCTTGTCTTTATGATCGTACTGTTCCTGCTGGTGCCTTCTCTGGCAAGCTCTGTGGGTATTCTGGTGCCCGTCGGAGCGCTGGTGGCCATCGGCGCAGCGCGTATCCTGTACAAGAAAGGCAAGGTGTGACCATGGGCTGGTTCATTCTGCTTTTGATCGTTGCATTTTTGGCAGTGCTGCTCATTCGTGGCCTGCTGTTTACCCCCAAGACTGAACCGGCTGCGGACGCCGCACCCGAAACGATAGACCGCGAGAAAGCCGTCGGTGATCTGCAGCAACTCATCCGTGCCAAGACTGTCTCCTACCGTGACAAAACGATGGAGGACGAAGCCGAGTTTGAAAAGCTGGAACAGCTTCTTCCTCAGCTTTTTCCCAATGTTGCCCGCGCCTGCGAGTTTGTCAAGCCCGGCCCGCGCAGCCTGCTGTTTTGCTGGAAGGGACAGTCTTCCGACAAGCCCGGCGTGCTGATGGCCCATTACGACGTGGTTCCTGTGGACGAAGAGGGCTGGGACAAGCCTGCCTTTGATGCCATCATTGAAGATGGCGTGATGTGGGGCCGCGGCACGCTGGACACCAAGGGCACGCTGCTGGGCGTGCTGGAAGCCGCCGACAGTCTGATCGCCGAAGGCTTTGTACCTGCACAGGATCTGTACCTGGCCTTTGCCGGCGATGAAGAGATCTCCGGCGATGGTGCGCCGTGCATCATCCGCTGGCTGCAGGCACATGATATTCAGCCTGACTTTGTGCTGGATGAGGGCGGCGCTGTGGTTGAAAATGTCTTCCCCGGCGTGCATGTGCCCAGCGCCATGATCGGCATTGGTGAAAAGGGCCCGATGGATGTGAAGCTGGTGCTGGACAGCGCAGGCGGCCATGCTTCCACACCTCCGCCGCACAGCCCTGTAGGCGTGCTGGCACAGGCTGTTACGCGCATTGAATCGCACCCCTTCCCGTTTCAGCTCACCGCACCTGCTGCACAGATGTTTGACAAACTGGGCCGCAGATCGACCTTCCTGTTCCGTGTGATCTTTGCAAATCTGTGGTGCTTCAAGGCCGTGCTGAATCTGATCTGCAAAAAGAGCGGCGGCGAACTCAACGCGCTGGTGCGCACCACCGTGGCCTTTACGCAGATGCAGGGCGCTGCCGCCTCCAATGTGCTGCCGCCGCATGCATGGGTGGGAGCGAATCTGCGCCTCATCGGCGACGAGACCACCGAAAGTGCGAAGGCCTATCTGGAAAAGGTCATTGCCAATGAAAAGATCAAGGTGGAGGTCGTGCATGGCATGAACCCCTCTCCCATTTCCCGTACCGATTGCGAGCCGTGGGAACGCCTGAGCGCTGCCATCCGCGCCACCTGGACGGATACCGTCGTTTCGCCCTATCTGATGCTGGCCTGTTCCGACAGCCGCCACTACAGCCGTATCTGTCCGCATGTGTACCGTTTCTCTGCCATGGCGCTGAGCAAGGCCGAACGCGGCATGATTCACGCCAACAACGAGCGCGTGCCACTGGATACCATCGAAAAAACCGTCGCGTTCTACCGCAGGCTCATCAAAATGTGCTGACAAAAAAACTCGCTTCCGTTCTGGAAGCGAGTTTTTTTGTCATGAACCGGCCGATTTGTATCTGCTAACCCCCAGCCGCCACGCCGCATAGCACGGCACCAGAAACAACGGAGCAAGCAGGGGCAGGAACGCATATCCTGTCGGGCCGCGCCCCAGCAGATACTGCAGCGGATAGTACTGAAACAGCGCGTAAGGAATAACGTATGTGGTAATCTTGAGCATCCCCTGCCCATACACATCCAGCGGATAGGCGCCATGCTCGCGCGCGCCGTCTGTGAAGCAGTTCATGAATTCGAGCCCCTCCAGCGTGAAAAAGCTCAGCGCTGCAAACAGCAAAAACAGTGCGCAGAACACCAGTGCGCCGCACGCGATCATCAGCCCAAGGCACAGGCAGCGCAGCGGCGTCCACGCGACGGCTGACAGCTGAATGCCGATCACCAGCATCACCAGCGACTGGATCAGCTTGCCCAGACGGGCAAACTCGATCTGATGGCACAGCACCTGAAAGATGAGTCCGCGCGGGCGAACAAGAAGGCGGTCGAATTCCGCGCTCCGTATGACGTTTGGAAACTGATCAAACCCGCGGAAGAAACCCTCCGCAAGCGAAAACGACATCCACATCACGCTTGCGCACAGCAGCACCTCGCCCAGTGTGTAGCCTTTTACCGTTTCAAACCTGTCCAGCAGGAAGAAAACCACCATGAACGCCGAAAACGACGTAAGAAACTGTCCGATCACCGCAAAGAAAAACGACTTTTTGTACGCCATGTGGCTTTTGAGGTGCATGGCGAAGAATTTGAAATACAATTTCATCGCTTCACCCTCCCTGCACGCAAAGCCGTTTGAGTCCTCTGTGCTGAAGCGCATAGCCGAACAGGCCGAGCACAGTCAGCCAGAACACCTGCAGCACAAGCATTTCCACCATTTCAGGCCCTGCAAGGTCGCCTGAGTAAATGCGCAGCGGCGCATTGGTCATCGCGCCAAAGGGCGAGTAGTGGAACAGCTTTGCCAGCCTGTCCGGCATAAAGGGAAGCGGAATGAGATTGCCGCTAAGAAGCTCTGCAATGGGCAGAACCATCATGCGCACGCCCTCAGATGAAAGGGTAAAAAAGCACGAGAAATAAATAATCAGGCAGAATGCAACACCCACGCAGGCAGCCAGTGCCAGTGAAACCAAAAAGGCTGCAAACGCTGTCGGCGAGGCCGCGAAACGCAGCCCCCACGGTTTTGGCAGAAGAGCCGTTACCACAAACAGCGGCACGCAGCGCAGGATGACCCGGCTGACGCGCAGGGCCAGCGTGCGTGCAAACCACATGCCGTACAGCGACGACGGACGGCACAGCTCATAGGCGACGTTGCCATTCAGGATCATGGTGAACAGGTCCCATTCAAACGTATAGGTGTTCAGCAGTGCGAGCAGCGCCTGCCTGAGCCAGATATAGCTGATCAGATGGTCAAGCTGCATGGGAAAACGGTCCGGGGTGGCTGCATAAAAAGCGCGGTAGAGCAGGATCTCCATAAAACCCCAAAAGAACTGCGTCACCACGCCGGCCCATGCCGCAGTGCGGTACTGCAGGCCGTTGATCAGGCGCATGCGAAAGAATGTCCAGCAGGATCTCATTCTTTCACCCCCTACATTCCGTAGCGCGCATACAATGCCGCAGCCAGTTCATCCAGGGAATGAGCGTCGGGGTTTACACGGCGCACGTCGTCAAAGTCGCCGTCCAAAAGCAGCCTGCCCTGACCGATCAGCAGAATGCGCGTTGCCAGCGCTTCAATATCCTGCATGTCATGGGTTGTCAGCAGCACGGTGGTGCCGTGGGTTTCATTTCGCTTTTGAATGAATGAGCGTACAGCCAGCTTGCTGACCGCATCCAGACCTATGGTGGGCTCATCCAGAAACAGCACCTTCGGGTCGTGCAGCAGCGAGGCGGCGATCTCGCAGCGCATACGCTGGCCAAGGCTTAACTGGCGCGCAGGTGTACGCAGCAGTTCACCCAGTTCCAGCGCGTCGGTCAGTTCCTCCACATTGCGGCGGTAGCGCGCATCTTCGACACGGTAGATTTCCTTCAACAGTTCGAACGAGTCGTTCACAGGCACGTCCCACCACAGCTGACTGCGCTGGCCAAACACCACGCCGATCTCCGCAACGTGCTTTTTGCGTTCCTTCCACGGCACGCGGCCATTGACTCTGCATTCGCCCGAATCCGGCGTAAGGATGCCGCTGAGCACCTTAATGGTGGACGATTTACCCGCCCCGTTTGGTCCAATGTAGCCGACAATCTCACCGTCTGCAATGGTAAAAGACAGGTCGTCCAGCGCTTTGATCTCATGCGTTTCACGCCTGCCAAGCGCCTTCACCGCCTGCCACAGTCCGCTGTCCCTGCGGGATACACGATAGGTTTTGCTTAAGCTTTTAACTTCGATCATAGGTCTCCTCCTGGTAGTTATACAGTCGTATCTTGCCAGGCGGTGAGGTCGGTCAACGACTCCGTCCCCTTCCCTGCAATGCGTGCAGGTACCGTCTGATAGGAATAGAGGGTGAAGTGAAGCATAGCAGAAAAGCCCTGTAAAGTCAAGAAAAACGGCCTGCACGCCGCAGCGTACAGGCCGGAAAAGTTTTTTACTTCTTGATCTGGTTGAGCATGGCGTTGAGGCCCAGCAGCTGCTCCTTGGAGATGCTGACATTGGCCGCGCCCATCAGGCTGGTGAGACGCAGAACAGTGAAGCTGCCCATCATCTTCATCATGGCGCCGGCGTCAATTTCAAAGCCCATGGCCTTGGCCTTGCCGTCTTCGCCGCCCATGTTGCCCATCATCTGGCCCATCAGCTGGCCGAACAGCGCAGCGCCCTGGGGGTTGGCCATGATGTCGCTGAGCTTGTCGTTGAGGCTGAAGTAGCCTTCGGGAGCGGTGATGTCGAACCAGTTGAGGATGGCGCCCTTTTCCTTCAGGCGATAGGCCTCGTTGAACTTCTCCACCTTGCAGATCACGCTGTCGTCAGTGCACTCGCCGGCCACTGCATGCAGCTTGGACACACCGGTGTTGGGCACGTCAAAGTAGAAGAAGGGCAGGCCGTTGTTCTTCTGCACGCCCAGAGACTGGCCGTTGACGAACAGTTCAACCTCGGGCTGGTTGCTGTACACAGTCACCTTGGTCACGTTTTCCACGCGGTCGACATAGCGCTTGCCGCAGATGTGCACCATGGGTTCAGGGTTCAGCCAGGCCTTGTAGGCATAGAAGGAATCCTTCTTGTACTTGCGGTCGAAGGTCATCAGGCCCTTGTGGTTCTGGCCGTTCTCGCCGCCCTCGGCACGGTTGTCAGCGCCGAAGTCATACATATTCCACACGTGGGTGGCCCACAAGTACTTGCGCTCGGCAATGGCCTTGATCAGCTCTTCGTGATAGAAGGCCTGATACTCTTCGGTGTAGTCGCCCTGCATGGGGTTGGAGGTATGCCAGTTGAGTGCTTCGCAGCCGTACTCGGAAATACCCACGGGCAGGTTGGGATACTTGGCGTGGAAATTGTCGAACCAGGGGCCGTTCATGGTGGTGTCGCCGCCGTACCAGCCGAAGTAGTGGTTCCAGCTTACCGTATCGGGAATCTGGATGTACTTGGCATCGGTGGGGCACATGCTGACGATGGCCATGGTGGTCAGGCGGGTCTTGTCCATCTCGTGAACCAGAGCATTCAGCTTCTTGTGGTTGTCAATAACATCAGCTTCGTTGACACCGTTGGCATCAATCTCGTTGCTGAGGCCCCAGACAACGATGGAGGGATGGTTATAGTTCTGGATGATCAGTTCGGTCATCTGCTGGATGGTATTTTCCTTGCCACCCGGCAGATGGGTAGTGATATAGGGGATCTCAGCCCACAGCACCAGGCCCTTTTCGTCGCACAGGTTGTAGAAATACTGGTTGTGCTGATAGTGGGCCAGACGG
>JAFULL010000032.1 GCA_017473345.1 Clostridia bacterium | reverse complement strand
GCCAGGAGCTCTGCCCGGAAACGTACTTTATTGAAACGGCCCGGGAACTGGACGGCATCGCCGTAAAAGAGGGCGCTGTTATTGGGATTACAGCCGGTGCATCAACGCCGGATTGTATAATTAAGGAGGTTGTTGCAAGAATGAACGACATCGAGAAGAAAGTTATCACCGAAGAAACCCAGGAAGAAGCTGTTATGACCATGGAAGACGTTGAGAGCACGCTTGTCCAGCTCCGCCCCGGCCAGGTCGTCACCGGCACGGTAGTGCAGATCACTGAAGACGAAGTATGCGTCAACGTTGGCTACAAGGCTGACGGCATCATCAAGAAGTCTGATCTTTCCTCTACCGATGTCAAGGTCGGCGATGAAATCGAAGCTGAGGTTGTTAAGGTGAACGACGGCGAAGGCAACGTTCTGCTTTCCCAGAAGAACATCATCAACCGCAAGGCTTGGGAAGACATCGTTGCCAAGCAGGAAGCCGGCGAATTCGTAGAAGGCACCGGTAAGGAAGCCGTTAAGGGCGGCCTGCTGGCAGACGTTATGGGCGTCCGCGCCTTCATTCCCGCATCCCAGCTGTCCCTCCGCTATGTCGAGAAGATCGAAGAGTTCGTTGGCCAGACCATGAGCCTGAAGATCATCGAGATCGACAAGACCAAGAAGCGCATCGTTGCTTCCCGCAAGGCCGTTCTGCTGGTGGAAGAAGCCGCCCGCAAGAAGGAACTGTGGAACAACTTCGAGGCAGGCTCCGTTGTTAAGGGCACCGTCCGCCGTCTGGCAGATTTCGGCGCTTTCGTTGACATCGGCGGCGTTGATGGCCTCGTACACGTGACCGACCTGTCCTGGGGCCGCGTAAAGCATCCCTCTGACGTGGTTGCAGTTGGCCAGGAAATCGAAGTTAAGATCCTGAACGTGGATCCCGAGCGCGAGCGCATCTCCCTGTCCTACAAGCAGACCCAGCCCCGTCCCTGGACCGTTGCCGGCGAGAAGTATCCCGTTGGTTCCGTTGTTGAGGGCAAGGTTGTTCGTATCACCACCTTCGGCGCATTCGTAGAGCTGGAGCCCGGCCTCGACGGTCTGGTACATATCTCCCAGTGCGCTCTGACCCGCATTGCTAAGGTTGAAGACGCTGTGAACGTAGGCGACGTTGTTCGCGTTATGGTTCTGGATGTCAACACCGAAGCAAAGCGCATCAGCCTGTCCATCCGCGAAGTCCTCGAAGACGAAGCTCTGGATTCCGTTCCGGAAGCAGACGATTTCGAAATCGAAGAAATCTAAGTCGGCAGGGCCGACAGCCAGCTGGCTGCCGCGCTGTAGCGACGAACTCCTGTCCCGTAGATTATGGGACAGGAGTTCTTTGTTTCTTCTCTATAGTAGTTTTATACCGAAGCACGAAACCCGGGCCGTAGATTATGGCCCGGGTTTCTTTCGTTTGCTTTTATGCGTTCAGGAAGGCACAGTAACCTTTGTAGGCTTCGTAGAGATCGGCCTTACTGATGACTTCGTAGGGAGCATGCATGCTGAGCACTGCCACGCCTGCATCGATTACGTTCATGCCGTACTTGGCGCAGGTGAAAGCGATGGTGCCGCCGCCGCCCAGGTCCACGCGACCCAGCTCAGCGGTCTGCCATGCGACGTTGGCCTCGTCCATGATGCGGCGGATTTCAGCCACATATTCAGCGTTGGCGTCACTGGAGGAGGACTTGCCGCGGGCGCCGGTGTACTTATTGAAGCACAGGCCGCGGCCCAGGAATGCGGCGTTCTTCTTTTCAAATGCGCCTGCGAAGTTGGGATCGAAGCCGGCGGATACGTCGCTGGAGAGCATGCGGCTGCTTCTCAGGCAGCGGCGCAGGCCCAGCTCGCTGTATTCTTCGCACAGGGCGTAGAGCTCGGCAACGGTGTTTTCGAAGAACATGGAATCCATGCCGGTTGCGCCGACGGAGCCGATTTCTTCCTTGTCGCAGAGCACGCAGCACAGGGTATGTGCCGGAACGCCTTCGAAGTCCAGGATAGCGCGCATGGAGGGGTAAGCGCATACGCGGTCGTCGTGGCCGTAGGCCAGAATCATGCTGCGGTCCATCCCCATATCGCGGGCCTTGCCTGCGGGTACGATTTCCAGCTCTGCGGAGAGGAAATCTTCCTCCTCCACATCGTAGGTTTCCTTCAGGAGCTTGAGCAGGTTGGCTTTTACGGCTTCCTTATCTTCACCTTCCAGCGGGCGGCCGCCCACGATCAGGTTCAGTTCTTCGCCTTCGATGATTTTGGCAGCGTCCTTCTTCATCTGATCCTGAGCCAGGTGGGGCAGCAGGTCGGAGATGCAAAATACGGGATCATCATCGTTTTCGCCGATGGTCACGTCTACGATGGTGCCGTCCTTTTTCACGATCACGCCGTGCAGGCTCAGGGGCTGGGCCACCCACTGATACTTCTTGATGCCGCCGTAATAATGGGTGTCGCCGTAGGCAAAGTCGCCGTCCTCATAGAAGGGGTTCTGCTTGAGGTCGATGCGGGGCGAGTCGATATGCGCGCCCACGATATTGATGCCTTCGGTCAGGGGCTTTTCGCCCAGGTGAAACAGCATGATGGCCTTGTCCATGCAGTTGGAGTAGACCTTTACGCCGGGCTTGAGGGGCGTACCGGCCTTCACGGCATCGGCCAGATCGGTGTAGCCGGCGGCCTTGGCCATTTTGATGGTCTCGGTCACGCATTCGCGCTCGGTCTTGCCGTTGTCAAGAAAGACGCGGTAATTGCGGGCAACGGCTTCCAGCTCGGTCAGGGCCTGCTCGTCATAGGTTTTCCATGCATTGGGTCGTTCCATAGTGATATACCTCCAAATGTTGATTTAGTTTTTGGTCATGTTGCGCTCGATCATGGCCCACACCTCGTCGGTGCTGGCGTCGGCCTGACCGTTGGGCAGCAGGAAGGCTTTGTTGGGCAGGGCGTAGAGATAGATGCAGTCCTTGGCGCGGTGCGCGGTGTGCATCTGCTTCCACTTGAGGGTCATGTGCTCGTTTTTGACGTTGAGCGAGCGGATGTATACGCCGTCCTCCGTGTCGGAAAGCACGACTTCATACACATAGCGCGGCAGCTTCTGCGCCCGGATGCTGGACGACACTGACGACAGGTAGCTGCCCACATACACCGCAGGCATGCCAAGGGCGATGACGGCAAGCACGGTGCCCAGCATGACCGCGCCGTCGACATGGTTCATGATGAAGCACACGATCGCCGCTGCGCCCATGATGGACGCAAAGATGGCGGGCGACTTCCAGCGTTTGTTCTTTTTGAAGGTGTCATACATGGCAAAACGGCGGAAGGTAGGGCCGTCCATTTTGACGCGGATGGTGATTTTGGATGCGGGCATAACGCAGGCCTCCTGTAAGTGCATGAAAGATGTTTTTATTTTGGCACAGAACGGAGAAAAACACAATTCATTTGGCGAAATTTATTTAAATATAAGAAAAAACGGCGTTGACTCTTCCTATTTAATAATGGTGGACAAATGGAAATGAATGTGCTATGATACATGTATCATGGCGCCAAAGGAAGAAAATGCGCCCGAAAATCTATCATCCGTGCAGGATGAAACATTCAGGAGGAGTTTCTCATGAAAAAGATCCTTGCTCTGGTTCTGGCCCTGTCCATGCTGCTGGGCTGCACCGCTGCTCTGGCTGAGCCCGTAACTCTGGTTTACTCCGAAGTCAACCCCATCGAAGGCACCATCGTTGGCAAGATCGCCATGTTCTTCAAGGAGAAGGTTGAAGAGCTGTCCGGCGGCAGCGTCATCATCGACGTGCAGGGCTCCGGCGTTCTGGGCACTGAAGCTCAGATCCTCGACGGCATCATGATGGACGCCGGCACCGTGGACATCAGCCGCATCTCCGCCTTCGCTCTGACCAGCTACGGCTGCAAGAAGGCCACCCTGCTGTCCCTGCCCTTCGTGTTCGAAAACCGCGCTCATTTCTGGAACTTCGCCAACAGCGAACTGGCTGCCGAGTTCCTGGCTGAGCCCCAGGCCATCGGCCTGCCCCTGCGCGGCATCTGCTACGGCGAGGAAGGCTTCCGTCACTTCTTCTTCAAGACCGACCTGCCCGTGGCCGGCATCGAAGACCTGAAGGGCCTCAAGATCCGCGTTTCTGAAGACCCCGTCATGACCGGCATGGTCAAGGGCCTGGGCGCTTACCCCACCACCGTTTCCTTCACCGAGCTGTACAGCGCTCTGCAGTCCGGCGTTGTTGATGGCGCCGAACAGCCCATCGCCAACTACAAGTCCAACGCTTTCCCGGAAGTTGCCAACACCCTGCTGCTGGACGGCCACACCCTGGGCGCCATCCAGATCGTCATCACCGACATGGGCTGGGAGAAGCTGGATGAAACCCAGCAGGCTGCCATCCTGGAAGCCGGCCGTCTGACCCAGGCTTACAACGCCGAGATCGTTGAAGCTGCTGAGGCTGAGGTTCTGGAAGCTCTGAAGGCTGAAGGCTGCAACATCGTTGAAGTTACCGACAAGGCCCCCTACATGGAAGCCTGCAAGCCCGTTGTGGAAGCTAACATCGGCGACCTGGCCGCTGTTTACGAGACCATCGTTGGCCTGAAGTAATTCCTTATACTGGAATACACCGGGAGCGCGGGAATCTCTCCTGCGCTCCCTTTTCAAACGAATTTCGAAACGAGGAGGGAAAGATCGTGCCTAAGATCTTTCATGCTCTGGACAAAGTAAAGCCTGTATATGACATCGCTGAGAAGATCATGATGTTCATCTGCAAGCTGCTGCTGATCGCCGACATTCTGGTGACCTGCTACATGGTCATCGGCCGTTATGTCAGCTTCATCCCCGCGCCTGTGTGGGGCGAGCAGGTCGTATTGACCCTGATGGTCTACATGGCTGTGCTCTCCGCTACGCTGGCCATCCGCAACAACGCGCACATCCGCATGACCTGCTTTGACCCCTTCCTGCCGCAGATCGTGGTAAGGGTGCTGGATATTATCAGCGATATTCTGGTCATGGTTCTGGGCTTCGTAATGCTCAAGCACGGCTGGACTGCCGCCATCAAGCTGGGCTCGCGCGGCTTCTATGATTCCCTTCCCTGGCTGAGCCGTTTCTGGATGTACCTGCCCGTGCCTGTTGCCGGCGTCGGCATGATCATCTTTGAGATCGAGCAGCTCTATCAGCACATCAAAGTGTTCTTCATCAAGGAAGAAAAGGAGGTTGCCGCGTAATGGATGCGAATACGATTGCTGTTATCATTCTTCTGGGCAGCTTCTTTGCCATGATCCTGCTGCGCGTGCCGATCGCCTACGCAGTGGGCCTTTCCACCGTTTTCTGCCTCATGTACATGGGCAAGCCCCTCACCACCATTCCCCAGCAGCTCGTTAAGGGCATGTGGTCCTTCAGCCTGATGGCCGTACCCTTCTTTATTACGATGGGCTGCCTGATGGGCTCGGGCGGCATCAGCGAAAAGCTGGTAGCGCTGGCCAACTCCGCCGTTGGCTGGATGCGCGGCGGCCTGGGCATGGTCAACGTTGTGGACAGCTACTTCTTCGGCGGCATCTCCGGCTCCGCTGCTGCTGACACCGCCAGCCTCGGCTCCATCCTGATCCCCATGATGGTCGACCAGGGCTACGACGCCGATTTCTCCACCGCGCTTACCATCGCTTCCTCCGTGGAAGGCATTCTGGTGCCCCCCAGCCACAACATGGTGCTTTACGCCACCGCCGCGGGCGGCATCAGCGTGGGCAGCCTGTTCATGGCCGGTTACATCCCCGGCGGCGTTCTGGCTCTGAGCCTGGCCGTTGGTACCTACATCATCGCCATCAAGCGCAACTACCCCAAGGGCGAAAAGTTCAGCATCAAGGGTCTGCTCAAGCAGCTGAAGACGTCTATTTGGGCGCTGGCGTGCATCCTCATCGTGGTCGTGGGCGTGGTCATGGGCCTGTTCACCGCCACTGAGTCCGCCGCTGTGGCTGTTATCTACTCCCTGTTCGTGGCCGTGTATGTGTACAAGGGCCTCAACTGGAAGGGCGTTTGGAATGCGCTTAACGAGTGCGTAAGCACCCTGTCCATCGTGCTCATCCTCATCGCCACGTCCACGGGCTTCGGCTACTGCCTGACCCTGCTGCACGTGCCGGATATCGCCGCCAGAGCCATCATGAGCGTCAGCAGCAACCCCATCATCATTGCGCTGCTGATCAACCTCATCCTGCTCGTTCTGGGCATGGTGATGGACATGGCGCCCATCATCCTGATCTCTACCCCCATCCTGCTGCCCATCGCGCAGTCTGTGGGGATCGACCCCATCACCTACGGCATCATGCTGATGCTCAACTGCGGCATCGGCCTGCTCACACCGCCGGTCGGCTCCGTGCTGTTCATCGGCTCTGCGGTGTCCAAGGTGCCCATGGAAAAGGTCGTCAAGGCCATGCTGCCCTTCTATCTGTGCATGATCGTGGCGCTTTTGCTGATCACCTTCATTCCGCAGATCACGCTGTGGCTGCCCGGTCTGTTCATGTAAAACGTTTTACACAAAAAAGCCCGCTCAGGCGGGCTTTTTGTTGCTTCTGGCAAATGTTCCGCCGCGATACAACGCCAGAACATTTCCACAGGAGTACCAGAATTGACATCTTGTGTCAGGCATGTTATTCTAAGCCCTGATGTGCTGCGTACAAGGCACGCGCAGGCTTTTTGGGCATAGGATGATAACGCGCGGCGCATCGGGAAAAGCTGAATGTGTGCCAATATGGAAACGGAGGTTTCACATATGCAACAGTATCGTGTAGGCATTGTCGGCGCAACGGGCATGGTAGGCCAGCGCTTTGCGCTGCTTTTGAAGGACCATCCCTGGTTCAAGATCACCTGCGTGGCGGCCAGCAGCCGCTCTGCAGGCAAAACATATGCCGAAGCCGTTGGCAGCCGCTGGGCTTTTGAGGACACGCCCATTCCGGAGAATATTGCGAATCTGACCGTGCTGGACGCTGCGGAAGTGGAAAAGATCGCCGAGCTGGTGGATTTTGTGTTCTGCGCCGTCGATATGAAGAAGGATGAGATCCGCGCGCTGGAGGAACGCTATGCAAAGGCGGAGATTCCCGTCGTCAGCAACAACAGCGCCAACCGTCACACCCCCGACGTACCCATGCTGATCCCCGAGATCAACGGCGACCACGCCGCCATCATCGAGGCGCAGCGCAAGCGTCTGGGCACCAAGGTCGGCTTCATCGCCGTCAAGCCCAACTGCTCCATCCAGAGCTATGTGCCCGCCCTGTGGCCCCTGAGCGAGTTTGAACCCGAGCAGGTGATGGTGTGCACCTATCAGGCCATCAGCGGCGCGGGAAAGACCTTCCGCACCTGGCCCGAGATGGTCGACAACGTCATTCCCTACATTGGCGGTGAGGACGAAAAGAGCGAGCGTGAACCGCTCAAAATTTTCGGCCATGTTGAAGGCGACGCCATCGTGGACGCGGCTGCGCCTGCCATCAGCGCGCAGTGCCTGCGCGTGGCCGCCAGTGACGGTCATATGGCTGCCGTGAGCGTGAAGTTCAAGAAGAAGCCCACCATGGAGCAGATTTTTGAACGCTGGGAAAACTGCATGCCCCAGACCTACGGCCTGGACCTGCCTTCCGCTCCCCGCAAGTTCCTGCACTACTTTGAAGATCCCGCCCGTCCCCAGACCCGACTGGACCGCGAGACCGAGGGCGGCATGGCCATCTGCATCGGCCGTCTGCGCGAGGACCCGGTGATGGACTACAAGTTTGTGTGCCTCAGCCACAACACCCTGCGCGGCGCTGCCGGCGGCGGCGTGCTCAGCGCTGAGTACCTGTGCAAGATGGGCTACATTCCCAAGAAGGACGTCTGATTTTTTCAGGAGGCTGAATATTCATGCGTGAGCCTTTGTTCCGTGGCAGCGCCACGGCGCTCATCACTCCCATGCGCGACGGAAAGGTAGACGTAGCGGCGCTCAACCGTCTGGTCTACATGCAGATCGCAGGCGGTACGTCTGCGCTGGTTTCCTGCGGCACCACGGGCGAGCCCTCCACCCTTTCGGCGGAGGAACGCGAGCTGGTCGTGCGCGAAACCGTTGCTGCAGCCCGCGGGCAGATTCCTGTCATTTGCGGCACAGGCAGCAACAACACGCAGGCGGTCATTGAAAATGAAAAGCGATTCCGTGACCTGGGCTGCGCGGCCCAGCTGGTGGTAACGCCCTATTACAACAAAACCACGCAGGAGGGGCTCTATGCCCACTTCATGCACATCGCTGAAAACACCGAACTGCCCATCATTGTGTACAACGTGCCGGGCCGCACCAATCTGGACATCGCTCCCGAAACGCTCAGCCGCCTTTGCGAAAGCGGCCGCTTCGTCGCCCTGAAGGAAAGCAGCTACGACCTGCCCCGGGTGATGGAAAAGATGAACGCCGTCGAGGGAAAGATGGACGTATACTGCGGCAATGACGACATGGTTTATCCCATGATGGCGCTGGGCGCACAGGGCGTGATATCGGTTGCGTCCAACGTGGCCCCGATGCTGATGAGCGATATGACTGAAAGCTGGCTGCGCGGCGATCATGACCGCGCCCGCAAGCTGCAGCTGGAAGTGCTGCCGCTGGTATGTGCGCTGTTCAACGAGGTCAGCCCCATCCCCTGCAAGTTCGCCATGGCACTGATGGGGCTTTGCGAGGAAGACATGCGCCTGCCGCTGATCCCCGCCGGTGAAAAGACCCGCGAAATGATGCGCACAGCGCTTAAGGACCTGCAGCTCATTCAGGACTGATGGAGGCAAAACCATGCAAATGATCATTGGCGGCGCTCTGGGCCGCATGGGCCGCGAGCTCACCCTTGCGGCGGAGGCCGCAGGCGTAGGCATTGCCTGCGGCGTGGACGTGGCCTATACCGGTCAGCCAGTAGGTTATCCTGTGGTCACCGGCTTTGAACAGGTGAAGGAAACGGCGGATGTGATCGTGGACTTTTCTCGCCCGGAAGCGCTGCCGGAGCTTTTGAAGCTGGCGGTGGACAACAAAATACCCGTGGTGCTGTGCGCCACGGGCTATACCGATGAGGAAATCGCCATGATCGGCGAGGCGGCGAAGCACATTCCGGTGCTGCGCAGCGCCAATATGAGCCTTGGCGTCAACGTGCTGTGCGAACTGGTTCGCATGGCGGCGCGTACGCTGGAGGGCTTTGACATCGAGATCGTTGAAAAGCATCACCGCATGAAGGTGGACAGCCCCAGCGGTACTGCGCTCATGCTCTATGATGCGGCGCAAAAGGAAAAAGGCCCCGAAACGGAGCCTTTGTACGGGCGCTATGGCCGCACTCAAAAGCGTACGGATGGTGAAATCGGCATCCATGCGGTGCGCGGCGGCACAGTGACCGGCGAGCACGAGGTGGGCTTCTACGGCAACGGCGAGCAGGTGGTGCTTACGCACCGTGCTGAAAACCGTGCGCTGTTTGCACAGGGTGCGCTGAAGGCTGCACGCTGGCTGGCGGACAAGCCTGCCGGGCTTTACTCCATGCGCGATGTTGTGCTGGCGATGCTGGGTTAATCTTCCTGCTCAGGCTGCTCGGGCACAGGGGCATTCCATTTGTCCAGCTGCCCCTGCAGCGCGCTGAGGATCTCCTGCATGGCGGTGCGCTGGTTAGCGTTGAGGTGCTGAGGGATCGAGGATTTTGCAACGGTGGTAAGGCTGTCGGCAAGCAGAAAATCCGCCGATACGTCCATCACATTGGCCAGTTCCACCAGCGTGTCGATGCTGGATTTGCGCGAGCCGCGTTCGATATGGCCGATGAACGACGTGCTTACGCCGATGGCCTCGGCCAGCTGCTCCTGCGTCCATCCCATGGCTTTGCGCTTGGTGCGGATTCGGTTTCCCAGAAGAATATAATCCATATGACCATTCCTTTCCGGAACCTGAACAGAAGGGGTTGTGTGGTTGTTATCTTACCCCAAAAAACGCAAAACAGACAGCGACTATAAGCAACATAAAATTCTATTGGTAGCAATACAAAACAATTGAAAAAAACCTGCTGTTTCCGTTGGAACAGCAGGTTTCTTTCAATTGTTTCAGCAGGGGCGCTCCTTGCCGAAGTAGCATACGGCAACGGTGCCGGGGCCGCAGTGGGCGCCGATGACCGGGCCGACATACCAGGTTTGGATCTCGGGCAGCTCGGGCAGTTTTTCGCGCAGCTGCTTTTCCACGCGGGCGGCGTCCTCAGGGGCGTCGGCATGGATGATGACCAGCATGGCATTGGCAGGATCGTCGATGTTTTCAACCGCCTTGTCAACGATCAGGCGCAGGGCGCTCTTGCGGCCGCGCACCTTGTCGGTGCTGACCAGCTTGCCCTCTTTGTTTTCGGTGATGATGGGCTTAAGGTCCAGCAGGGTGCCCATGGTGGCGGCCACCGCGCCGATGCGGCCGCCGCGGCGCAGATACTTCAGGTCGTCAACGGTAAACCATGCCTGTGCGCGGAACTTGTTGTCCTCCACCCACTGAGCCACTTCTTCCATGGTTTTGCCCTGACGGTACAGCTCATGCGCCTTCAGAATGAGGATGGCCTGCGGAGCGGAAATGCTGAGCGTATCCACCACGATCATTTTGCGTTCGGGGTACTTTTCAAGCAGCTCCTCACGGGCCGCGTAGATGTTGTTGATGGTGCCGGACAGCTGGCTGGAGAAGGCAATGAACAGGATGTCCTGGCCGCGCTCAAAAATGGGCTCAAAGATTTCCAGATACGCGCCCAGAGGCAGCAGCGACGTGCTGGGTGCAGCGCCTGCGCGCATGTTGTCAAAGTAGGCCTTCTGTCCGCCGGAGCGGCCCAGATCGTCGGGGTACTCCTTGCCCTCGAGAATGTAGGGCATGTAAACCATGGCAATGTCCAGCTCATCTACATAGCTGAAGGGAAGGTCAGAATCCGAATCGGTCATAAAAACATAGGGATTCATTCGTTTTTCCTCCTTGTGCAAAGATGGAACCAATCAGCTCCGATAAAGAAAATAAAACACAATTAGTATACCCTTTTTGATGCCGTTTTTCAAGTGGAATGCAAGGGCACAGCAAAAGTGCAGAAAAAAGCGTTGCGCGAAATGGGGTTGATGGGGTATAGTGTGTACTGTTACACAAACGGAAAGGGTTGACGGCATGAACCGTAAACTGAGAGCCAATCTTCTGCTGGTGCTTACAGCATTCATCTGGGGCGTGGCCTTCGTGGCGCAGGACGTGGCGGCCGACGCGGTGCCCCCGCTCACCTTTAACGGCCTGCGCATGTCGCTGGCGGCGCTGGCCATGCTGCCTACCGTGTTTTTCACAGGCCGCCGCACGCAGACAAAGATGGACGTCCCCGCCCGCAGGCAGCTGTGGCTGGGCGGGGCTTGCTGCGGTGTGATGCTGGCGCTGGGCAGCGCGTTTCAGCAGCTGGGCATCACCCTTGGCACAGGCGCAGGCAAGGCCGGGTTTATCACGGCGCTCTATATTGTGCTGGTGCCGCTCCTGGGCATTTTCTGGGGCAGGCGCATCGGCAAAATGGTGTGGATCGCCGTTGCACTCAGCGTAACAGGCCTGTACTTCCTGTGCATGCAGGGCAGCTTTTCCATCGACCCGGGCGACGGCATGCTCATCCTGTGCGCACTGAGCTATTCCGGTCACATTCTGGTGGTGGACCATTTCAGCCGCCGTACCGACTGCGTGAAGATGAGCTGCATTCAGTTTGCAGTGTGCGCATTCATCTGCCTGCTGGGCGCTGCCGCGCTGGAGCAGCCTTCCTGGGACGGCGTGGTAAACAGTGCCATTCCCATCCTGTATGCGGGCGTGCTGAGCGGCGCGGTGGGCTATACCCTGCAGATCTTTGCGCAACGCGACGCGGAACCCACCATCGCTTCGCTTTTGATGTCGCTGGAAAGTGTGTTTGCCGTGCTGGCCGGATGGATCCTGCTGGGGGACGCCCTCAGCCTGCGCGAGCTGACCGGCTGCGCGCTGATGATGGGCGGCATTGTGCTGGCGCAGCTGCCTGAAAAACAGAAATAACAAGGAGACGAAAACGATGAGAATTGCAATTCCTTACGAAAATAACATGGTCTTTCAGCACTTTGGCCATACAACGCGTTTTGCCATGTATGATGTGCAGGACGGGCAGATCGTATCCAGCGTAGTGATTCCTGCGCTGGGCAGCGGTCACGGCGCGCTGGCAGGCTTTCTGAAGAACAGCCGCGTGGATGTGGTCATCTGCGGCGGCATTGGCGGCGGTGCGCAGCAGGCGCTCAAAGAGGCAGGCATCCAGCTCTACGGCGGCGTGCAGGGCGAATGCCAGGCGGCAGTCGAGGCTTTTGTGGCCGGTCAGCTCAACTATGATCCCGAAGCTCGCTGCGACCATCACGATCACGGCGAGCACACCTGCGGTGAGCACACTTGCGGTGAGCACGACTGTGGCGGCAGCTGCCATCACTGATCAAAAAAGACCTTCCAAAACGGAAGGTCTTTTTGTTGCAGAAAAGTCAGGCTTGGATCGCGGGACGGACCTGGATTTTCTGTGCCTGGGTCGATGTGCCACCGGCGCATGCCGGTTTGTTATCCCAGTTTGATATCCAGCCATTTGCCCTGACGCACGCGGCGGCCCAGCAGCTGGTTGCGGATGACGGCGTCCAACAGAAAGGCCAGCCACGGGCCCAGCACCGCCAGCTGCCAGCTGGGCAGCAGGTGATTGAGCGGGTAGCAGAACAGCCACGTGAGAATGGGGCGCAGGAGCGTCACGCTCAAAAGCGCACACATGGCCACAAACTTTACGTCGCCTGCGCCGCGCAGCGTTCCGGAGTGCACCACACGCCCGTTTTGCGGAATCATGGATGCAATGACCAAATCCAGTGAAAGCGTTACGCTGTAGATGATTTCTTCCTCGGTGGTGAACAAAAGCGCGATCTGGCGGCTGAACAGGGTAATGACCAGCATCAGCGCCAGCGCGACGATCACGCCCATGCGGTAGGCCACGCCTGCGTGCGCCATGGCCCGATCCTTGCGCTTTGCGCCCAGGCTCTGGCCCACCAGCGACGTACCGGCAGTGCCCACGCCGTCGCCCAGCGTGAAGGAAAGTGACGTGACCTGACCGACGATCTGATAGGCGGCAAAGGCATTTGTGCCGATGCCTGCGATCAGCCGGGCAAGGATCAGGAAGCCTGCACGAAGGCATACAGCCTCCACCATGGAGCTGGAACCAACTTTCGTCAGGCCATCCAGGGTGGTGCGGTCAAAGCGCGGCAGGGCCAGATGATAATATCCGCCCTTTTGAAGCACCACGGCGATACAGATGAAGCTGGCTGTGACGGTGCCGCACAGCGTGGCGATGGCAGCGCCCCGCACGCCCAGCGCCGGGAAGCCCAGCTTGCCGTTGATGAGCACATAGTTAAGGCAGACGTTGATAAGATTGGCGGTGATGTTGGTGGTCATGGTCACGCGCGT
Organism: Clostridia bacterium; assembly: GCA_017473345.1. Classification (GTDB taxonomy): domain Bacteria; phylum Bacillota; class Clostridia; order Christensenellales; family Aristaeellaceae; genus Limiplasma. Next base: position 20,197 of record JAFULL010000032.1, on the reverse strand, counting down.
TTTGCCGATGGCACGCATGGCTGCGCAGATGCACAGCTGCCAGCACGACGGCAGGAAGCCCAGCGCAATGATGCGGAAATACGCCACGCTCAGTTCGAGGGTCTCCTCGTTTGCACCGCCCATCTTCATCAGCCATTCCGCGCCGAAATAGCCAATCAGCGTCATCACAGCGCCGATCACTGTGATGATGGCCAGCGACTGGTTCAGGCACGAATTGGCGCCCGCCTGATCGTGCGCGCCTTTGCGCCTTGCACACAGCGCCGTGGTTCCTATGCACAGCGCCTGCGCCAGCACCAGCATGATCATGCGCGGCTGGTTGGTAAGGCCCACAGCGGCGATGGCGGCTGCGCCCAACGTGCCCACCATCATGGTATCCACCGAGCTGATCACGCTCAGAAGCGCGCCTTCCACTGTGGACGGCCATGCGATGGCGAGGGTTTTACGGTACAGCTGCTTAAGTGTAGCGTCGTCGACGGGCTTGCCTTCGTGGTCCTTCACACCCAGCAGCTTTTGAAATAAACTCATGTTGTGTCCTTTCTGTCAAATGGCGGGAGCCTGTTCAGCTGTGCAGCACAGGGGAGAACGGCGGTAGAACACCGTCAGCAGCAGCGAGGCCATGATCCAGCCTGCGGGATAGGCCAGCGAGATCCAGAAAAGCGAATTACCAAGCAGCCGTACGGTGAACAGGTACATCTGCCGGAAGGCTACGAATGAGAACAGCAGCACAAACATGGGCGTTTTGGCATTGCCGATGCCGCGCAGCGCGCCGGCGTAGGTCTGGTTGAAGCAGGTGGTGATGTAGAACGGAGAGATCAGCGTGATGAAGCGCACGGCATATTCCACCACAGCCGGGTCGGTGGTGAACAGATGCGTGAAATTGCGCGCAAACAGGATCATCAAAATGCTCAGCACCGCCGTCACAGCCACCGACATGATCTGCGCCTGCTTCACGCCCTCGCGGGCGCGGCTCATCTGTTTTGCGCCAAAGTTCTGGCCCACGAAGGTGGTGGACGCCATCGCAATGGACTGTGCAGGAACGAACAGGAAGGAATCCAGCTTGCTGTAGGTGGACCAGCCTGCCATGCATGCAGCGCCGAAGTAATTGATGTAGCTTTGCACAAACACATTGGAAAAGCCCGTCAGCGCCTGCTGCAGACCGCTGGGCAGCCCAATGGAAAGAATGCGTTTGAGCGTGGGAATGTCCAGCCGCACTTCGCGCCAGTAAATGCCGTAGGAGGCGCGGTCGCGCGTGAGCACCACCAGCACCAGCACAGCCGAAACAGCCTGCGCAAGGATGGTGGCGTAGGCCACGCCCTCCACGCCCATGCCGAAGCCGATGACAAACAGCAGGTCAAACAGGGTGTTGAGCACGGCGGAGAAGCACAGGAAGTACAGCGGACGCCGCGAATCGCCTACCGCGCGCAGAATGCCTGAGCCCATGTTGTAAAGCAGCAGCCCCACCAGACCGGACAGGTAAATGTTCAGATAGGTTTTGGCCTCGTCATACACGTCGGCAGGCGTGTCCATCATGCGAAGCAGCGGATCCACCAGCACGATGCCCAGCACCGTTGCGATCACCGACAGAATAAACGTCAGCGCCAGCGTGGTGTGTACGGCCAGACGCAGCTTTTTGTAGTCATGCGCGCCGTAGCACTGCGAAATGATGACGCTGGAACCCATCGACAATCCGGCTGAAAAGCCCACCAGGGTGTTGATAATGCTGGATGTGCTGCCCACGGCAGCCAGCGCTTCCTTGCCCACAAACTGTCCCACCACGACGATATCCACCGTGTTGTACAGCTGCTGGAAGCACAGGCCGATCATCATGGGAAGCGAGAAAAACACAAGATGTTTCCAGATGGCGCCCTGCGTCATGTCCGCATCCTTCTGCCTGAACAAGCGTGCCGTAGAAAAGCCCCCCTTTGTATATGCAATCCGATTGATTCAAATCTGTCTATACAGCATAACACTTTTGGGCGGCAAGGTCAAACGGCGCGTATGGTTGACATGTGTGATCAAAAAGGATATCATGAAGGATGGACGCAGCAAATGCGTTCTGAAAGGGGTTATCATCATGAAAATTGCTGTTGCCGGTCTGGGGTATGTGGGCCTTTCACTGGCGGTTCTTTTGTCTCAGCATCATCAGGTGACTGCCGTAGACGTGATTCAGGAAAAGGCGGATATGATCAACCGCCGTGTGTCGCCTATTCAGGATAAAGAAATCGAACAGTATCTGGCCGAAAAGAAGCTGGATCTGACTGCCACGCTCGACGGCGAAAGCGCCTACCGCGGGGCGGAACTGGTGGTCGTGGCTACGCCCACCAACTATGACCCGAAGAAAAATTACTTTGATACCTCTACCGTGGAAGAGGTCATCGAACTGGTGCACCGCATCAACCCCGAGGCGTTCATTGTGATTAAGTCCACCATTCCCGTGGGCTTTACCCAGCGCATGCACGAGGAACTGCCCGGCGTGAAGCTGCTGTTCAGCCCGGAATTCCTGCGTGAGGGCCGTGCTCTGTACGACAACCTGCACCCCAGCCGCATCATTGTGGGCGTGTACAGTGAAAAGGAAGGCCACCTGCAGGCTGCCCAGACCTTTGCCGCGCTGCTTCAGGAAGGCGCTCTGGACGAAAACGTGCCCACCCTGTTCATGCAGCCTACCGAAGCCGAGGCCGTCAAGCTGTTTGCCAACACCTATCTGGCGCTGCGCGTCAGCTTCTTCAACGAGCTGGATACCTATGCCGAAGTGCGCGAACTGGACACCCGCTCCATCATCGAGGGCGTGGGCCTGGATCCCCGCATCGGCAGCCACTACAACAATCCTTCCTTCGGCTACGGCGGCTACTGCCTGCCCAAGGACACCAAGCAGCTTTTGGCCAATTACGACAACGTGCCCAACAATATCATCGGCGCAATCGTCGACGCCAACCGCACCCGCAAGGACTTTGTGGCCGAGCGCATCCTGCAGAAGGCCGGCTTCCCCCAGAAGCAGGATTCTGTGGTAGGCATTTACCGCCTGACCATGAAGTCCGGCAGCGACAACTTCCGCCAGTCCAGCATTCAGGGCGTGATGAAGCGCATCAAGGCCAAGGGCGTGCAGGTCGTGGTATACGAACCCACGCTTAAGGACGAGCACTTCTTCAACAGCCGCGTCATTCGCGACCTGAACGAGTTCAAGCAGATGTGCGACGTGATCGTCGCCAACCGCCGCGCCGCCGAACTGGAGGACGTGGCAGACAAGATCTATACCCGCGACCTGTTCCAGAAGGACTGATCAAACGCAACCTGCAGGGCCTGACAGCCAACGTGCTGTCAGGCCCTGTTTTCGTTGACAGAACAGCCTAAAAACGGTATGATATACTCGGTATGGTATCAAAGTGGGCACATGTGCCCACTTGGCCATGACCAGTTGAACGAAAGAAGGTCTGTCTTTCAAATGAAGCTGATTATTCAGATTCCCTGCTATAACGAGGCCGGTACGCTCAGCATTGCGCTGGACCACCTGCCCAAACATATTGACGGCATCGACGAGATCGAAGTGCTCATCATCAATGACGGCTCCACCGACGACACCGTGCAGGTGGCACGTGACTGGGGCGTGAATCACATCGTGTCCTTCAAGCAGAACAAGGGTCTGGCCCGGGGCTTTATGGCAGGTATTGACGCCTGCCTGCATCTGGGCGCGGACATCATCGTCAATACCGACGCTGACGACCAGTACTGCGGCGAGGACATTGCCAAGCTGGTGGAGCCCATCCTGAAGGAAAAGGCCGAGATCGTCATCGGCGAGCGCCCCATTGACGAGACCGAGCATTTCAGCAAAAAGAAGAAGATGTTCCAGCACCTGGGCAGCTGGGTGGTGCGCGTGGCCAGCAATACCGATATTCCCGACGCGCCCAGCGGATTCCGCGCCTACAGCCGCGAGGCTGCGCTGCGCCTCAATGTGGTCAATGAGTATACCTATACGCTGGAAACCATCATTCAGGCCGGTTGGAACCGCATTCCCATGACCAGCGTGCCCATCCGCACCAATGCGGAGCTGCGCCCTTCGCGCCTGTTCAAGAGCATGTGGCGCTATATGAAGCGCTCCTCCACGGTCATCCTGCGCTCCTTTGCCATGTACAAGCCCATGCGTTTCTTTGGCATTCTGGGCTCGGTGTTCTTTGGCGCCGGACTGCTGCTGGGCCTGCGCTTTGTGTGGATTTTCCTGTCCACCGGTTCGGGCAGCGGCCACATCCAGTCGCTCATTCTGTGCGCAGCGCTGTTGATGATCGGCGCGCAGATTCTGATCGCAGGCGTGCAGGCTGATCTGATCAGCGATAACCGCAAGCTGCTGGAGGATGTGCAGTACCGCGTGCGCAAAATGGAGATTGAACTGGCCAAAGCCAAGGAGGATGAGGCCGAATGAAGGCGATGATCTGCTTTACCCACCCGGCGTGGGTGCATCAGTTTCACCACATCATCTGGCGCATGCGCGAGCGCGGCGACGAGGTGATGTGCTTTGTGGCGGAAAAGGACGGCAACTCCAAGCTGCTGGACAGCTACGGCATTCCCTACATCCGCTGCGCAAAATCCACCGGCAAAAACCCGGTTGAAAAGGCATTTCTGTTTTTGAAGCTCACCGCCCAGTTCACGCTGGCGGCGCTCAGGTTCAAGCCTGATATCATGATCGGCCGCGCCGCGCCCATGCTCAGCGTCGCCAGCTGGATCTGCCGCAAGCCCCATCTGCTGTATGAGGATACCGAGGTCAGCAAGTTTGCGCTGAGAATTTGCAAGCGCCTGTCCACCAAGCTGCTCACGCCCCGCACCTTCCTGACCGATCTGGGCCCCCGTCAGGAGCGTCTGGATACCTATAAGGAGCTTTTCTACCTGCATCCGTCTGTTTTTACGCCGGATAAGCAGAAGCTGCGCGACGTGGGCTTTGATCCTGACGAGCCGTATATCCTTGTGCGCTTTGTGGCGTGGAACGCAAGCCACGACATCGGCAAGCATGGTCTGGATGATGCGGGCAAGGTGGAGCTGGTCAAAAAGCTTTCAAAGTATGGCCGCGTGTATGTGAGTTCCGAGGGCAGCGTGCCCGAGGCCCTCAAGCCGCTGGTGCTCAAAACGCCCTATGAGCTGGTGCATCATGTGCTGGCGTTTGCAAAGCTGGTGTACTCCGAAGGCGCTACCATGGCCAGCGAGGCCGCTGTGCTTGGCACGCATGCGCTGTATGTCAACACCATCGTTTCCGGCAGCACCCGTGAGCAGGCCGAGCGCTTCCATCTGCTGTATAACTTTAACGAGGGCGAAGACCGCTACGAAAAGGCCGCTGCGCAGGCCATCGAACTGCTGGAAACGCCTGATCTGGTGGAACAGGGCCGTCAGAAGCAGCAAAAGCTGTTGCAGGAAAAGGTCGATATCAACCAATACTACATGGCTGAAATGGACAGACTGGTCAAGGCAGGGAGGAAGGGCTGATGACCTGGCTGGAGATCGGCAACGGCTGGCGCAACATTTACCTGCTCAGCTGCCTTGTGCAGATGGGGGCTTTGGGCTGCCTGTTTGCAGCGCAGGGCTGGTTTGTGAAAAAAAGCCGCCTTGCCTGCTTTTTCACAGGCGTGGCCGCAACACCGCTGGTGCAGTATCTGTGGACGCTGCTTTTGGCGCTTGTGTGGCCGCAGGCGCCCCGCATGGTGTATATTGGCGTGCTGCCGGCGCTTTCTGCACTGACGCTTGTGGTACTGGCGCTGCGCAGCATTCGCAGGATCAAGGAACTGATCGCTCAGGGCATCTCCTTTGCAAAGCGCTGTCTGCGCTTTGACAAGCCTGCGCTCATCGCGCTGTGCTTTGCCATCTGCATCGTGCTGCTGGTGGGGCCTGCCTGCGTGCGCTTCATGTCCAGCATGGTCAGCGTTGGCGGCGGCGATGCAGGCGAATACATGGCGCTTGGACTGCACTTCTGCGAAAACCGCGATCTTTCTGTGCTGCTTGAAAAAGAAGAGACCATCGGTCACTTCCGCGGGCACAGCCATTTCCCGTCGCTGGAGCTGTTTATGAGCTACGGCCTGTTCCACACTGACGGGCCGATGGGGTATCCCAACGACAAAGCTGTGTTCACCGGCGTGGGCATGCTGGTGTTCTACGCAGCCGCGGCGTATCTGGCGCTGCTGTTGTACTTCTGCCGCGAAAAAAAGGTGTGCGTGCTGCTGGGTGTGTTGCTGTTCAACCTCGTCCCGCATCTGTATGAATCCGTGGCCAGCGCTCCGCGCGACCTGTGGCGCATTGATGCGCTGCTTGTGGCAGTGCTTGTTTTTGCCGGGATTACAGAAGCAGGCAGCTGGAAACAATACCTTGGCAAGCTGGTGCTGAGCTTTGCCGTGTGCTTCACGGTGATGAGCACGCATGTGGTGTGCTTTGTGGTGCTGCCCTTTATTGTTGTGGCATGGGTTTTGTGGCGCGGGCTGCATACGGCCGTTACCCAGCTGCGCGGCGCATTCAAAGCCATGCTGCGAGCTGCAGGCATTGCGCTTTCGGGCGCGGCCGGCGTGCTGCTGGCATTTGCCGGCAACATCTGGTGCTTTGTCAAATGGGGGGAGATGTCGCCCTGGCGGCTGATGACTACCTTTACCGAGGCTCCGTGGTACGACATGTACATGGACATCGAGTACAAGCTGGACGAGACCACCACACACCTGAACTTCTTTGAAGACCCAGGCTCCATCCTGATGAGCTATGCCACGCCCATCGGCACATGGGGCATGCGCATCACGGTGATGGTACTGCTGTGCGTGCTGGCCGGGCTGATCGTCTCCCGCGTGCGCATGCGCCGCAGAGCGGGCGAACTGATGGCGAATGCGCCTGCGGACGGCCCCATTGGCGTGATCGTCACAAACCGCACCCCCACGACGGAAACGCTGTCGCTGCTGGGGTTGTGCGCCATGACGGTGCTGATGACCCTTGCGCCCATGTCCGGCATGCTGGACAGCCCGCTGTACAGCTTCTCCGGCTCGTTTGTAAAGCTGCCGCGCTATACGCTGCAGTGGTTCATGCTGGCCAACGTCATGACCTGCGCGGCACTGGCTGCGCTGATCGACCACTGGCCCGGCTGGATCAGCCGTGTCAAACGACTGAATGCCCCGTGGCTCAAAACGGTGCCTGCCTGGCTGTGCGCGTTTGTTTGCCTGCTGGCCATGGTGAAGGGCACCAATCAGACCGGCTATACCAACACCCTCTACCGCTATACGCGCGATGTGGTGGAGTCTGAAAACATTCTGCTGGACAACAGCTTTCAGAAGCGCTACGGCGTGCTGACGGATGTGGCGCAGCAGGTGCCGGAGGATCAAAAGATCCTGATCACGCGCGTAGGCTACCAGTATGCGCTGCGCGGCAGGGGCTATGTGCTGCTGACCAATCCCATCGTGCCGGTGCTGAACCTGCCGCTGGAGGAAGTCGGCCCCGCGCTTGCAGAAATGAACGCGGCGATGATCGCGACCGAGCCTGTATTCTGGGACAGCCGCTACTTCCCGCTGTCGACGCTGCACACTTACCTGCAGACGCTGCCGGAGGAGCAGATCGTCGAAACGGAAGAGATGCGCCTGTACCTGCTGGATCCGTCGCTGGTGGAAGCGGCGCAGGCGGCCGTCGCAAAGCAATGACCTGTTGAAGGAGGAAACCCATGAACTGTGCCCGATGCGGCGCGCAGCTTCCCAACGGCGCGGCGTCCTGCCCTGCCTGCGGTGAAGCGGTGCAATATGCGCAGCCCAATGTGTACCAGCAGAGCTATGTGCAGTACCAGCAGCAGCTGGGCAATCCCAACGGATATCCCGGCAGCTATCAGACGCCTTACTATACCAGGCCCGTTTCCAATGGCGAGGACAGCTTTCTGCATTCGCTGGGCGAGCTTCCCCGCGCGTTTCTGGACAGCTTTGTGCGTCCGGGTGAGGTGCTGCGCGGCATGGTGGAACGGCGCGACCGTTTCAGCGGTCTGATCGTAACGGTGCTGGTGCTGGCGCTTTCCTTCTTTGGCGGCATGGTGCTCATGCGCGGTTTTCTGGGCGTGCTGCTCAAAGCCATCGGCGCGCTCAGCGGCGCGCAGCTGGCGGGTACAGCCGCCTCGATGAATCAGGGCGTCAGTTACATTGCAGGGCGCGTTGGCCCCATGACGGGCGGCATTGTGGCGCTGTGCCAGCTGATCGCCATGGTAGTGCCTGCGGCGGTATTTATGGTGTATATCTGTGCGATCTGCCGTGTGGCATTCTCGTGGGAGCTGTTCAGTGGCTTTGTGGCCGTTATTTCACTCAATACTGTGGCGGTGAGTCTGCTGGCCATGGCAGCCTCGCTGCTTACGCCGTGGCTGGCGCTGGGCGTCATCCTGTGCGGCATGGCTGTCAGCTATGTCAAGGCATGCAGTATGCTAAGCCTTATCACCGCAAGGCCTGACAGCCAGCTGTTTGTGGGCAAGCTCATCTGTGTGGTGGCCGGCATTGCACTCACGCTCATTTTGGGCAGTGTGGCCGGCGGATTGCTCATGCGCGGCGTGATCAGCCGTGTGATGATGCTTTTGTCCAACGTGGGGTCGCTCATCTGATGAAACGCAGGCTGATGATTGCAGCGGCTGCCATTCTGGCCGCACTGCTGGCGGCTTGGGCGGCTTTTGACCGCGCGCCGCAGCTGCCTGAGCCCTCCGCACAGCTTGTACAGGCGCAGCAGGGGTTGGATGAAATTACGATTGCAGCCACCCTCGATCCGGATGTGCGTACGCTTGGGGTGCGGCAGACGCTGCAGCTCACAAACCGCACTGGTCAGCGGCAGAATGCCGTGGTGCTACGCACATGGCCCAATGTGTTCCAGAGCCTGGACACATCGCCCTGCGCAGTGGACGACGACCTGTATGACCTGTATTATCCAGATGGTTTTTCCACTGGAGCGCTGGTCATGAGCCGCGCACAGGTCAATGGTGAAACGGTGCTGTACCGTTATGCGGATACCTACAAGACCGTACTTTCTGTGCCTGTTCCCGGCGGATGGGAGACGGCAGAAACTGTCGAACTGCAGCTGGAGTACGTGGTGCAGATCCCGCGCATGGCCTACCGCTTTGGCGTGTGGGAAAATGTGTTCGCGCTGGGCAATGCATTCGCCATTCCGGCGGTATGGCAGGACGGCGCGTTCCGAACAGATCCTTATCTTTCTGTGGGCGATCCGTTTGTGAGCGATTGCGCCAACTACAGCGTGCGCGTGACTGTGCCGGAGGATTATGTGTGCGCAGGCAGCGGATATCCAACCGTGGAAAAGAACCGCGCTGAGCGTACCTACTGCTTTGAAGCGCCTGCTGTGCGCGACTTCGCGCTGGTCATTTCTGACCGGTTTGAGCAGGCAAGCCAGCTGCAAAACGGCGTGCTGGTCACGGCGTATGCCTCCACAGCTTCACAGGCCCGGCAGCTCGTGGTCAGCGCCGGCAAAGCGCTTGGACTGTATACATCGCTCTGGGGCGAATATCCCTATCAGAGCTTCACCCTTGCGCAGATCCATTTTCCGCACGGCGGCATGGAGTACCCGGCGCTTGCCATGATCGGCGCGGAGGAGATCGCTTCAGGCGGCCGAAAGCTGGAATACACCGTCGCGCATGAAACGGCGCACCAGTGGTGGTATGCGCTGGTGGGCAGCGACGGATGGCATCAGCCCTGGCAGGACGAGGCGCTGTGCGAATTCGCCCTGCTGGAATATGCTGAAGCGCAATATGGCGCAGGAGAACGGGCCGATTTGGAACAGTCGCGTGTGGAAAGCGCCATGCGCGTGACCGTGCCGCAGGGCGTAACGCCCGGATCGCCGCTGAGCGCCTTTGCCGATATGAGCGAGTATTCGCTGGTGGTGTACAGTCGGGGCGCAGCTTATCTGTGCGCGTTGGACCGCACCCTGCCGGAGGGGCTCAACCCCTTCCTGCGCGATTACGCCCGGGCCTACGCTTTTGCGCGTGCAACGCGCGATGATTTTGAAGATCAGCTCGCAAAAAGCACCGGCGAGGACTTCGCCGCGCTTACGCGGGATTATCTGGATACATATATACTGAATTGATTACTGCTTTACGAAAGGGAGTACCATTATGAACAGCGCAAAGCACACCGCCGTTGTGATCCCCGCCTACAAACCGGACGACCGTCTGCCGCCCTATGTGGAGGCCCTTAAAACGGCGGGCGTTGGCAAGATCGTGATCGTGGACGACGGCAGCGGCGAAGGCCACAAGGCTCTTTTTGCCAGCATTCCGCAAGACGAAGTAACGCACGTGATTTCCTATGTACCCAATGCCGGCAAGGGCGTGGCCCTCAAGCGCGGCATGCAGTATATACTGGATTCCTGCCCGGATCAGCAGTACATCATCACCGCTGACAGCGACGGTCAGCATACCGTGAAGGACGTGCTGCGCATGGCGGAGGCCCTCACCGAAAACAGCGAGGGCGTGCTGCTGGGTAGCCGCGACTTCAGCCAGCCTGACGTGCCCTTCAAGAGCCGCAACGGCAACCGCATCACCTCCACCGTGTTCAAGCTGCTCTACGGCGTGTGGGTATCCGATACCCAGACCGGCCTGCGCGGCTTTGCGCGCGAGCATCTGCCGCTGATGATCGCCGTCAAGGGCGACCGCTATGAGTACGAGATGAACGTGCTCATCGAGTGCGCGCACAAGCACCTGCCCATGCGCGCTCTGCCCATCCAGACTGTGTATGAGAACAACAACGAGGGCAGCCACTTCCGCGCCGTACGCGACAGCGCCCGCATCTACAGCGTGATCCTGGCGGGTTTCTTCCGTTTCATCAGCGCGTCTGTGCTCAGCTTCCTGCTGGATTACGGCCTGTACCTGCTGTTCAACAATGTACTCAAGGCTGCCGCTCCTTCCATGGGCCAGCAGATGGACTTCCTGTTCCTGCACTTTGTGCCGCACATCGCCATCGCTACGGTGACGGCGCGCATCCTGTCCGGCATTTTCAACTTCACTGTCAACCGCAAGTTCGTCTTTGGCGACAAGTCGTCGGCCAAAAAGTCGTTCCCGAGGTATCTGGCGGTGTTCTTCCTCAATATGTTCCTTTCTGCTGCGCTCACCAGCTCGCTGCATCTGTGGTTTGGCTGGAGCGACAATCTCATCAAGATCCCGGTGGATATCCTGCTGTTCTTCATGAGCTACACGCTGCAGCAGCGCTGGGTGTTCCGCGGATAAAACAAAAGCCTGACCGAAAGGTCAGGCTTTTTGCTTTTCAGATGATTTTGCGGCAGCCGTCCAGCAGAATGTTTTGGCCGGACAGGTAACAGGATTCGTCGCCGGCCAGCCAGCAGATGAGATCGGCATTTTCGCGGGCTGAGCCCGTGCGCTGCATATAGCACTTCTCCATGGACTCCGTAAAGTCGATGTCGGGGTTTTCAGATGTGCTGACCGTGCCGGGTGAAACGCAGTTGACGCGAATGCCAAGCCCGGCCACCTCGCGGGCCAGCGACTGCGTGAAGTTGATAATGGCAGCCTTGCTGGCGGCGTACTGCGCCATGTTGGTTTTGCCGTATACACCCACGACCGACGCTACGTTGATGATGCGCCCGTACTGACGCCTGACCATGCCAGGCAGCACCGCGCGCGTTACGTTGGCCGTGCCCAGCACGTTTACGTCAAAATACCTGCGCCATGTTTCCGAAGGCGTGTCCAGAAAAGAGGTAAAGCAGCGCCAGATCCCAGCGTTGTTGACCAGAATGTCAATTTTGCCAAAGCGTTCTTCCGCTGCGCTGACCACCTGCTTCACGCGGTCTTCATCGCTGATATCACAGGTCCAGCATTCTGCCTGTACGTGCAGCTGTCTGCATTCCTCCACAACAGCCTGAAGTGCGGCGGCGTCCATATCCAGCAGTGCAAGCGAAGCGCCCTGCTGCGCCATGCAGAGCGCTGCGGCCCTGCCGATCCCTACGGCTGCGCCGGTGATCAAAGCGACTTTGTTTTCAAAACGCATAAGAATGCCTCCCTGTTATGGTTTGATTGAACGATAGCACTTTCGATGTGAATTGCAATGGTCAAAAAAACGCAAATTGATATTTTCGATATAAAAATATGCTGAAAAGACGATGCTGGTTATGAAAAGTGGTATAATCAGACCGGGAGGGAGAATATGGACAGATTCGCCCGGTTTGTACTGAAAGAGATCACTGATGTGCACACCTATCACTACACCCGTGGAGAAACGGCACAGATCACCAACCGCAAATGGTTTGGCCTGTCGCTGTGTTCCCGCGGACAGATGACCTATACTCATAATGGAAAGATCTTTGTTTCCACACCGGGGCATGCGACCTTTCTGCCGCAGGGGCAGTCCTACACGTTACGCTGCGACCGGGACGGCGATTTTCATGTGATCAATTTTACCTGCGAGTATTTCGACTGCGATACCTTCGAGATACTGACGGCACACAATGAAGCGGCCTTGCTGGATGATTATGAATACATTCGCAGGCTGTTCGTGTTTGAACGCAACCGCATGAAGGTGAGAAGCCTGTTTTACGGCATGCTGGACCGGCTGAAGTCGCACGAGGGCGAGGCGAACTATCTTCTGGGCCCTGCCATGCGCTGCCTGGAAAGCCATATCGCAGATCCGGCGCTGAACAACCGCATGCTTGCCAAGGCGGCGGGCGTAAGCGAGATCTATTTTCGCCGGGTGTTCAGCAGCCATTACGGCATTACGCCCAGACAGTATATTCTGGATATACGCATGCACAAGGCCCGCCAGCTGCTGACAGAAGGCGCGCTGAAGGTGGCGGAGGTGGCTGAGGCATGCGGATTTTCCAGTCCCTATCATTTTTGCCGAAGTTTTCGCGAGCGCACTGGCTGTACCCCCGGAGAGTACAGCCGAACGCACAGCCGCAGGGGAATTTAGCGTTTCCGGGCATACAAACCAGCATGCGCCGGCAGCTCATCGACCAGGGCACAGAAAAAAACAGCCCGTCCCACGATTCAAACCTGACTTTTCCGCAACAAAAACGCGCGATGCTTTACATCGCGCGTTTTTTCTGTTATTCTTCTCTAAGCGCCTTGGGCACGCACTCCGGGCTGCGATGGCCGCATTCGGCGCAGTTGCCGCCGCAGTGGCTGAGGTGCACGTCCTCACCGCGGATGGACATTTCCACCAGACCGTCGTGTTCTTCACCGGCCTCGAAGCCATACTGGGCAAAGAAGCTTTGCAGGTCTTCGGGGCAGGCGAGGGTGATAAGGCTGGCTTCGTGTGTGAGAGCCTTGTACAGAAGCAGGCGCACCAGCAAGTCGCCAAAACCGCGGCCGCGCTTGTCTTCCAGCACGCCCACGTCGCCCAGACGGAATGAGCCGTCCTGCCACCACAGTCGGGCAGTGCCTACCGCAGCATCGTTTTCATAAACGACCACCTGCTGCGCCATGGGATCAACCGTGTCCTCACCACGCCCAAATACCTGCTGACGCAGGCTCAGCGGCAGCGTGATATCACTGCCCATCACAAACCATCCACCACGTACCATAAAGGCAAAACCTCCCGAAAGGATGAATGAATATGGAACACGAAAAGATTGAACGCATCAATGAACTGACGCGCATCAGCCGCGAACGCGAACTGACTGCCGAAGAGCAGGTCGAGCGCGCTGCGCTGCGCAAGGAATATCTAGACGGCTTCCGCGAGAACATGCGACAGGTGCTGGAAGGCATCAAGCTGCAGCGCCCGGACGGCACCATCGAACCCCTGCAAAAGAAACAGGACAAGCACTGATCGCCTGCCCAACGAATCTATCATAGCATAAAAGTAACCAAAAATCAAACACAAAATTTTTGCACAAAGCCTTGTATTATCAGGGTTTATGGGTTATAATAAGGCCAAGCCAAGAGGAAAAGCCAGTAAAGGCAAACAGGGAACATGCTTCTCCATCGCGCGCGGGAAATGCCCGCCGCAGGATGTGATGACACGGCGGTGTGATCGCAAACGCGCAATCAAGTTGGCAGCGTGCGATGCTCCGGTGCATGCAAACCTCATGGCGCACCGGAAACGGGAAAAAGAGCAAAGAAAGAGGGGCGATACCGTTGTACTGCGACGAACATTCTGTGGGCGGCCCTGTGACCGCCGAAGAAGAAATCCGTGATCTCATCGAAGGTGTCGATGAGGATGGAAACACTGTTCTGCTGGAAGTCGTGCGCTATTTCTTCTACAACGGTGAAGAATACGTTGTACTGGGCGAAGCCCACGAAGGTGATTGCGACTGCGAATGCGAGCACTGTGACCATGACCACGAGGAAGACGACGAAGAAGCCGTGAACCTCTACATTATGAAGGTTGTAGAGAAGGAAGAAGACGGCGAAGAGATCGAAGAATTCCTGGCCGTGGAAGACGAAGACCTGCTCGAAAAGCTCATTGAGGTTGTCCAGGCTGATTTTGAAGCCGATGAAGCATTTGATGACGAGTGACGCTGTATAACTGATTGCGGCGGGTTCCCGTCAGGCTTTTTCCCCAAAACGAATGGAATCCCAACAGCGATCATAGGGATCGATCAAGATAAAAACTCTGGTTGGTTTTCTGATTCGGGCAGGCAGGAAAAGTGAATAATGAAAAAATTCCCGGACGGAAACTGCCGTCCGGGTTTCTTGTTGTCATTGAATGGCAATATACACATCCATATAATGACGGCCATCCCGATCATATTCCTTTTCAAAGCAGTCCAGCACCGCAGGATCCTGCTTGTGGCTGATACCGTTGGCCTTCATGTAGGTATCCAGCATCTTGTACGCACCTGGGATCAGTGTGAAGGAGGCGGTGTGCGGCTCCTGAATGGTGATGGCCAGATACTTCTGCCGCGGCTGACAGCAGACTTCCGCGCCCGGCCCGACGGGAGTGCAGCCATCCGGCAGGATGAGCGCGGCTGCGTAGCCGTGCATGTTGAAAACGTTGATCTGCTCCTGCGAGGCTTTCGGGAAATCCCAGCCGATAATTTCCGGGGCGGCGATCCCCAGCCTGCGCGCCCATGTCTGCACATGGCCAATAGCATCGCTTTCCGGCTCCTGGCTGATAACGGCATAACGGATATAGCGCAATGCTTCCACCCATTCAGTGCGGAGGTTGGAATAGGCGTCACTGCTCAGCGTCATATCATGGCGTACCAGTTCGTCCATCGTGCAGGAAAACAGTGTGCAAAGCTCCGCCAGTTTGCTGATTTCCGGGTATGCCGCGTCCAGCTCCCATTTGGATACAGTCTGACGGCTGACGTTCATCTTCTCAGCCAGTTCCTCCTGCGTCATGCGGTTGCGCATTTTGCGAAGGAACTGCAGGTTTTGTCCAAAGCTCACGGCGATCACTCCTGAATGTCTGATAGGCCAAGCATACCGTATCTGCTGCTGTAATGCCACCAACTACAGCGTTCGGTTTGCGAAAAACAGGCAACCAGCGGTTGCAAAAATGCTCCGGTCAGATGACCGGAGCATTGCTGATTTACCTGTGAAGTGCTTTGGTGCGCTGCAGCACCGGCAGCAGCACAACCGCGACGATCACGCCGCTTGCGCCCTGCACCATGTTAGGCATAACAGCTGCGGCAGCCGCCGCAAGTCCGTAGCCCAGCAGCAGCCATTCGCATACAAAGTATCCCAGAACCATCACGGCTTCGCTTGCGGCAAGCATCGCGATGGTCAGCCATTGCGGACGCTTTTTGGCAAAGGCCCAGACGGCGACGGTGGCAACGGCGCCCTTGACGATAAAGGTGGGCAGGCAGTACATGGTATAGCCGCCCAGCAGATCGGCCAGCATGCTGCCGATGGCGGCTGCCGGAATGGCGATCGGGCCCAGCAGTGCCGCGCCCAGCAGGATGAAGCCATCGCCCAGGTGGATATAGCCCTGAGTGATGGAAACAGGCAGTTTGATGAAACAGGTGGCTGCAAAGACCAGCGCGGCCAGCATGCCGCCGGCTGCCAGAGAAAAGACACGTCTTTGCTTGTTTTTCACTTTCGTGACCTCTTTTCCATCAGTTTTTCTGTGCGTTTTCCAGCTGCACCAGATGGCCGTCCTCTTCGTCGGCGATCATCAGGAGGGCCTGACGGGCTTCTTCTGTCTGGGAAGCAGCGGCAAATTCACGATACTTCCGGGCGGATTTGCGCTCGGCATCGGCGGCGAACTGCAGCAGGCTTTCGGCGTCTTTCAGAAGCCCCTTGCGCGCTGCGCCCATCAGGCCCCCTTCAAACAAAATGCCCTCGGCGGTGGCGGCCAGCGCCAGCTGCTGCTCGTCGCTGGAATCCAGTCCCTTGTACAGCGAGCGGAAACGACACAGGTGACCCTGCTCGTCCTTGAGCATTTGCTGGATCTCACCGTAAAGCGGCTCCTGTGTGCGGCCCAGCTGCTCCATCAGCTGCAGCGCACGGGTGTAGAGCTGTACGGCGGTTTCCTCCATCTGACAGGCAACGTACATCGCTTCCTGTTCGGAGCGGATCAGCATATCGTTCACGACCTTTCCGTGTTTTGAAAACGCCCATGCAGCGCGGGCTGCATGGGCTGTTGCCTTACTTGTCGGCCAGATAGGCGTTGAGCTTTTCGATCAGCGCATCGGCATCGGAGCCATGAGCGCGGCAGGCGTCGACGATGGACTCAGCGGTGGCGTGGGGGCAGCCCAGGCAGTGCATGCCAAACTCCATGAAAATGCGGGCGGTGCCGCGGTCCAGACTGAGGACCTGGCCAATAGACATCTGCTTGTTAACAGTCATCGTAATGATCTCCTTCCTTGTTGGGTTCCCTTGCGGAACGGATTTATCTTAACACTTGGGGAATGGGTTGTCAACCGGGCTTATTGCCACACGCCGCCGAAGCGTTCTTCCAGTACGCTGGTGCGCAGCCAGATGGTGGACAGCAGTACGCCGTCGGGGTTGCGCAGTTCGTACACGGGGGTGAAATCTTTGTAGTTGGCAGGGTAGATGCCGGTCGCTACATCCAGCACGTAGTCCACTTTAGGAACGAATTCCACGCTGATGTAGAAACGTTCGTACTCTTCCTGCGGCAGGAAGTTGAAGGTGGATTCACCCAGAAACAGCGTGCTCCACAGCCAGATGCGGTGCGTGTCGTCCACTTCAAGGATCTTGTGCAGCATATGGGTGTAGGATTCATACCAGTAGTCGCGGTCCAGCTGGTCGGCCACGGCAGAACCCGGTTTGTTGAAATAGGTCTTTTCCATGGGATGCGCCTGTACGATCCATACGCCCTGCCATACGAGCATCACAGCAATGCACAGGGCGAGCATGCGGCGTACGAGCCGTCTGCCCTGCATCAGCCTCCACAGCGCACGCAGGCCAAACAGCATCAGTACCACCAGCGGCGGGAAGATGAAATACACATGCCGCCAGCCATTGTACAGCGTGGTTTCAGAAACCAGCATACCAAGGAACGGGGCCAGAGCGATCGCCAGACACAGCACACCGTAACGGTGCTCGTCCAGCAGCCAGACAAATACCTTTCTGCGGCGCTGCTGCAGGGCACACAGCGGAACGCTCAAAACCAGCAGCACCAGATACCAGACCGGAACAGAAACGGCCAGCCAGAACGGGATGTAGTACCATGGCAGCTCGTCGCCAAAACGCATTTTACCAAGGAAAGGCACCCGGCCGCGCCAGACATTGTAATTGGAGAAGGTGGAAAGAACGTTTGGCAGATAGCCTGCAGGGTCCAGCCATGCAGCCGGGGTGATAAGATAGTAAAACCCAAACAGCATGATCAGCTGGGCGATGTAGCGCATCAGGTTGCGCAGGAAGCGCCGGAAGGAAATCGGCGCCAACAGCAGATCGCGCAGGATGCGGTAGCCAAACAGCATCAGGGGGATCATCAGGCCGATGAAGCGCGTGTTGACGCAGAATGCGCCTGCAAGCGCGGCGAATATCTCGTAGAGCCATTTGCCCTCGTGCTCCAGACAAAGCGCTGTGGCGTACAGCGCCGCGCAGCACACGGCGGTAAAAACCATGTCCTTGATATTGGTGAACTGCTCGCCGTAGAAGCGGGGGTACAACACCACCATCAGCATGCCCAGCAGCGCCAGCCAGCGGTTTTTGAACACCTGATTCAAAAAACCGTAAAAGCACGTCCAGCCGACCGTACAGACCAGAAAAATGTAGAAATGACGCAGATGCAGCGCGTCGCTCATGGGCATGGTGAAACCGGTCAAATGCTCCACGATCACCATGGGCATCTGCAGCGCAACGCCATAGTACTTGTCCTTGTGATCCTCCAGCCGGACGACATCAAGCCCCTCCACGTCATGGCCCAGCAGCACGTTGGATGCATGCTGATAGTTGGACAGGGCGGTGGTGCGTTCAGCCAGCACATCGGCCGTATAGCCATAATCGGCGTATGTGTAGCGGCCGATAAGAAGCAGGATCACCAGCGTCAGCACAAAGGCGGCTTTGGCTGGAGCTTCGCTGTGCGTTTTGAAAAAGCGCAGCATAAAAGCAGGCTCCTTTCGTGTTGTTTACATCATCAGCGAGAACAGGTCCACCTGGCTGGTCTCGGGCATGCCGTCCAGCGCGCCCTGCGCGCGCAGCGCCTCGATGGTGCTTTCGCCGATGTGCGCGCGCTGCTTGAGTTCTTCAATGCTGATGTAGGGCCGGTCGGGGTTGCGCGTGTCGATGATGCCCTGCGCAGCGGCTTCGGGGAAGCCGCTGATGGCGGTGAAGGGGCAGCGCAGGTCGTTGCCTTCGATGAGAAAGCGGTTTAAGTGGCTCTTGTACAGGTCCACCGGCAGCATGCGAATGCCGCGCATCTGCATCTCCAGCAGCATGTGGTAGGCGTTTTCTTCCTGCTTTTCACGCACGCTCATTTTTTCTTCACGGTTGGCAAAGTCGGTCAGACGGTCGCGCAGCGTTTCCTTGCTCAACAGCATGCGGCCGGCGTCGAAGCCGTCGCCGCGGATGGTGAAGTAGGCGGCGTAGTAGGCCTGCGGACGGTACACCTTGTACCACGCCACGCGCAGACCCATCGTTACGTAGGCCACGGCGTGGCCGCGGGGGAACATGTACTTGATCTTGTGACAGCTGTCGATGGCCCATTCGGGCACGTCGTGCTCGCGCATGGCCTCTTCCCATTCAGGCTTGAGGCCGCGCCCCTTGCGGACGGATTCCATGATATCAAAGCTCATCTTTTCCTGCATGCCCTTGGAGATGAGGAAGTTCATGATGTCGTCGCGCGTACAGAAGCACTGCGCCAGCTTGGCCTTGCCGCTGTTGATGATGTCCTGTGCATTGCCCAGCCATACGTCGGTGCCGTGGCTTAGGCCGGAAATGCGCACCAGTTCTTCCATGGTGGTGGGGCGGGTCTCCATCAGCATGCCGCGCACGAAGCTGGTGCCGAATTCCGGAATGCCCAGCGTGCCGGTTTCCCACATGATGTCCTCCACGGATACGCCCAGCGCATCCGGCTTGGAAAACAGGCTCATCACTTTTTTGTCGTCAAGGGGGATCTGCTTGAAGTTGATACCCGTCAGTTCCTCCAGACGGTGGATCATGGTGGGGTCGTCGTGTCCCAGACAGTCCAGCTTGACCAGAATGTCGTGCATGGAGTTGAAGTCGTAGTGCGTGGTGAGGGTGGAGCCCTCGATATCATCCGCCGGGTGCTGAATGGCCGTGAACTGGCAGATGTCGTACTCCTTGGGAAGCACGACGATGCCGCCCGGGTGCTGGCCGGTGGTACGCTTCACGCCTACGCAGCCGGCGGCCAGACGTTCCTTGTGCGCGCGTCCGGCGCGGATGCCGCGCTCCTCGCAGTACTTGGCGGCGAAGCCGTAGGCCGTCTTTTCCGCCAGACCGCTGATGGTGCCAGCGCGGTACACATAGCCCTTGCCGAACAGTTCCTCAATGTATGCATGAGCGCGGGGCTGATATTCGCCGGAGAAGTTCAGGTCGATATCAGGCACCTTGTCGCCCTTGAAGCCGAGGAATACCTCGAAGGGGATGTCAAAGCCGTCCTTGGCAAGGGGATGGCCGCAGATATCGCAGTTTTTGTCAGGCAGGTCAACGCCGACGCTGGCCAGCTCCGGAGGTGTGAGGAACATCTTGTGGCAGTGGTCGCAGCGGTAGTGCGGCGGCAGGGGGTTCACTTCCGTGATGCCGCACATGGTGGCCACAAAGCTGGAGCCGACGGAACCGCGCGAACCCACCAGATCGCCGTCGGACAGCGACTTGCTCACCAGCTTCTGCGCGATGGAATACAGCGTG
>JAFULL010000031.1 GCA_017473345.1 Clostridia bacterium | reverse complement strand
CGATACTTCATGTCTTGTGTTATACTATCCATGAGACTTGAAGCTCCTTTCGTTATGTTGTGTCGCAATTCAACTATAACAGATTGGCTTTCAAGTCTCTTCTCTTTTTTCTTACTGTCCAAGATGTATTGTAGCTCTACATCCAAAAGGACCTGTAAGCCTTGTGTGTACTTGACATACGCCGCTTCGAGTGCTATGCTGATACAGTATATTGGGTTTTGTGTGCACGTTTGTTTTTCCGTGCATTTCCCGTTTTTTGGAGGCTGCTGCAATGAATCGCAAGCATTTTTACGCCTCACAGCTGATGCTGCTGTGTTTTCAGGCGCTGATGTATATCTCCCTGTTCTCCATCTTTTTCATCCTGCTTTCCATCACAAACTATGCCATGCTCACCCTCAGCCGTACGGCTGTGGTCACCATGGCCACGTTTGCGGTCGCCATGCTGCTGCTCACGCTTGTGTACGGCGGTTTTGACATTGGTGTAAAAAAAAAGCGCTCTGTTTTTGCGGCAGTTTCGCTGTCAGTGTTTTTTACCGACATGATCACTTACATCATGCTGCAGATCATGAACACCAACCCCAACAACCCCGAAGCAAACGCTACCTTCGTTTTGTGGAGCGAGGACCTGCTGCTGCTGTTTGCTGCCTTTGTGCTGCAGCTGGCTGCAGCCTATTTCTTCACTTCGCTTGCCTACCGCTGCTACTGGCGCATCAACCCGCCGCAGGACTGCTGCATCATTACCTCTTCGCAGGAGCTCGCGCGCCACGTGGCAGGCAAAATGAGTACCTTCCGCCGCAAGTACAAGCTGACAGAAGTAGTCCACTATGAATGCCCTGATATCCGTCAGACCATCCGTAGCCACGAGGTGATCTTCCTGGCCGGTATTCCGGATACTGAGGAAGCTCAGCTGGAGGCCTACTGCTACAAGCACAACAAAACCATTTATCTGCTGGCCGAACTGGAAGATGTGGTCATTTCCACTGCCCAGCAGACCATTCTGGACGACACGCCCTTCCTGCACATTCACCGCATGGAACCCACCCTTGTGCAGCGTGTGGCCAAGCGTGCGTGTGATATCATCGTAAGCCTGTGCGGTCTGATTGTTGCAAGTCCAGTGATGATCGTTACGGCGCTGATTCTGAAATCGCAGGGACATGGTTCTGTTTTCTTCCGCCAGAAGCGTGCCACGCTGAACGGCAATGTGTTTGAGATCATCAAATTCCGCACCATGTATGAGGAAAGCGGCAACTTCTCTGCTCGTGAAGACGATAACCGCATCACGCCGGTAGGCAGCTTCCTACGCAAGTACCGTATTGACGAACTGCCGCAGCTGTTCAATGTGTTGCGCGGCGAGATGAGCCTGGTGGGACCGCGCCCTGAAATGCTGGAAAATGTTGACCGCTATACCCGCGAAGTACCGGAATTCCGCTACCGTCAGCAGATGAAAGCCGGCCTGACCGGCCTTGCGCAGATTGAAGGCAAGTACAACACCAGCCCTAAGGACAAAGCCATTCTGGACCTGCTCTACATCGAAAACTTCTCGCTGGCATATGATTTCAAACTGATGCTGCGCACACTCACCATTTTCTTCCGCCGCGACAGTACGGAAGGCTTTGGCGAGAAGAAAGTAGACTGCCCCAATATGCGTACAACTGCACTTGCAGAGCATGACGCCCATTCTCAGCAGCGTGTGCCTATGAGCGCAGCAATGTAATCAAACGTTTCCCCTGAACAACAGAAAGAATATATCGGAAAGGGACGAAAAACATGGATAAGACTCTTCTGATCATGGCAGCCGGTATGGGTTCCCGCTACGGCGGCAACAAGCAGATCGACGGCATGGGCCCCAACAACGAAGTGCTGATGCTCTACTCCATTCACGACGCCATCAAGGCCGGTTTCACCAAGGTGGTTTTCATCATCAAGCGCGGCTTCGAAGAGCGTTTCCGCAGCCTTGTAGGCGACGTTGTCAAGGACAAGATTCAGGTTGAATATGCTTTCCAGGAGCTGAGCGACCTGCCCGAGGGCTGCACCGTGTGCCCCGACCGCACCAAGCCTCTGGGTACTGTGCATGCCATTCTTTCCGCCAAGGACCTGATCCACGAGCCCTTTGCCGTTCTCAACGCCGACGACTACTATGGCGTTTCTGCCTTCAAGACCATGGCTGATCACCTTGAAAAGCTGCGTCCTGAGCAGCACGGCTGCATGGTGGGATACTATCTGAAGAACACCGTCAGCGAAAACGGCCATGTGACCCGCGGCGTTTGCGGCGTGGACGCAGAAGGCTGCCTGTCCAGCGTAACCGAAACCTACAAGATTCAGCCCTTCCCGGATGGCACCATCCGCGACACTGAAAACGACCCCAATGGCGTCATTCTGGACCCTGAATGCCTGGTCAGCATGAACTTCTTCGGCTTCACTCCCTGGCTGTTTGAAAAAGCTCAGGAACGCTTTATCAAGTTCCTCAAGTCCCTCTCCCCCACCGAAATGAAGGCGGAGTACGTGCTGCCCGTGCTGGTTGACCAGTTGATGCACGAAGACGGCCTGAAGGTGGATATGCTCACCACCGATGCTGTGTGGTTCGGCGTGACCTATCAGGAAGACAAGCCTTATGTGCAGGCTGAGCTGAAGAAGATGCACGAAAACGGCGTCTATCCCGAAAAGCTGTTCTGATTACTGCGCAACGCTATTGAACGTGAGGAAATAATGTTATGAAGATCCTTCTTACCGGCGGCGCCGGATTCATTGGTTCCCACACCTACGTCGAATTGCTGAAAGCCGGCCATGAGGCTGTGATCGTGGATAACTTCTACAATTCCTGCGACATCGTTCTCGACCGTCTGCAGACCATCACCGGCAAGCCTGTCTGCTTCTACTGTGTTGACGTATGCGATGCCGAAGCGCTTGAAAAGGTATTCGAAGCTCATCAGTTTGACGCTGTCATCCACTTTGCAGGTTACAAGGCAGTGGGCGAAAGCGTCGCCAAGCCGCTGGAATACTATCGCAACAATATCGATTCCACCCTCACCCTTTGCGAAGTGATGCGCAAGCATGGCGTAAAGCGCTTGGTGTTCAGTTCTTCCGCCACCGTTTACGGCATGTCGGATGAAATGCCCTTGCTGGAGAATATGCACACCGGCGGCTGCACCAATCCCTATGGCTGGACGAAGTACATGATCGAACAGATTCTGCAGGATGTTGCCCATGCCAATCCCGACTGGTCCGTGGCGCTGCTGCGTTACTTCAACCCCATCGGCGCGCATGAAAGCGGCCTGATCGGCGAGGATCCCGTTGGCATTCCCAACAACCTGATGCCCTACATCACCCAGGTGGCCAGCGGCAAGCTCAAGCAGCTCAGCGTGTTCGGCAATGACTACAACACGCATGACGGCACCGGCGTACGCGACTACATCCATGTGGTTGACCTTGCCTGCGGACATGTGGCTGCCTGTGAGTACCTGCAGAACAGCACTGGCTGTGATGTATTCAACCTTGGTACTGGCAATGGCTACAGCGTGCTGGATCTGGTAAATGCTTTCAAGCGCGTCAACGGTATTGACATTCCCTATGCTATCGTAGCCCGCCGTCCCGGCGACGTAGCACGCTGCTATGCCAACGCCACCAAGGCGCTGGAAAAGCTGGGCTGGAAGGCCCAGAAGAATCTGGACGACATGTGCCGTGACGCCTGGCGCTGGCAGAGCAACAACCCCAACGGTTACCGCAACTAACGAATGGTTTCAAACAGCCTGTATGTAATATACAGGCTGTTTTTTGATACGCTTTTACAGCATCGAAAAGGCCCATGGCATTTGCCATGGGCCTTGATTGATTTGTTTGTTCGATCAGAAGAAATTGCCAACCAGCTCGTGCTCTTCCTTCATGGAATTCAGTTCCTCTTCGATCTGAGCCAGCTGTTCCTCGCTCAGGCCTTCATTTTCGGGCTGAATTTCCTCTTCGACCGTTTCCTCAACAACAGGCTCGGTCACAGGCTCTTCCACGATTTCTTCCTCAGTCTCCTCAACAACCTCATCGGTTTCGGCGGTCTCTTCAACCACTTCTTCCTCATCACTGTCGGACTTAGTGGACTTCTTGGCGTTGGTCACTTCAACGATCCAGCGAGCACGCACGGTGTTGTCCTCCACAGAGGTGGCAACCACAACCAGCTTGTCTGCGGTCTCGTTCTTGCTAACGGCCAGCACGCCATCTGCGTCGATGGAGGATACCTTGTTGCCTTCAGCATCAGCACTGCGGCGCACGCTCCAGCGCACACCCTGCTCGCTGCCTTCAACGCTCACGGCGAACTTGGCAGTCTTGCCGCGCTTGACAACAGAAGCGGTATCGGTGAAACGGATCTTGATGCTGGATTCAGCGGTGCTTTCGCCAACATCAACATCGTTCTCGACGTCGTCCAGAGTGGGATCGTCGATCTCGTCCTCTTCCTCAGCAACAGTCTCAGCCTTCTTGCCGGACTTCTTGCTGCTCTTCTTGGACGTCTTTTCTTCCGCAGCAGCGGCAGCCTCTTCGACGTCCTGCTCCTCGATCACTTCACCGGTCACGGTGTCCTTGATCGCGATGGCAACGCCGTCCAGAGCTTCCTCTTCTTCCTCAGCAGCAGGCTTTTCTTCCTCAGCGGCGGGCTCTTCGTCCACGTCATCTTCAGAAGTCAGCACCACAACGATGGTGGGTTCAGCAGCGGGTTCCTCACCAAGGGTCTCTTCGCCGGAGTAAGCAGGAATCTGCTCGCCCAGCTCTTCCATGGTGGCGATGCCTTCGTTGCTTTCAGCAGCGGGTTCTTCGATCTCTTCTTCCTTGGTTTCCTCAGCAGGTACTTCCTCTTCGGTCTCCTCGGTCAGAGTCACTTCGATGGTGGACTCAGCAGCCGGCTCTTCGGTTTCTTCTTCCGCGGTTTCCTCTTCGGTCTCCTCGGTCAAAGCAACCTCAATGGTGGACTCAGCAGCGGGCTCCTCGGTCTCCTCTTCCTTGGTTTCCTCTGCAGGTACTTCCTCTTCGGGCTCCTCAGTCAGAGTGATCTCAATGGTAGGCTCGACAGCGGGCTCCTCGGTCTCTTCTTCCTTGGTTTCCTCAGCAGGTACTTCCTCTTCGGTTTCCTCGGTCAGAGTGATCTCGACAGCGGGCTCCTCGGTCTCTTCTTCCTTGGTTTCCTCAGCAGGTACTTCCTCTTCGGTCTCCTCGGTCAGAGTGATCTCGATAGCAGGCTCCTCGGTCTCTTCTTCCTTGGTTTCCTCAGCAGGTACTTCCTCTTCGGTTTCCTCGGTCAGAGTGATCTCGATAGCAGGCTCGGCAGCGGGCTCGCCGAGGGTTTCCTCACCAGAGTAAGCGGGGATCTGCTCATCCATGATTTCCATGGTAGCAATGCCGGACTCTTCGCCCTCGGCAGCAGGAGCGCCCACAACGGGCATATCCAGTGCGGCAAGGCTGGACTCTTCTTCAGCGATCAGCATGATGCCTTCGTTGACGGTACCAGCGTTGCTGTCATCATCATCTTCAACAACAGGCTCAACGATGTTGACCAGCACATTGGCAACAACGGAATGATCCTCGTTGGAGATTGCCTTCACAACCACCTGGTCAACATTGGCGAAGAATTCGTCACTGGTATCCATCTGGCCTGCATTGAAGCCAATTTCCTTGCTGCTGCCATCGCCGCGGATCGCAAAGATGGTGCTGCCCATGATGGAGTTGGAAACCTTGGCTTCATAATAACCGGCGCTGCCACGTTCAATGGTGGTGCTAGCCTGGTTAAACTCAACCTTGATAGCAGTATCGGTATCGGTACCGCTGCTCAGAGCAACAGTAGTCGTGCCAACATATTCCTTCTGCTTGCCTTCGGCATCCGTCAGGGTGACGGTGGCACGGATGGTCAGGCTGCGGTCAACCGTTTCATACATGCCGATGATCAGCTGACCATTCTGGTTGATGCTGGTGCCATCGACAGTCGCTTCGACGATCTCCCACTTGACGTTGTCGAAATCGCCAATGTAGTTGCTCAGTTCGGCTTCGCACTGCACGATGCGGCTGTTATAGCCATCCAGGAACACTTCGCTCTTGTCGGCGGTAACAGTCAGGTTGCGGGTTACATTGAACTTTGCAGTCACAACGTTGATGGAACTGTCATAAGACACGCTGGAGGCGCCGCTGACGGTGAAGATGTTATCTTCGAGGCCTTCAAGCGTATAGCCTTCATTGGCAACCAGATGGATGCAGGCAGTATAGGTGTCTACACTCTGGAAGTTGTTGTTAACATCGACATTCGGCCATTCCCAGTCAATATTATCAGCAGAATACTGCTTGGTATCAGCAGTAAAGGACAGCTTTGCCTTCTGGCCAACAACGGGAGTGGGCACTTCGGCAATGTGGAAGTCCGTTACCTGCTGCACGCCGGTCATGGGGAACACAGCGTAAACCACATTTTCATCAATGTAGTTCACTTCAGCGCCCGGCACAACAATCTTGGCATTGGTCATGGTATAACCGGCCTCAAGGCTGAGCGTGATCTTGGCAGTATAGACAGCATTGGGCAGGAAGCAGCCGTAGTTGTCCAGTTCAGCAGGCAGACCGCCCTGCAGCCACTCGATGCTGCCCTTACAAACCTTGTCAACGCTGACAGAGGAGGTGGGCGTAATGCCTTCAACAGGCTTGGCCACATTCAGCGTGACATCCAGAGCAGTGCGCTTCACAGCTGCCAAAGTGGTGGCAGACCTGGTGCCGGTATAATCTTCCTTGCCCTTCACCGTAACGGTGATGCGCTTGCCGGCAAACTTTTCGTAAACCATTAAGTCGCTGGAATTGCTACCTACAACAGTATCGTCGACTTTCCATTCGTAGTCAACCATACCACTGGCCTGCATCGGGGATACGTCAGCAATCAAAACGCTACCAGTCTCAGGAGCCACAGCCGATGCATTGGTTGTTCTCTCAAGGAAACCTTCGTAATTTGTCGTGTTATAAATAGTAACGCCCTTAATATCAGTGCTGGAAGCCACAGGCTTGGTGTAAGAGCTGTATGCTTCGCCGGTCCAGATACCTGTACCAGTCACCTTAACGCGAATCACCTTGCCAAGGTCGGATTCTTTCACCTCATAATAGGAATCATGCTGATCAGAAACCTCATTGTCGATCATCCACACATAGGTCTGCTGATAATGATTAGCAGACTCAGGGGTAAGCATAGCATTAATATACTCACCAACAATAGGATTGGCATCATCAATAGCTACACCGGTGATCACATAGCCGTTGACGACCTTGGCGGTCTTGGCACTCTTGACAACATTGGTGGTTACGCCGGTTTCACTGTCGGTAGTGGTTTCACCGACGTACACACCGGTACCCTTCACTTCAACCCACAGCTGCTTGCCCAGGTAATCTTCCGTCACTTCCAAATCGGCAGAAATTTCGCCGGCAAGAGCCTCGCCGTCAGCATACCACTGGTAGGTAGCGCTGGCATTGGCAGGAGTAATATTCGCCCAGATCCAATCGCCGGTTTCAGGCGCAGTGTTGTTCAGGGTAACAGCAGTGATGATGTTGGTAACCACGCGCTCGGTGATGTCGCTCACGGTACCCACATAGCCGTTGGTGCCGGTCACGGTTAGCTTGACCTGCTTGCCCAGCTGCAGACGAGTGGGTGCATAGGTAGCAGCAGTGGAAACCACTTCGCCGTTCACAGACCACTCATACTTCACAGAAGCGCCGGAGGGCACAACAGTGGCGCTGATGGTCTCGCCCACCTTGGGATTGACCTTGTTCAGCTTGACAGACTGCACTTCCTTGTCGCTGACGACAGGCTCATTGGCGGAGCAGGCAACGCTGCCCTCATAGCCATCGATGCCGCTGACCTTCAGCTGGATGATCTTGCCAACGTCGCTGGCCTGCACGGTGTAGGTAGCATCGCTGCTGACTTCAGCACCGCCCACGCGCCAGCTGTACTCGACCACAGCAGAGGAAGGCTGCAGCACGGCACTCAGCGTGTCACCCACAACGGGAGCCAGCTTGCTAAGCGCAACGCTCTTGAGACCTTTGCTGATCTGAACAGGTTTCTGTGCGGTAGCGGTCAGCGAACCGGTCCAGCCGTCGATACCGGTGACAGTCAGGCTGATGGTCTGGTTGGCGTAGCGAGTCAGAACACTGAAGGTAGACTCAGTGCCAAGTTCACTCTTAACTACCTCATTGCCGACCTTCCAGCTGTACTTCACCTTCGCGCCGTCAGGCTTGACGATAGCTTCCATCACGTCGCCCACAACAGGATAGTTGTAGTTCAGGGACACGCTCTTCAGCGCACCGCTGGTGGGCACAGTGACAGTCTCTTCCTCTTCTTCGACATACTTGTCGCCGAAGTCGATATAGTAGCTGCTCATGTAGCCATAGCTGCCCTGAATGTAGACATAGCTCCATTCAGCGCCGCGGTCGAGCACAGTCAGAGGCGTGCCCGCGCTGTACAGCTTCAGACGCTGGCCGCCTGCCTTGGCGCGCAGCCAGACACGCAGGCCGTTGTCGCTCCACACATAAGCGGTATCACCGCTGGGTGCAGAACCAGAAGAGGTGCCGCCGTTGCCGGTGGTACCAAAGATGAGGAACTCATTGAGCATCCAGCCAGTCTTGCCCCCCACCACGATCTGAGACCAGGTAGAGCCAGACTGCAGGACCTGCACAGTGGTTCCCACGTCGTACGTTCCGAGCGGATTGTAGGCCTTGCTGGGGCCTTCGCGCAGACGAACGCCGTAACCATTCGTGCTGGTGATGGTAGCATATTCCTCTGCCAATGCTACCGTTCCCATCATCGGCATCAGACTAATGACCAATGCCGTGATCAGCAGGATGGAAAAAATCCGTTTCATTCCAAATCCCTCCATTGCCAATGTATGTGAAGATTACGCCATACAGGGGCATGGCGTTTCCATACAATGCTCCTTCTCGCATTATACAGATTTTGAGAACACTTGTAAAGGGTTTTGAAGCATATTCTTTAAAAAAACGATACAATTTCGTAAAGAATTCCATTTTTTCCGAAATAAAAGCGGCTGTTTCTGATCAAAAAGGTTATTTCAGCCGTTATAAAACGAGTATACAGCGCCTTTTCTTCCCGCTTTATGAATGTTTTGGAAAACATTTTGAAACAATTACGATTCTGTTTCTTCCTATTATATACTTCATCACAGTGGACATAGTTCCCCCTTCCCCTGCATAGGCTCAAGCAAACAGCTACAGGGGGCCAAATGTGAAGGATTATCTGGAAGAACGCACACTGCAAATTGCAGCGTATATTGTTGAAAAGAACGCAACTGTACGTACTACAGCCCAGGCATTCGGACTGAGCAAAAGCACCATTCATAAAGATATGGAAATTCGTCTTGGCCAGCTCGACCGATGCCTGTATAAACAGGTACGTGCTGTGCTGGCACACAACAAGGCTGTTCGCCACCTTCGCGGCGGCGAAGCAACACGTCGAAAATATTGCCGGCATGATTGATATGGTGTCATTCTTTACCCAAAAGCAGGATTTGCCACCAGAACAGCGAATCTTTTATTGTTATGGCGTATACGCCTTATTGCGTATGCCCAAACAGCGATGGGTAAAGGAGACTGGTCAATGGCAAGCGTCAATGATATCGGAGTCGATTTGGGTACATCCCAGATTCTGATCTACATGAAGGGCAAGGGCGTTATTCTGCGCGAGCCCACCGTGGTGGCCATCGATCGTGATACACGCGACATTCTCGCCTGTGGCGAGGAAGCACGCCGCATGATCGGCCGTACGCCGGGCAATATTCTGGCGATCCGTCCGCTGCGCGATGGCACCATTTCCGATTTTGAGCTGGTCAGCTACATGCTCAAATATTTCATTCCCAAGGCGATCGGCAAGCGCATGTTTGCCCGTCCGCGCGCCATTCTGGCGATTCCCACCACGGTCAACGAAATGGAGAAGCGTTCGCTCATCTCCACCATGTTTGATGCAGGTATGCGACGTACGCAGCTGCTCAACCGTTCGCTGGCCGCAGCGCTGGGCGCAGGATTGCCGATCGATGAAGCCTACGGCACCATGATTGTGGATATCAGCGCCGGTGTGACGGATATCGCCGTTATGTCCTTTGGCAAAGTAATCGTCTCCGACTGCGCCAAGATCGGCGGCGATCGGTTTGATGACGCCATCATCCGTCACTTGCGCCGCAAGCACAACCTGCTGATCGGCGAGCGCACTGCCGAAGAGCTGAAAATCAATATCGGTTCTGCCATTCCGCGCACTGAGCAGCTTTATATGGAAGTAACGGGCCGCAACCTGATCACCGGCCTGCCCAAAACCATGCGAATCACCTCTGACGATATCACTGAGGCGATCGACGAACCGCTGCAGCAGTTGATTGAAAGCATTCACGGCGTGCTGGAACACACCCCTGCTGAGCTTGCTGCTGATATTTTCGAATACGGCATCCTGCTGTCCGGCGGCGGAGCCGAACTATTTGGCCTGTGCGAAGCCATTGCCGACGCGCTCAAGGTGCCCTGTTCCTGTGCCGAGGATCCGCAAACCAACGTTGTAACCGGCTGCGGCCGCGCGCTTGAAAACATGCACGAGCTTGGTCAGTTCCTCGACGACGGACGCCGCCGCTTCTCCGGCCGCTGATAGCAATAAGGAGGGTCGTTACCAATGAAAAACATCCGCGCTGTACTCTTTGATATGGATGGTCTTCTGCTGGACTCTGAAGAGCCCAACATGCGCTGGTGCAAAGCGGCAGCCAATCAGATGGGGTTTGATGTGGATATCCCCACGCTGGCGCGCAAGGTATGCGGTACCCGGCGTGCTCAGGCCATCGAAGCCTATGCGCGTGCCCTTCCCGAATGGGTTGATACCGAAGCTTTTTATCAGCTGAAGACCGATCTGATGCTTGCAGAGCGCGCTGTCAAACCCCTGCAGCTGAAGAAAGGCGCCAAAGAGCTGCTTACCTGGCTGAAGGAACACGGTATTATTTCCGTACTGGCCACGTCCACCACGCGTGAATCCGCCGAAGCAACGTTGCGCAGGCTGGAGGTGTGGGATCTTCTCCCCTATCAGGTGACAGGCGGCGACGTTACCATCGGCAAGCCGGATCCTGAGGTCTATGTGAAGGCCGCAGCCCTTACTGGTATTCCCGTGGAGGAATGCCTTGTCATGGAAGACGCCTTCAACGGCCTTTGTGCAGGCAGAGCCTCCGGGGCGATGGTGGCCATGGTGCCGGATATGATGCCTTATACCGAAGAATGTGCGCCGTACTGCGACATTGTATTCACCGATTTGCTTGAAGCCATCGATTGGTTTGAAAAAGAGTAAGAAAAAACGCAGTAGCGCTTGCTTCTGCGTTTTTTCTTACTCTTTTTTATTTGCTCAGATGTTCCTTCAGCAAAAGGATCGCCTCTTCATACCCATAGAAACCCTTGCCTTTTACCTGCGCGATGCAGGCCATTGCCGGATAGCTGATATGGCGGAAGCTTTCGCGTTCTTTGATATCGCTCAGATGCACTTCTACGGCAGGAAGTGCTACCGCTTTAAGCGCATCCAGTATCGCGACGCTGGTATGGGTATAGGCAGCCGGATTGATCACAATGCCATCCGCTTTGCCGTAAGCACTCTGAATGATATCCACCAGCACGCCCTCGTGATTGGACTGGAAACACTCAACCTCAATACCTTCGCGCTGGCACACTTCATGAATATAGGCAATCAGCGCGTTAAAATCCTGCTTGCCGTAGATGCCCGGTTCACGAATTCCCAGCATATTGAGGTTGGGGCCGTTAAGAACGAAGAGCTTCATCAAATGCCTCCTTGATGGCCTGCACACAGGCGTCGATGGTGCTGTCATTTTCGATGATCTGATCTGCACAGGCAGCATACAGCGGAGCGCGCTCCTGCCACATATTTTCCAGCGCCTGCCGGTCTTTGGAAAGCGGTCTGCCATCCATGGGCAGCGCATCCAGACTGCGTTTGAGCTGCACCACAAAACCATTCATCTGCAGATGCGCACGGTTATCCTCACGCTTGATCGCCCCTCCGCCGGTGACGAGCACCCTCCCGCCTTCGCTGCCGAAGCGTTTCACCTGCTCGGCTTCACGTTCACGGAAACCCGCCTCGCCTTCTGTACGGAAGATTTCCGGAATGCTCATGCCAGCCGTGCGTACGATCTCTTCATCCAGATCAACAAGGGGCATATCCAACGTCTGTGCCAGTTTTGCACCAATGGTGCTTTTGCCGCAGCCAGGCATGCCTACCAGCACCAGATTGGTCACTGACTTTCGCAGCGCCATTTCCGCAGCCTGAGCCCGCTGAACGGATACGGTTTCGCCTGCAAACAGTTCGCAGGCGCGAACGGCCTGATACACCAGCATGCACAATCCACCCTGATGGGGAATGCCCAGCTGCTGCGCCTGCTGCAGCAGTTTTGTACGCAGCGGATTATAGATTACATCCAGCACGCCCTTCAGACAGGGCAGCCGCTTCAGGTCGACCGGGGAGGCGTCCACATTGGGATACATGCCTACCGGCGTGGTATTGATCAGGTAATCAGCATCGGCATGTTTTTCAAGATTCTCATAGTTATTCTCACCATACCGGGAGATCACAACCGCCTCGCCGCCGGCAGCGCGCACCACAGCCTGAGCCGTCAGCGACGTACCGCCGCTGCCCAGGATGAGCGTCTTTTTTCCGGCAAAGTTGATCCCTGCACGCGCAGCCATCACGCTCATGCCGTAAACATCTGTATTGTCGCCATACAGCGTTCCATCCGATCGTTTGACGATGGTGTTCACGCACCCCACGCGTCGCGCCGTCTCCCCCATCTCAGCCAGATAGGGAATGACCGTCTGTTTATAGGGAATGGTCACGTTCATTCCATCAAACTCAGCCGTCTTCAGAAAGCCGTCCACCGCATCACGCGGCATGGGCCACAGCTCATAGCTGTAATCTGCCAGATAGCCATGCAGCGTTTTAGAATGGCTGTGTCCAAGCCGCTCGCCGATCAAACCAAAGTGTTTCATGCACTCGCCTCAGATTTCGGAATAACTGCCCAGATAGGTGAAGGTTTCGGGGCCTTCATCCAGCTGAGCCAGCAGCTGCAGAGCTGCCTTATCATAAACAGAAGCATCAAGATCGAAGTAGAACATGAATTCAAAGTCCGTTCCGGCAATGGGGCGGCTTTCCAGCTTGGTCAGGTTCAGGCCGAGCGCCGAGAACTTGGCAATCATGTTGTACAGCGCGCCGGGCTTATGCTGCACGTTGAGCATCAGACTCATCTTATTGGCTTCGGGGTAGATTTCAAGATTCTTGGCAATACAGATGAAGCGCGTGAAGTTGCTGTCGCTGTTGGAGATATCCGCCTTCAGCACGCTCAGGCCATACAGTGCTGCGCAGGAAGGAGCAGAAATCGCCGCGATATCATCGCGGTCGGACTGACTGACCATCTGTGCCGCCATGGCAGTGTTGACGCAAACGGTGACCTTGACATCCTTAAGCCCCTTGAGGAACTCGCTGCACTGGCCGATGGCCTGCTCATGGCTGACGATCTCGCGGATGTTTTCCAGCTTTACGCCGGGCTTAGCCAGCAGCCGGTGATTGATCTTGAGGCGAACGCCGCGCACAATGGAGAAACGGTACTTGCGCATCAAGTCGTACACTTCGGTCACAGAACCATAGGAGCTGTTTTCAATGGGCAGCACGCCGTACTGGCACAGGCCGC
Organism: Clostridia bacterium; assembly: GCA_017473345.1. Taxonomy (GTDB): domain Bacteria; phylum Bacillota; class Clostridia; order Christensenellales; family Aristaeellaceae; genus Limiplasma. The sequence continues at coordinate 8,795 of JAFULL010000031.1, read as the reverse complement.
TTTCCACCGCCTGAAAAACGCCCTCAAAGCGCTTGAAATACATAATGCTGGGCAGTGCAAACAACTTGTCGCAAGCCTGCTGGCTGTATGCGCCCTCCACGCCCTGGCAGGCAACGACCGCCTGCTTGGGGAACAGTTTGGGCGTTTTTTCGATCGCCTGCGCGATATGATTGGTCAGCTCCGTGCGCTGGGTCATATAGCACTGCTGATAGCTGCGGCTCAGATCAAACAGCGTATTGTACAGCAGCTTCACATACATGGCCATCTCCTCGTCAACCGCCGCGACCTGCTTGTTGAGCACATCACGTTCACGCGCAGGATCAAACACCGGCAGATTGTTGGCCTTTTTGTATTTGGCAATTTCCAGCGCAACATGCATACGCTCGTCAAACTGCTTCACCAGCTGCGCGTCGATTTCGTTGATCTTTTGGCGAAGCTCCTGAATATCCATGCTATCAACCTTTCTGTTCACTCTTCAACAGCCATCCGGATCAGTTCGGGCAGATCCGCAACAACCATTTTCTTCAGTTCACATTTGCCAATGGCATCAGGCAGTACAAAAGTAATCTTGCTGCCTGCACGCTTTTTGTCAGACAGGGCCACTGCACACAGCTGCTGCGCTGTGTAGGGAGCTGCAACGGGCAGACTGTTTGCCTTCAGGCATGAAACGACCTGCGTTTCCACCACTGGTTCACACAGTTCCAGCCTGCATGCAAGCCTTGCGGCATATACCATGCCGATGGCCACTGCATGGCCGTGGGAAATACTGTAATCGCTGCATTTTTCAATTGCATGCCCAAGCGTGTGACCCAGATTCAAAAACTGTCGGCTGCCAGTGTCATGCTCATCTTCTTCAACCAGCCGCGCTTTGGCTGCAACACAGGTCTGGATCACGTCCAGCATACGGTCGTGCCACTTGCCATCCTTCAGCAGATCAAACAGAGGCTTATCGCCCAGTACGCCGTACTTGATGACTTCGGCCACACCGTCAGCCAGCTGCTCCGGCTTCAGCGTCCAAAGCGCATCCGGATCGCACAGCACCACACAGGGCTGATAGAACGCGCCTGCAAGGTTCTTGCCAGCCTTCAGGTTCAGGCCCGTCTTGCCGCCGACGCTGCTGTCTACCATTGCCAAAAGCGTTGTGGGAATCTGCATAAACTTTATGCCGCGCAGAAAGCTGGCCGCTGCAAACCCGGCCATATCCCCCACCACGCCGCCGCCCACCGCCACAATAACGTCCGAGCGGGTCATCTGATTTTCCGCTAAAAAATCAAGCATCGTTGCCCACACAGCAAGGTTCTTGTTTTCCTCGCCGTGAGGCATGACGAAACGGCATACCTGAAACCCTGCACGTTCCAGCACGCCCTGTGTCTGTGCGCCGTACAGCGCGTCAACGGTATCATCCGTCAGGATGGCGGCCTTGCAGGTTTTGCCCAGTGCTTGCTCAAGGATCTCGCCTGCACAGTCCATCAACCCGCGTTCGATCAGCACATCGTAGGGCCTGCCTGCGGATACATGCACCGTTCTCACGGCTCGTCACCCTTTCTGTCAACGATCTCCTTGCGCTCGGTACCTTCCTGCAAAAGGGCGTTCATGCGCTGGGCATCGTTATTCTGCAAAGCATTGCGGTATTCGTTCAGATGAGCAATCAGCGCTTCCAGTTCAGAAAGCAGCGGTTCGCGATTGAGCAGGAAAAGCTCCGTCCACATGCCGGGACTCAGCCTTGCCACGCGCGTCATATCGCGGAAGCTGCCGGCGGAAAAACCATGATGCTCCATCGCTTCAGGGCTCTTTACATAGGCGCTGGACACCACATGTGCCAGCTGCGAAGTGTAGCTGATCACGCGGTCGTGATCCTCCGGCGAAGTCATCACAACCCGCGAAAAACCCAGTTCGCGGAAGAAATGCTTCAAATCCGCCAGTGTCTGAATAGGCGTGCCGGGAGGCGGGGTAAGGATCATCGAAGCATTGGCAAACAGCGAGGCCGATGCATGGTCAAAGCCGGAGTATTCAATGCCGGCCATGGGATGTCCGCCCACAAAGGTAAAGCCGTGCTGCGCAGCCGTTTCAAACAGTGGCTCGCACACTGCGCGCTTCACGCCGCAAAGGTCGATGACCATCGCGCCCGGCCTGATCTTCGCCGCGTTTTCCTGCACGTAAGTCACAGCAGCCGTCGGCCAGATCGCGACCAGAATCATATCGCAAATGGAAAGACGTTCCGGCGTGAGTTCTGCGTCGATGGCTTCCAGCAGTTTGGCCTTGAACATGACCTGCTGGTTGGTGTCCATGCCCAGAACCGTATGCTGAGGCATGCACTTTTTGATGGTTTTCGCCATGGAGCCGCCGATGAGGCCCAGACCGATGATGGCAATATTCATTCTTACATCCCCTTGGGCATTTTGTAGGCATGAGGCAGGATAGCATTGACGGCCTGCATAACGTCGTCAAAAGCTTCCGGCGTAAGAGACTGTGCACCGTCGCAAAGCGCGCGCTTAGGGTCGTTGTGCACTTCGATCATCAAGCCATCCGCACCGCAGGCGGCGGCAGCCATAGCCATGGGCTTGACCATCCAGGAAATGCCGGTGGCATGGCTGGGGTCGATGATGATGGGCAGGTGGGTCATTTTCTTGAGCATTGGCACCGCAGACAGATCCAGTGTATTGCGGGTGGCCGTTTCGAAGGTACGGATACCGCGCTCGCACAGGATGACGTTTTCATTGCCGCCAGCCATTACGTATTCAGCGCTCATCAGCAGTTCCTGCAGCGTGTTGGCAAGGCCGCGCTTGATGAGGATGGGCTTGCCGGTGTGGCCCAGTTCCTTGAGCAGTTCAAAGTTCTGCATGTTGCGCGCGCCAACCTGAATGACGTCAACTTTGTCGAACAGCTTCAGCTGGCTGAGATCCATGATTTCCGTCACGACGGGCAAGCCGGTCTGACGCTTGGCCTCCAGCAGCAGCTCCAGGCCATGGCCACGCAGACCCTGGAACGCATAGGGAGAGGTGCGGGGCTTGAAGGCGCCGCCGCGAAGCATGGTTGCACCGGAGGCCTTCACCGCTTTTGCAATCTGGCAAACCTGCTCTTCGCTTTCGATGCTGCAGGGGCCTGCGATCACGCTGAACACATCGCCGCCGATTTGCGTATTGCCGACGGGAATGACCGTATCCTCTTCGTGAAACTTGCGGTTGGCGCTCTTATAGGGCTCCTGCACACGCTTGACGTCCTCGACAATATCCAGTGCACGCAGCAGATCGATATCCACGGCAGATGTATCGCCCACAAGGCCCAGAATGGTATGCATCTGGCCTTCGGTGGGATGAATGGACAAATTGAGATTTTCAAGCCATGCCATCAGGTTGTTGAGCTGTTTCTCGTCCGGGTTCTTCTTCAGGATAACGATCATGGCGCTGCCTCCTTCGATGTTCAAGAAAAAACCCCCGCGGCATTGGCCGCGAGGGTTTGCTTGCTACAATCAGCTTACTCACACAGCACAACGCAAAAGAGCCTTACGCGCAAACGTAAAGCTAAAGTAAAAGAAGTAAGCCGAAGTCATATGCTGTTTCATCCGGACTGACCTCCTTTGCTTTGTGCTTGTCTGCGATGATAACACTATCCATAGTGGTTGTCAACGAACCACGGCAAGAAAAACAACGAAAAAGCAGGATTTGAATCAGCTTTCGCGAATTCACAAAAAGTGCGTATTAGGCGCACTGAATGGAGCTATCATGCAGCAAAAACCGTCTTACTGCCGCAAGCTGTTCTGGTCCATGCTTTATATAAGCGCCTTTACCTTTGGCGGCGGTTTTGTCATCATACCGCTGATCCGCAAAAAGTTCGTGGATCAGCTTCAGTGGCTGAGTGAGGAAGACATGCTGGACATCGTCGCTATGGCGCAGTCCTCACCCTGTGCAGTGGCCATGAATGTTGCATCCCAGACAGGCTACCGCATTGCCAGCGTGCGCGGAACGGTTGCCGCTGTTGCCGGCACGGTCATTCTGCCCTTCGTATGGATCAGCATCATTTCCCTTTGCTACGACGCTTTCCGCACCTCCCCCATCGCGGATGTCTTTCTGCGCAGCATGCAGCCTGCTGTAGCAGCTGTGATCTTTGCCGCTGCACTTTCCATGCTCAAACCCATCCGCGACCGCAAAAAGGCGTCCTCATGGCTGATGTTTGCCGCCGGGCTGGCGCTGGGGCTTTGCGGTCTCAACGTGATCTGGATCCTGCTTGTCGGCGCCGTTTTCGGTGCCGCAGCGTCCCTGTGGGAGGTGAAGCGCCATGCTGCTGGCTGATCTGTTCTGGAGCTTTCTGAAGGTTGGTCTTTTCAGCTTTGGCGGCGGCATGGTTTCCATCACGCTGATCTCTCAGCAGGTGGTCACCCAGAAAGGCTGGCTGACCGCAAGTACTTTCAACGACCCGATCGCCATTGCCGAATCCACCCCCGGGCCAATTGCAGTGAACGCAGCCACCTTTGTGGGCATGCAGCTGGCCGGGCTGCCCGGCGCCATCATTGCCACCATCGCGGCCATCCTGCCCGGCTGTGCTATTTCTCTTGGTTTGGGCCTTTTGTACCAGCGCTACCGCAAGCTCACACTGGTACAGGGCATGATGGACGGCCTGCGCCCTGTGGTCGTCGCTACGATCTTCGTGGGCGGTCTGACCATCATGCGAAACGCTTTGCTGATCGGCGGCGCGCTGGAACTGGCCGCCATCGACTGGCTGTCGGTCGCCACGTTCATCGTGTGCTTCATTCTGGCCCGCAAAACAAAGCTGAGTAGCGTATGCCTCATTGTGGGCGGCGGTATTGTAGGCGGGATCATCCGATTGCTCTTGGGGCTGTAAAAGAAGAAGCGCTGTTTAAACAGCGCTTCTTCTTTTTATTCCATCATGTTTTTCACATTCAGGCTGGCGGCCTTGACGGCGTTTTTGCGTTCACCCCGGGCAATCAGTTCGTCGACGGCATCGCGCAGGCTCAGCCCTCGTACAAGGCCATCAAACAGCTGCGCTTCCAGCGAAAGCTCGCTCTTTGCCGCTTCCGGCTGCAGAATATCCGCCTCGTCCCATTTGAACACGATGCAGTATTCGCCCTTTTCCGCCTTTGGGTTGCTTTCAATATCAGCCAGCACTTCCGTGACCGTGCCGCGCACAGTTTTTTCATACTTTTTGGTCAGGTCGCAGCTGGCGGAGACCTGCGTGCCCGGCAGTACCGCTTTCACCGCCTGCAGCAGATCCGCCACGCGATGGGGCGATTCGTGCACAACCGCCAGTTTGGAATGGCGAGCCATGTCCAAAAGCTTTTCCTTCAGTTCATTCTTCTGACGGGGCAGAAAGCCATAGAAGGTGAACTCGGTCATATCGAAGCCGCTTACACTGAGGGCGGACGCCATCGCTGTTGGTCCGGGAATCGCCAGCACCTCGACGCCAGCCTTCACCGCTTCCGCCGTCAGGATGCTGCCGGGGTCGCTGATACAGGGCGTGCCTGCATCGGTGGTGACGGCCACGTCGATGTTTTCGGCAAGCATACGTTCCACGATCTGCACAGCCTTGCTGCGCTCATTGTGTTCATGGCAGCTGGTGAGCGGCGTATGGATGTCAAAGGCGTTGAGCAGCTTCTGCGTCACGCGGGTGTCTTCAGTCGCGATCAGAGAAACCGTTTTCAGCGTTTCAATGGCACGGGGCGTCATATCGCCCAGATTGCCGATGGGTGTGGCCACGACGTACAAAGTGGGCATCATTCCGCCTCCTGTTTCTTTTCAAACACGCGCAGCTTGGCGCTGCGTGCACGGGCATTATCGGTCGTTTCGTTTTTGGAGGGCTTCACCGCGCCGCCTGCCAGCGCCTTGCCCAGCGGCTTTTTGCCGCATACGCATACAGGCATTTTAGGCGGGCAGGTGCAGGGATTCTGCAGCCTACGGAAGGTGTTTTTGGTGATGCGGTCCTCCAGCGAATGGAAGGTGATCACCAGCAGCCTGCCACCCGGGGCGAGCAGGTCCACAAAGTCGCACAGCGCCTGTTCCAGCGGAGCCAGCTCATCGTTGACGGCGATGCGCACCGCCTGGAAAGTACGGCGGGCCGGATGACCGTCATCCTTGCGGCGCACAGCCTTGGGGATGGCTGCATCCACCACCGCCACCAGATCACCAGTGGTCAGGATGGGTTTTTGCGCGCGCTTTTCCACAAATACCTGTGCAATGCGTGCAGCCCATTTTTCCTCGCCATAGTCGGTCAGGATGCGGCGGAACTCGTTCTGATCGATATTCGCCAGATATTCCGCAGCGGTGATGCCCTGCGACTTATCCATGCGCATATCCAGCGGCGCGTCCTCATGGTAGCTGAAGCCGCGACCGCCCACATCCAGCTGATGACTGCTGACGCCCAGATCCAGCAGCGCGCCGGTGAGCGCAGGCGCACCGGCTGCGGCGAGCAGTTCTTTCGCGTCGTGGAAATTGCCATGGATGGCCTGAAAACCGCTGAACCCTTTCAGCCGTTCAGATGCAGCAGCAATCGCTTCCAGATCACGGTCGATGCCATACAGCTTTGCTGTGCCGCCGCTTAAACGCAGAATGCCTTCGCTGTGGCCGCCGCCGCCCAGCGTGCCGTCGGCATAAACGCCGTCAGGCTGCGGATTCATCCATTCCATCACTTCGTCAAACAGGACAGGAATATGGTGAAAATCGTTGCTCATGCTTCCTCCGCTGTATCAAGTCCAAGCGCGCTTACCAGAAAACGCACCCATGCCTTTTTCGTTTGGCCTGTTGTGGAGGGTTTTAGCTCCACGCCTTCATCCAGAAAGGATGTGTCGTCCAGTTCTTTGGACAGGGAATCCAGCGGCCACCCCGGTCTGCGGGCGGACACCGGCTGATCCAGCATCCAGAAAGCCGCCTGCCGTGCATCCTCGCGGGATTTCATAAACGTTTTGACACCCTGCGGCGTTTTGACAGCAAAGCCATCCAGATAATAAGCCAGCACCTTGCCGCCGAGGCTGTGAACCAGTTGGCTGTAATAATCGATCATCTGTTCATCGTCCAGCCGTTTGCCCTGCGGTGTGCGGATATGCAGCCCGGGCTGCCGCGGATCATCCAGTTCCAGATTGTCGAAATACAGTCCGGAGTCGTTGCAGATGACGTAATCAGCGAACTGACCATAGAAGGCAGCCTTGACCGCCGCATTTTCTGCGGGATTGCGCCCCATCTCCTCAGGCTCTGCAGTGATGTTCAAATCCCGCAGCGTTACAAAGGTGATGGGCCAGCCGTCCAGCACCTGCTTAAACAGCTTGAGCTTGGCCGGGTTGGTCGTGCCGATCAGCACCTGCATACGTTCATCTCCATTTCAGCAGTACAGCCACTGCGGCCCCGAAGGAGCCGCAGTGGCGCAGTTTGATTATTCGCCCTTCAGGTCCGCAATGCGGGCATTGAGGGATTCCAGCATGCTTTCATTGGTTGCAAGCTTCGCCTTTTCCTGCTCCACCAGATGAGCGGGAGCCTTGGAAAGGAAGCCGGCATTATTCAGCTTGCCGTTGGCGCGGGCAATTTCGCCCTCCAGGTTCTTCTTTTCCTTCTCCAGACGGGCAATTTCCTTGCCGATGTCCACCAGATCGCCCAGCGGGATGCGGATTTCGCCGGCGGCGCAGACGGCGCTTACGATCTTTTCACCCGCCAGCGCGTCCTTGCCGCCCAGCTTGGCGTCGCTGGCGTAGGCCAGGCGCTGCAGATAGGGCTCAGCAATGGCGAGGGTGTCTTCCCAGCCAGCCTCGGGGATCAGGGTGATGTGAGTACGCTTGCCGGCCTGCACGTTCATTTCAGCACGCAGGTTGCGGATGGCGCGGATGACGTCCATCAGGCCTTCCATCTGGCGCTCTTCCACAGCATAGTCATATTCAGCCTTCACTTCAGGCCACTTGGCGGTGATCAGCATGCCCTCGTGCTGGGGCAGATGCTGGTACACTTCCTCGGTGAGATAGGGCATGAAGGGATGCAGCAGCTTCAGGATGCTTTCGATCACGTACAGCAGCACGCCGCGCACGTTGTTCTTCTGCTCCAGATCGTCGCCCATCAGGCGGCCCTTGCTCAGCTCGATATACCAGTCGCAGAACTCATTCCACGCAAAGTCGTAGATGTTCTGGGCAGCAATGCCGAAGTCGCCGTCTTCCATGTGAGAGGAGATCTCGGCGATCACCTTGTTCAGGCGGCTGAGGATCCACTTGTCAGGCAGCTGCAGCTTGGCCGGGTCGATCGCTTCGCGGGTCTCAGTGTTCATGAGCACGAAGCGGGAAGCGTTCCAGATCTTGTTGGCGAAGTTGCGGGCGCTTTCGACCTTCTCATCAGAATAACGGGTGTCGTTGCCGGGGCTCACGCCCATAGCCAGCGAGAAGCGCAGCGCGTCGGCGCCGTACTTGTTGATGACCTCCAGCGGATCCACGCCGTTGCCCAGGGACTTCGACATCTTGCGGCCCTGCTCATCGCGAACCAGGCCGTGGATCAGCACGGTCTTGAAGGGGGTCTCGCCCATCTGTTCCACGCCGCAGGTGATCATACGGCTCACCCAGAAGGTGATGATGTCATAGCCGGTCACCAGCACGTCGGTGGGATAGAAGTACTTCAGGTCTTCGGTGTTCTCCGGCCAGCCCAGGGTAGAGAAGGGCCACAACGCAGAGGAGAACCAGGTATCCAGCACGTCCTCATCCTGATGGATGTGGGTAGAACCGCACTTGGAGCAGCAGGAGGGATCCTCACGCAGCACCATCATTTCGCCGCACTCCTCGCAGTACCACACTGGAATGCGATGGCCCCACCACAGCT